>NZ_LOAR01000005.1:0-377309 GCF_001620885.1 Klebsiella sp. D5A | reverse complement strand
CACGAGCAGAACCACCGTAGGTTTTAGCCAGAACGGTAGTGATGGCAGCAGTCAGGGTAGTTTTACCATGGTCAACGTGGCCGATAGTACCAACGTTGACGTGCGGTTTTGTACGTTCAAATTTTTCTTTAGACACGGCTATATTCCTTACTATAGTGCTCTCCCCACCGGAGAGAGCACGGGACTTAGGTTTTAATCCTGTGGATTATTTACCACGGGCTTCAATAACGGCCTGAGCAACGTTGTTCGGCGCATCATCATACTTCAGGAATTCCATGGTGTATGATGCACGACCTTTGGTCAGAGAACGCAGCTGAGTTGCATAACCGAACATTTCGGACAGCGGTACTTCAGCGTGGATCTTAACGCCGGTTACTTCGGATTCCTGACCGCGCAGCATACCGCGACGACGGCTCAAGTCACCGATAACGTCACCCGTGTTCTCTTCCGGAGTTTCTACTTCAACCTTCATGATCGGCTCAAGCAGAACTGGTTTTGCTTTCTTAAAGCCTTCTTTAAAGGCAATAGACGCAGCCAGTTTAAACGCCAGCTCAGAGGAGTCAACGTCGTGGTAAGAACCGAAGTGCAGACGGATACCCATATCAACTACCGGGTAACCTGCCAGCGGACCAGCTTTCAGCTGTTCCTGGATGCCTTTATCAACGGCCGGGATGTATTCGCCAGGAATTACACCACCTTTGATGTCGTTGATGAACTCGTAACCTTTCGGGTTAGAGCCCGGCTCCAGCGGGTACATGTCGATCACAACGTGACCGTACTGACCACGACCACCAGACTGCTTGGCGTGTTTACCTTCGATATCGGTAACTTTCGCGCGAATCGCTTCACGGTAAGCAACCTGAGGTTTACCGACGTTCGCTTCAACGTTGAATTCACGCTTCATACGGTCAACGATGATGTCGAGGTGCAGCTCACCCATACCGGCGATGATGGTCTGGTTAGACTCTTCGTCAGTCCATACGCGGAATGACGGGTCTTCTTTAGCCAGACGACCCAGAGCCAGACCCATTTTTTCCTGGTCAGCTTTGGTTTTCGGCTCAACGGCGATGGAGATTACCGGCTCAGGGAATTCCATACGCTCCAGAATGATCGGCGCATCCGGGTCACACAGGGTGTCACCAGTGGTTACGTCTTTCAGACCGATAGCAGCAGCGATGTCGCCCGCGCGAACTTCTTTGATCTCTTCACGTTTGTTAGCGTGCATCTGTACGATACGACCGAAACGCTCACGTGCAGCTTTCACGGAGTTCAGTACGGTATCACCAGAGTTAACCACACCGGAGTACACACGGAAGAAGGTCAGGTTACCAACAAACGGGTCGGTAGCGATTTTGAACGCCAGTGCAGAGAACGGCTCTTCGTCGCTTGCGTGACGCTCAGCCGGGGTATCTTTACCGTCGTCCAGAATACCGTTGATTGCCGGAACATCAACCGGGGATGGCAGGTAATCAATTACCGCATCCAGCATCGCCTGAACACCTTTGTTCTTGAACGCAGAACCGCAGGTTACCAGGATGATTTCGTTGTTCAGAACACGCTGACGCAGAGCTTTTTTGATCTCTTCTTCAGTCAGTTCTTCACCACCCAGGTATTTCTCCATCAGCTCTTCGGAAGCTTCCGCAGCGGACTCGATCAGGTTCTGGTGCCATTCGTCAGCCAGGTCCTGCATGTCAGCCGGGATATCTTCGTATTCGAAGGTAACGCCCTGGTCTGCATCGTTCCAGTTGATGGCTTTCATTTTCACCAGGTCAACAACACCGGTGAAACCTTCTTCAGCACCAATCGCCAGCTGCAGCGGAACCGGGTTCGCGCCCAGACGGGTTTTGATCTGACCAACAACTTTCAGGAAGTTCGCACCCATGCGGTCCATTTTGTTAACGAACGCAATGCGCGGAACTTTATATTTGTTTGCCTGACGCCATACGGTTTCAGACTGTGGCTGAACACCACCAACTGCGCAGTAAACCATTACCGCACCATCAAGAACACGCATGGAACGTTCTACTTCGATAGTGAAGTCAACGTGCCCCGGGGTGTCGATGATGTTTACACGGTGCGGTTCATACTGCTTAGCCATACCAGACCAGAATGCAGTAGTCGCAGCGGAAGTGATGGTGATACCACGTTCCTGCTCCTGCTCCATCCAGTCCATGGTAGCGGCGCCGTCATGAACTTCACCGATTTTGTGGTTTACACCGGTGTAGAACAGAATACGTTCGGTAGTAGTGGTTTTACCGGCGTCGATGTGCGCACTGATACCGATGTTACGGTAGCGTGCGATGGGTGTTGTACGAGCCATTTGATTCCTCGTTTATTTCTTTAGGCGTTCAGTTAAGTTATCCAGAGCGGGCGACTCATCTGAAGCGCCCGCCTGGTGACTATGACTCCGAAGGGATTACCAACGGTAGTGTGCGAACGCCTTGTTGGCTTCGGCCATACGGTGAACGTCTTCACGTTTCTTAACTGCAGTACCTTTGTTGTCTGCAGCATCAGTGAGTTCGTTCGCCAGGCGCAGAGCCATGGATTTATCACCGCGTTTACGAGCAGCTTCAACGATCCAACGCATTGCCAGAGCATTACGACGAACCGGACGAACTTCAACTGGAACCTGATAAGTAGAACCACCAACGCGGCGAGACTTAACTTCTACAGTCGGGCGCACGTTGTCGAGAGCGACTTCGAAAGCTTCCAGTTCATTTTTACCAGAGCGCTGAGCCAGGGTCTCCAGCGCGCTGTATACGATTGCTTCTGCAGTAGATTTTTTACCATCTACCATCAGGATATTGACAAATTTAGCCAGCAGTTCTGATCCGAACTTCGGATCCGGCAGAATTTTACGCTGACCAATGACGCGACGACGTGGCATGGAAATACTCCGTTGTTAATTCAGGATTGTCCAAAACTCTAAGAGTTTAGTATGACATTAAGGTAAATCAGTTTGGCCTTACTTAACGGAGAACCATTAAGCCTTAGGACGCTTCACGCCGTACTTGGAGCGAGCCTGCTTACGGTCTTTAACGCCGGAGCAGTCAAGCGCACCACGAACGGTGTGGTAACGAACACCCGGAAGGTCTTTAACACGACCGCCACGGATCAGGATCACGGAGTGCTCCTGCAGGTTGTGACCTTCACCACCGATGTAGGAGGTGACTTCGAAACCGTTAGTCAGACGCACACGGCAAACTTTACGCAGTGCGGAGTTCGGTTTCTTAGGAGTGGTGGTATATACGCGAGTACATACGCCACGTTTCTGCGGGCAGGCTTCCAGCGCAGGCACGTTGCTCTTTGCAACTTTGCGTGCGCGTGGTTTGCGTACCAGCTGGTTAATTGTTGCCATTAAATAGCTCCTGGTTTTAGCTTTTGCTTCGTAAACACGTAATAAATCGCCTCATATAATATGAGGACGCAGAATTTTAGGGCGGTGCCGAAAAGGTGTCAAGAAATATACAACGATCCCGCCATCACCAGGCCAGCTGACCGGCATGTTTTACCGTGAGTCTGACGAAATCAGTATAGCTAACCCTACCGACACTGTCCGCAATTTGACCAGCCAGCCCGCGGGCGTCAACGTCGTCTTGCAGCACATAGAGGGTTATGGGGGCGGATTGCAGGATCTCAAGGAAGCGACCGCCGGCGATGGCCGCCGTGACGCCATCAGACAGCAATAACAGATCGTCGCCGTGATCCATCACGCGAAGCATTGCTGCGATATCGGCATGCCAGGGAGAAACACTGAGCGTATGGAGCATGGGGACCTCAGAAACGCAAAATCACATCAAATTCATGCAGACGGGCGCGCAGGGCATCCGGCGCCAGGCATTCGACATCCACCGCCCACGGAGTAGCGGGGTCCAGACCGCGCTCCCGCGCGGAGTCGGCACACAGCCAGCACTGATCGATGTCATACAGTGACAGCAGTTTAAAGGTGGCTATGTAGTCGCGAGCCAGCACTGCACCCGGCCGTTGATCGGGCAGCAGTTGAAAAACGCCGTCGCCTACAAAGAACACGCCAATCTCGTCGGTGAGCGCGGAGGTTGCTAATAAGGCGTCGAGCCCTTCCCTGCCGGCGGCGCTGCCGTGCGGCGCGGAGGAAAAAATAAAAGCCACACGTTTCATCAGAACTGCACCATCCGATCGCAAGTGAGCGCGGCTTCCGCCAGCGCGCCGAGCCCGCTCAGCGTGAAGCCGGGTTGCAAATTGTGGCTGGCCAGCGCGAGCTGTTGCGCCTCACGCTCGTCCGTTACGCCTCGACGCAAGGCAGCCGCCACGCAGATGTGTAGTGCCACACCTTGTTCATCGTGCAATGATTGCCACGCGCGCACCAGATCGAACTCATCGCTGGCGGGCGCCGTCAGTTGGTTAGCGTTGAGCACGCCTTCGCGATAGAAAAAAACGCATGCCAGTTCATGACCTTCCTGCAATACGGCCTGGGCAAACTGCCAGGCGCTGCTCGCCTGCTGGGTCCCATAGGCAGGGCCAGTCACCGTGAGGGCAAAACGCATTACTTATCCAGCCCCTGGAAATCGCCGCTCTTGAACTGGCGGATATAGAGGTAGACGGTATGCTTGGAGATATTCAGACGATCGGCCACCTGGTTAATGGCGTCTTTGATATCGAAGATCCCTTTTTCGTAGAGATTCAGCACGATTTGGCGGTTTTTCGCATTATTAGACACGCTGCGATCGGCGTTCACCTCTTCAATGGTGAATTCCAGCGTCTGCGCGACCAGATCGTCAACCGAGGAAGCAAAGTTCACCGGTGAGTTGACCTCCGGCGTTTCTGGCGGAATAAAGGTGCTCATGATCTGGGAAAAAGGCACATCCAGATTCATGTTGATGCACAGCAGACCGATCACCCGATGATCGCGATTGCGAATGGCTATCGTCACCGACTTCATCAGTACGCCGCTTTTGGCACGGGTGAAGTAGCATTTGGAAACGCTGCTATCGGCGCCCGTCATATCGTGCAGCATGCGCAGCGCAAGATCGGTAATCGGTGAACCGATTTGGCGGCCGGTATGTTCACCATTGGCGATACGGATGGCAGAGCATTTAAGATCCTGCAAAGAATGCAGCACGATTTCACAGTGCGAACCGATGAGCATCGCCAACCCGTCCACCACCGCTTCATAAGATTTAAGAATATCGAAATCGGTCTGGTCAAAGGGACGTTGATCCAGCAGGTCAAGCTCGCTGGTTTCGTTGGTTAAAAGCGACCTGGACATGAAAAAAAGCACTCCTTTTCAGGAGCCTGTCGTTATTGTCAGGGCAGGCTCATCATCATTATTAAGCTATCTAAAGTAATACAGCGCCTGAGGATCTTTCCAGTTTTAATTATATCTGCGCTCAATAAAAAAGCCGCCGCCTCTGACGAGACGGCGGCCTGAACCCGATTACTTCTTAGCGTCAGCGTTCGCGTCTGCGGCTTTCGCGTCGCCAGCGGCTTCCGGCTGTGCATCCGCCTTCGGCGCCGGTTTGATATCCAGCAGTTCTACGTCAAAGACCAGCGTAGAGTTGGCCGGGATCCCCGGAACGCCGGTTTTGCCGTAAGCCAGATCCGGTGGAATGACCAGCTTGATTTTACCGCCTTTCTTGATGTTCTTCAGGCCTTCCGTCCAGCCCGGGATCACGCCGTCCAGGCGGAAAGAGAGCGGCTCACCGCGGGTATAAGAGTTATCAAACTCTTTACCGTCGATCAGGGTGCCTTTGTAGTTAACCACCACGGTGTCGCTGTCTTTCGGCGCATCACCAGTGCCTTCTTTCTCGACTTTATACAGCAGGCCAGTTTTCGAGGTTTTCACGCCCTTCTCTTTAGCAAAGCTATCGCGGAAGGTTTTGCCTTTGGCTTCGTTCTCAGTCGCGTCTTTTTCCATTTTCTGCTGAGCCGCGGTCTTCACGCGCGTTTCAAAGGCCTGCAGAGTCTGTTCGATCTCCTGGTCGGACAGCTTGCTCTTATCGGCAAACGCGTCCTGTACGCCGGCGATCAGCTGGGCTTTGTCCAGCTTAATGCCCAGCTTTTCTTGTTCTTTCAGGGAGTTTTCCATGTAACGCCCGAGAGAAGCGCCCAGTGCATAGGCGGATTTCTGATCGTCATTTTTAAATGCCGATTTACTCTCAGCCGCTGGGGCTGCCTTCGCCGCCGCATCTGCAGCAAAGGTCAGCGGTGCATTCAGGGCGACGGCCATTGTGGTCGCCAGCAGCGTTACTTTAAACAGTGATTTCATCCATTTCTCCAGGGCCGGGGCCTCTCACCCCAGGGTTATCGTAAAAAGCAAAAAACGTACTATAGAACGTTGCCGTTAAAATCTACATACGGACGTTCCTGAATATCGCCTCTTTTAGGACTATTTTTGTATGAATAAGTTTCCTGTCAGACGCAGTGATGCTGCGCGAAAAGAGAAACTTAAGTAGAATCCGCTCGCAGGATCAGACTAAAGAGGTTACCCATGCACGATAGCACATTAGAAACGCGCCTTGCAGAGCTGGAAAGCCGGCTGGCGTTTCAGGAAATCACCATCGAAGACCTCAATAAAACCGTGACCGCCCACGAGATAGAGATGGCGAAGATGCGGGAGCATATGCGTCTGATGATCGAGAAACTGAAGGCGACCCAACCGTCCCATATCGCCTCTCAGGCAGAAGAGACGCCGCCCCCCCATTATTGAGACGTAAAAAAAGCGGGTTTCCCCGCTTTTTTTGGCTATCCGCGCGAACGCGACGCCATTAGTGGCAACCGCAACCGCCGTTACCGCAACCACCTTTGCCGTGTTCATGGTCGTGACCATGATCGTGGCCGTGGCCGCCGCAGCAACCGTCATGACCATGGTCATGATCGTGATCGTGGCCATGCGCGCCATGCACGTGACCATGCTCCAGCTCTTCAGCCGTTGCTTCACGAATAGCGACAACTTCCACATTGAACTTCAGGTTCTGGCCAGCCAGCATGTGGTTGCCATCAACCACAACGTGGTCGTCTTCAACTTCAGTGATTTCTACCGGTACTGGACCCTGATCGGTTTCCGCCAGGAAGCGCATGCCAACCTGCAGTTCATCAACGCCCATAAAGACGTCTTTCGGTACACGCTGCACCAGGTTTTCGTCATACTGGCCGTAAGCGTCGTTAGCGCCGACGGCTACGTCAAATTTGTCGCCCACTTCGTGGCCATCCAGCGCGTTTTCCAGGCCGGAAATCAGGGAGCCGTGACCGTGCAGGTAATCCAGCGGCGCGCTTACCGGAGACTCATCAACCAACACACCGTCTTCTGTACGTACCTGATAGGCCAGGCTGACCACCAGGTCTTTTGCTACTTTCATGATATCTCCTGAGATGGGAAGAATAGTGGCGCAGATTGTAGCGGAATTCTGCAGCCGTGTACCCTCTAGCTTAAAAAAAGCCGACGGATAACGCTAGTCGGGATGAAAAATGCCAATCACCTGCTCCTCTTTGCGTACATGCTCACGGGCCTCTTTATCCGCCTCACGCATCTGATGACCGCACTTAACGCATTCAACGACATCGACATTATTCTCACGCCACATCGCCAGCGAATCCTGCGCCTGGCACGCCGGACATTTCGCCCCGGCAATAAAACGTTTACGCACTGCCATATGATTTACCTTTATTCAAACTCGTCCCAGCCGTCCAGCTGCCGGCTTTCTTTCTGCATTTCACGCTGAAAAATCTCTTCCAGTTCGCGTCGGGCTTCCCGCACGCGAGATACCTGTACCGTATCAGTATGCACTGGCATTAACTCGCGCAGCATTCGCATATCGAGCCGTCGGAAGTGCAGTTGCGCGCGCTGGGCCTGGTGAGGATGCATCCCCAGGGTGATGAGCGCTTTGCGCCCCAGTTCCAGTGCACTGGAAAAGGTTTCACGAGAAAACTGCGTCACACCGGCCTGCAGCAGCTCATGCGCCTCAACGCGACCGCGAGCGCGGGCCAGAATATGCAGATGTGGAAAGTGTTGTTGACACATTTCCACCAGCCGCATGGTGTCTTCTGGCTCATTACAGGTGATGACGATCGACTGCGCCTCTTCCGCTCCCGCCGAGCGCAGCAGCTCCAGCTGGGTGGCATCGCCAAAATAGACTTTATAGCCATAGTTACGCATCAGATTCACCGCGCTGATGTCCCGCTCCAGCACCGTAATACGCATCTTATTGGCCATCAGCAGGCGACCGATAACCTGACCAAAGCGACCAAACCCGACAATAATCACCTGCGGCTTGTCATCCTCCACCCACGGCGCCTCATCGGTATCATCTGCCGGATTCAGCCGTCGCGACAATAGCTTATCTATCCCCTTCATCAGCAGCGGCGTCGTCATCATCGATAACGTCACCGCCACCAGCAGCAGCGCCATCTGGTCATGCTGGAACAACCGCTGAGAGGCGGGCAGCGAAAAGAGGACAAACGCGAACTCACCGCCCTGGCTTAATACGCCCGCAAACTGCATCCGCTCTGAACTTCGCAGGCCATAGAAGCGGGCCAGGAGATAGAGCACCAGCATTTTTACCGCCACCAGCACCGCCACGCTCACCGCCACCCACAGCAGATGGGTATACAGCACGCCAAGGTTCAGCGCCATGCCGACGGAGATAAAGAACAGCCCGAGCAGCAGCCCCTTGAACGGATCGATAGCGATTTCCAGTTCGTGGCGATACTCGCTTTCCGCCAGCAGCACGCCGGCGATAAAGGTACCCAGCGCCATCGACAACCCCAGCGCCTCCATAAACAGCGCCGACCCAAGGACCAGCAGTAGCGTGGCGGCAGTAAACACTTCCCTGACCCCCGAGCTGGCGATAAAGCGGAACACCGGCCGCAGCAGATAGCGTCCGCCAATCAGCATCCCGGCAAAGGCCAGGACCTTCATACCGACCGTCAGCCAGTTAACATGCTCATCCGCGGAACCGGCCAGCAGGGGAACCAGCGCCAGCGCCGGGATCACCGCCAGATCCTGAAACAGCAGCACCGAAAAGCCTAACTGCCCCGATTCGCTGCGGCTCATTCCCTTCTCACGCATCAGCTGCAGCGCCATGGCGGTGGAAGACATCGCCAGGCCGATCCCGCCGACCACCGCCGCCTGCCATGAAAACCCGGTCGTCATCAGCAATCCACCGAGGATCGCCGCGCTGAGCATCACCTGCGCCGCGCCAACGCCGAAGATGGAGCTTCGCAGCCGCCATAGCTTGGCCGGATTAAGCTCCAGGCCAATGATAAACATCAGAAACACTACACCGAGCTCAGAGAAATGGAGAATTTCATCCACATCGCTGATAAACCCAAGTCCCCACGGGCCAATCGCAATCCCGGCCAGCAGATAGCCCAGCACCGCGCCAATACCC
Organism: Klebsiella sp. D5A; assembly: GCF_001620885.1. NCBI lineage: Bacteria > Pseudomonadati > Pseudomonadota > Gammaproteobacteria > Enterobacterales > Enterobacteriaceae > Klebsiella > Klebsiella sp. D5A. The sequence goes on along the minus strand of NZ_LOAR01000005.1, from coordinate 367,944 downwards.
AATCTTGAGGCCAGAGGTACGGCAATAACGGCGGCGAACAAAAAAAGAACGCCCGCCAGCAGCAAATCAGATCCCGCCATGTATACCTCCGGCGGTAAGGGGATTGGCCAGCCAGTCCCGGTAGGCCCGAGCGCGGCTACGCAATTCCTCTGGCTGTTGCCGCCGGGCCCAGTAGACAATAATGGGGCTCATCCAGTGCATACGGCACATGCCGGCGGTCAGTTCAAAAGGACGTAAAATATCGTTCATCGGATAGCGATTGGCATCGCGACGGTAGGCGCTCTCAGGTTCGCCGGTGGTGATCACACTACGCCAGTACTTTCCCGCCAGTTCGTTCCCCCCGGCACCGCTGGCGAAGCCGCGGCTTAACACACGATCCAGCCACTCCTTGAGCAGCGCCGGACAGCTCCAGGTATATAAAGGATGCTGGAAAACAATCACCTCATGCTGGCGCAGCAGGTCCTGTTCATGAGCGATATCGATAAAAAAATCCGGATAGTGCGCGTAAAGATCGTGCACGGTGACGTTCGGCAACTGTAAGGCCGGCTCTAATAAAACCCGGTTGGCCACGGAATCATGAGATTCTGGGTGGGCATACAGCAGCAACACTTTCGCTGTCTGAGACATCATTCCCCTCCCGTAGGTCTTCTGGCGGCCTGCGCAGCCCCGGTGTTCTGACACCGCCAGAATGACTTTGTGTATCGTCTTCGTTTTGGGCTACCATGGCGGCCCGGTGAAGCGATTCGCTTCCACACTACATTATCATAATGACAAATTAACATAGTCTGAACATACGGCGCCTTATGATTGTTTTCTCCTCGTTACAAATTCGTCGCGGCGTACGCGTCCTGCTGGACAACGCCACCGCTACCATCAACCCTGGCCAAAAGGTCGGTCTGGTGGGGAAAAACGGCTGCGGGAAATCGACGCTGCTATCGCTTTTGAAAAACGAGATAAGCGCTGACGGCGGCAGTATGACCTTTCCAGGCAGCTGGCAGCTGGCATGGGTGAATCAGGAAACCCCGGCGCTGCCTCAGCCGGCTATCGATTATGTTATTGATGGCGATCGTGAATACCGCCAGCTGGAAGCCGCGCTCCAGCAGGCAAATGAGCGCAACGACGGCCATGCCATCGCCACGGTCCACGGCAAGCTGGACGCCATCGACGCCTGGACCATCCGTTCGCGCGCTGCCAGCCTGCTGCACGGTCTGGGATTCAGCAACGAACAGCTGGAGCGGCCGGTCAGCGATTTTTCCGGCGGCTGGCGTATGCGCCTTAACCTCGCCCAGGCGCTGATTTGCCGCTCCGATCTGCTGCTGCTCGATGAACCGACTAACCACCTCGACCTCGATGCCGTCATCTGGCTCGAAAAATGGCTTAAGGGTTACACGGGGACGCTGATCCTGATCTCCCACGATCGCGATTTTCTCGATCCTATCGTCGACAAAATTATCCATATCGAACAGCAGACGATGTTTGAGTACACCGGTAACTACAGCTCGTTCGAAGTGCAGCGCGCTACCCGTCTCTCTCAGCAGCAGGCGATGTACGAAAGCCAGCAGCAGCGCGTTGCGCATCTGCAAAGCTATATCGACCGCTTCCGCGCTAAGGCCACCAAGGCCAAGCAGGCGCAAAGCCGTATCAAAATGCTCGAACGGATGGAGCTTATCGCCCCGGCGCACGTGGATAACCCGTTCCACTTCAGCTTCCGCCAGCCGGAGAGTCTGCCTAACCCGTTACTGAAAATGGAGAAAGTCAGCGCCGGTTACGGCGAGCGTATTATCCTCGACTCCATCAAGCTCAATCTGGTGCCGGGCTCGCGCATCGGCCTGCTGGGCCGCAACGGCGCCGGGAAGTCGACTCTGATTAAGCTGCTGGCGGGTGAACTCCAGCCGGTGAGCGGCGAGATCGGTCTCGCAAAAGGTATCAAGCTCGGCTACTTCGCCCAGCATCAACTGGAGTTCCTGCGTGCCGATGAGTCGCCGCTGCAGCACCTGGCGCGCCTGGCCCCGCAGGAACTGGAGCAGAAACTGCGTGATTATCTGGGCGGCTTTGGTTTCCAGGGCGATAAGGTCAGCGAAGAGACCCGCCGCTTCTCTGGTGGAGAAAAAGCGCGCCTGGTACTGGCCCTGATCGTCTGGCAGCGCCCTAACCTGCTGCTGCTCGATGAACCGACCAACCACCTTGACCTCGATATGCGTCAGGCCTTAACCGAAGCGCTGATCGACTTTGAAGGGGCGCTGGTTGTCGTGTCGCACGATCGTCACCTGATCCGTTCCACCACCGACGATCTGTACCTCGTTCATGACGGTAAAGTCGAGCCGTTCGACGGCGATCTGGAAGATTATCAGCAGTGGCTCAGCGACTCGCAAAAACAGGAATCACAGAGCAGCGACGCGCCAAAAGAGAGCGGCAACAGCGCGCAGGCGCGCAAGGACCAGAAGCGTCGGGAAGCGGAACTGCGCAGCCAGACCCAACCGCTGCGCAAAGAGATCGCCCGTCTGGAAAAAGAGATGGACAAGCTCAACGCGCAGTTGGCCAGTGCGGAAGAAAAACTTGGCGACAGTGAGCTTTATGACGCCTCACGTAAAGCCGAACTAACCGAATGCCTGCAGCAGCAGGCCAGCGCGAAGTCCGGGCTGGAGGAGTGTGAAATGGCCTGGCTGGAGGCCCAGGAGCAGCTGGAGCTGATGCTTCAGGAAGGCTAATATTGACTTCCTCATCCTGCCTGCGCGTACGATGCCGCTGGCAGGGTGGGTTTCTGCCCTCTCCATGGCCTGCCATCAGTGACATCAATGATTTGTTTTTGCTGTAACCTGGCGTCGCTGGCCACAAGACCACATATTGGCTAACCCCTGTGCGCCCTGCGCGGTATAGTCATCATCACGTTTATTAATTGTTCTGGTGCTATGGTTGAAATCATCCCCACAGACATGACGCCCCCCGAAAACGATTCGCGTGAGTTCCATCCGATGCGCGGCGTGGGCAATCGTCATCTGCAAACCATGCTGCCGCGGCTGATCCGCCGTAAATTGCGCTTTACCCCGCACTGGCAGCGCCTTGAGCTGCCGGACGGCGATTTTGTCGATCTGGCCTGGAGCGAAGACCCGCATCAGGCGCGCCATAAGCCGCGCCTCGTCGTCTTTCATGGTCTCGAAGGAAGCCTGCACAGCCCGTACGCCCATGGTCTGATCCACGCGGCGATGCAGCGCGACTGGCTGGGCGTGGTTATGCATTTCCGCGGCTGCAGCGGCGAACCTAACCGCAATAACCGCATCTATCACTCCGGCGAAACAGAAGATGGCACCTGGTTTCTGCACTGGCTACAGCGCGAGTTTGGTCCCGCGCCGACTGCGGCCGTCGGCTATTCACTGGGCGGCAATATGCTGGGCTGCCTGCTGGCAGAAGAAGGCGACCGCTGCCCGCTGGATGCGGCGGTGATCGTCTCCGCGCCTTTTATGCTGGAAGCCTGCAGCTATCATATGGATAAGGGCTTCTCGCGGGTTTATCAGCGCTATCTGCTCAATCTGTTAAAAGCCAATGCCTCACGCAAGCTGAAAGCGTATCCTGGCTCACTGCCTGTCGATTTACGCCAGCTTAAAGGGATGCGCCGCATCCGGGAATTTGACGATATGATCACCGCCAAAATCCATGGTTTCGCCGATGCGCTGGATTATTACCGGCAATGCAGCGCCATGCCGCGGCTCAGCGATATCACTAAGCCAACGCTCATCATTCACGCGAAAGACGATCCATTTATGGATCACCACTCCATACCACCGCAGGAGCAACTGCCGGCGAACGTTGAGTATCAATTAACTGAGCAAGGCGGCCACGTTGGTTTCGTCGGCGGCACCCTGCGTAAGCCGGAGATGTGGCTGGAAAGACGCATCCCGGACTGGTTAAACCGTTGGCTGGAGGCCCCCGTATGATTATTCCCTGGCAGGATCTGGATCCCGAAACGCTGGATAACCTGATTGAAAGCTTTGTGTTACGTGAAGGCACCGATTATGGTGAACATGAACGTTCACTTGCCGATAAAGTCGCCGATGTAAAACAGCAGTTGAAACGCGGAGAGGCGGTTCTTGTGTGGTCGGAACTGCATGAGACGGTCAATATTATGCCGCGTGCGCTGTTTAACGGCTAAGGCGACGCCACTACATCGTTTAACCAGGGAGTTGTTATGTCTGCCAAACATCCGGTGATCGCCGTCACGGGCTCCAGCGGCGCGGGCACTACCACCACCAGCCTTGCCTTTCGCAAAATCTTCGCGCAGCTAAACCTGCACGCCGCGGAGGTGGAAGGCGATAGCTTTCATCGCTACACCCGCCCGGAAATGGACATGGCGATCCGCAAGGCGCGGGATCAGGGCAAACATATCAGCTACTTTGGCCCGGAGGCGAACGACTTTGGCCTGCTGGAGCAGACCTTTGTCGACTATGGCCGCCACGGAAAAGGCCAGTCGCGGAAATACCTGCACACCTATGACGAAGCCGTACCGTGGAATCAGGTGCCAGGGACTTTCACCCCCTGGCAGCCGCTGCCGGAGCCGACAGACGTACTGTTCTATGAGGGGCTGCACGGCGGGGTTGTCACGCCGCATCATGATGTCGCCAGCCATGTCGACCTGCTGGTCGGCGTAGTGCCTATCGTTAACCTCGAGTGGATCCAAAAGCTTATTCGCGACACCAGCGAGCGCGGCCACTCCCGGGAGGCGGTGATGGACTCAGTCGTCCGCTCGATGGAAGACTACATCAACTTCATTACCCCGCAATTTTCCCGCACCCATATCAACTTTCAGCGCGTGCCGACGGTAGACACTTCCAACCCGTTTGCCGCGAAAACTATTCCCTCGCTGGACGAGAGCTTTGTGGTGATCCATTTCCGTAACCTGCAGAATATCGACTTCCCCTGGCTGCTGGCGATGCTGCAGGGGTCGTTTATCTCGCACATGAACACGCTGGTGGTGCCGGGCGGTAAAATGGGGCTGGCGATGGAGCTTATCATGACGCCGCTGGTCGAGCGCCTGATGGAAGGCCGCAAGATCGGCTAACAGAAAAAACCCCGGCCAGGCCGGGGTTGAGATGCTTCACAACGGCAGGCGAAGACTACGCCTCGATCACTTCATAGGAGTGGGTGATCTTCACCGCTTTTTCCAGCATCAGCGCCACCGAGCAGTATTTCTCTGCCGACAGATCCACCGCCCGGGAGACCGCGGCATCTTTCAGCGCCTTACCGGTGACGATAAAGTGCAGATTAATATGCGTAAACAGACGCGGCGCCTCTTCGCGGCGCTCCGACGTCAGCTTCACTTCGCAGTTGGTCACCTCATGGCGACCTTTTTGCAGAATAGAAACCACATCGATCGCACTGCAACCGCCCGCCGCCATCAGCACCATCTCCATCGGGCTGGGTGCCTTATCCCCGGAGTTGCCATCCATCAGAATCTGGTGTCCTGACGCGGACTCCCCGATAAAGGTTAACCCTTCAACCCATTTCACACGCGCTTGCATAAAATTTAACTCCAGTATCGCAATTTTCCTGTCAGATTACGCGCACATAACAATTCTCGCAACGGAAGGCGACCTGCGTCATGCTGAAGCGAGACACCAGGAGACATGCGGCGAAAGCTATGCTAAAACAGTCTGGATGCTACAGTATTACATTGATGTACTGCATGTATGCAGAGGAGTTCACATTACGGGCTGTCGAAAAATCATCAGCCAGCTTCCCAGGTATAGGGAAACAATACGATTGCATGCCCGGACGCCGTGTAGTGTCGGCGCCCGGAGATAGCTTATAACAGAGGATAACCGCGCATGGTGCTTGGCAAACCGCAAACAGACCCTACCCTTGAATGGTTCTTGTCTCATTGCCACATTCATAAGTACCCATCAAAGAGCACGCTGATCCACCAGGGTGAAAAAGCAGAAACGCTGTACTACATCGTTAAAGGCTCCGTGGCTGTACTCATCAAGGATGAAGAAGGTAAAGAGATGATCCTCTCCTACCTCAACCAGGGCGATTTCATCGGTGAATTAGGCCTGTTTGAAGAGGGTCAGGAGCGTAGCGCCTGGGTACGGGCGAAAACCGCATGTGAAGTGGCCGAAATCTCTTATAAGAAATTCCGTCAGCTGATCCAGGTTAACCCGGACATTCTGATGCGTCTCTCTTCGCAAATGGCTCGTCGTCTGCAGGTCACGTCTGAGAAAGTGGGCAACCTCGCCTTCCTCGACGTGACGGGCCGTATCGCCCAGACGCTGCTGAACCTGGCGAAGCAACCTGATGCCATGACCCACCCGGACGGTATGCAAATTAAAATTACCCGTCAGGAAATTGGTCAGATCGTCGGCTGCTCTCGTGAAACGGTTGGCCGTATTTTGAAAATGCTGGAAGATCAGAACCTGATTTCCGCACACGGTAAAACTATCGTCGTCTACGGCACCCGTTAAGTTGCTAAGCGGCGTATTGCTCCTGCAGTACGCCGTTTTTGTTTTTCCCTCATGTGGCGCAGGCTGATTTACCACCCGGAAGTCAACTATGCACTGCGGCAAACGCTGGTGCTGTGTCTGCCTGTGGCCATCGGTCTTCTGCTCGGCCATCTCCAGCAGGGGCTGTTGTTTTCCTTAGTGCCCGCCTGCTGCAACATTGCCGGTCTTGATACCCCACATAAGCGCTTTTTCAAACGTCTGATTATCGGCGGCTGTCTGTTTGCCGGATGCAGTCTGGTGGTGCAGTTGCTGCTCGCTCAGGCCATTCCCCTGCCGCTTATTCTCAGCGGCCTGGCGCTATTGCTCGGCGTCACCGCGGAGATCAGTTCGCTGCACGCGCGCCTGCTGCCCGCGTCACTGATCGCCGCTATCTTTACCCTGAGCCTGGCAGGCAATATGCCCATCTGGGAACCACTGCTGATCTACGCTTTCGGTACGCTGTGGTACGGCGTGTTTAACTGGCTCTGGTTCTGGCTGTGGCGCGAACAGCCGCTGCGGGAGTCGCTCAGCCTGCTTTACCGGGAACTGGCTGACTATTGTGAAGCCAAATACAGTCTGTTGACCCAGCATACCGATCCGTCGACCGCCCTGCCGCCGCTGCTCACCCGCCAGCAGAAGGTAGTCGACCTGATTACCCAGTGCTATCAGCAGATGCATATGCTGGCCGCCAACCAACGCAACGACCACAAGCGTCTGCTGCGGGCGTTCCAGGTTGGGCTGGATCTACAGGAACATATTTCGGTTAGCCTGCATCAGCCAGAAGAGGTACAAAAGCTGGTGGAACGCAGCCATGCCGAAGCGGTGATCCGCTGGAATGCGCAAACCGTCGCTGCCCGCCTGCGCGTGCTGGCGGATGATATTCTCTATCATCGCTTTCCGCAGCGTTTTCAGATGGATAAACAGATTGAGGCTCTGGAAAAGATCGCCCGCCAGCATCCGGACAACCCGGTCGGTCAGTTCTGCGCCTGGCACTTTAGCCGTATCGCCCGGGTGCTGCATACCCAGCGCCCCCTGTATGCCCGGGATCTGATGGCCGACAAAGAGCGTCGTTTACCGCTGTTTCCCGCGCTAAAGAACTATCTGTCGCTGAAATCACCCGCACTGCGCAATGCCGCGCGAATCAGCGTCATGCTGAGCGTCGCCAGCCTGATGGGCAACGCCCTGCATTTGCCGAAGCCCTACTGGATCCTGATGACGGTGCTCTTCGTCACGCAAAATGGCTATGGCGCCACGCGGGTGCGAATTGTTCACCGGGCGGCGGGAACGCTCGCCGGCCTGGTCATCGCCGGGCTAACCTTGCACTTTCACGTTCCGGAGAGCTATACCCTGAGCGGGATGCTGCTGATTACCCTGCTCAGCTATCTGATCATCCGTAAACACTATGGCTGGGCGATGGTAGGCTTTACGGTGACGGCGGTGTATACCCTGCAACTGCTGACGCTCAACGGCGAACAGTTTATTGTCGCCCGGCTTATCGACACGCTTATCGGCTGCCTGATCGCCTTCGGCGGGATGGTCTGGCTGTGGCCGCAGTGGCAGAGCGGCCTGCTGAAAAAAAACGCCCACGATGCGCTGGAGGCCGACCAGCAGGCGATTCGCCTGATCCTCAGCGCCGATCCAAAAGCCCCCGCGCTGGCCTATCAACGCATGCGCGTCAACCAGGCGCATAACGCGCTCTACAACTCCCTGAATCAGGCGATGCAGGAGCCCGGTTTTAATACCCACTACCTGGAAGATATGAAGCTGTGGGTGACGCACAGTCAGTTTATCGTCGAACACATCAACGCTATGACCACCCTGGCCCGGGAGCATACGATGCTCACCCCGGATCTTGCCCAGCGCTATCTCGAATCTTGTGAGATTGCCTTGCAACGCTGCCAGCAGCGGCTGGACAGCGATGGTCCCGGCAGCGCAGGGGATGCCAATATTCTGGAGTCGCCGGAAACAGAGGTGCCGAACGGTCCGTTAAGTACCCTGGAGCAGCACCTGCAACGCATTCTGGGCCATCTGAACACCATGCATACCATATCGTCAGTAGCATGGCGTCAGCGGCCGCATCATGGCATCTGGCTGCGGAAAATCAGCCGTTAATCACCTTTGCCACTGCCTGGGCAAAACGCGCCATCCCCTCGGCAATATCCTGCTCGTCGATGATCAGCGAGGGAACAAAACGCATCACGTCCGGCCCGGCGTTGAGCACCATGACGCCGGCTTGCGCAGCGGCATAGAGGAAATCACGCGCGCGGCCCTTGTGCTGCGGCTTGAGTTCGGCGCCAATCAGCAGGCCCATCCCGCGAATATCACTGAACAGATCAAATTCAGCATCCAGCTGCTGCAGGTGTTTGACGAACAGTTCGCGCTTCGCGCTCACGCCATCCAGCACCGCCGGGGTATTGATTAGATCGAAGGCGGCGTTGGCGACCGCGCAGGCCAGCGGGTTGCCGCCGTAGGTTGAGCCATGGGAACCCGCATGGAAGGCGCTGGCGATCTCATGGGTGGTCAGCATGGCGCTGACCGGGAAGCCGCCGCCGAGCGCTTTGGCGCTGGTCAGAATATCCGGCGTCACACCGTAATGCATATAGGCGAACAGCGATCCGGTACGTCCCATACCGCACTGCACTTCATCAAAGACTAACAACGCCTGGTGCTGATCGCACAGCTCACGCAGCCCCTGCAGGAAGGCCGGCGTCGCTGCCGTCACGCCGCCTTCGCCCTGAATCGGCTCCACCACCACTGCGCAAGTGTGGTCATCCATCACCGCTTTTACCGCCTGCAGGTCGTTGAAGGGAACATGGACAATATCCGCCGGTTTCGGGCCGAAACCATCGGAGTACTTCGGCTGCCCACCGACGGAAACGGTAAACAGGGAGCGGCCATGGAAGGCATTATGGAAGGCAATGATTTTGGTTTTATACGGGCTATGGCGGGTCACCGCATAGTGACGCGCCAGCTTAAAGGCCGTTTCATTGGCTTCCGTACCGGAGTTCATAAACACCACGCGCTCGGCGAAGGTGGCCTCGACAAGTTTACGTCCCAGACGCAGCGCTGGCTCATTGGTAAAGACGTTGCTGGTGTGCCACAGCGTTTCGCCCTGCTCGTGGAGCGCCGCTACCAGCGCCGGGTGGCAATGGCCGAGCGCCGTCACCGCGATACCGCCGGCAAAATCAACATACTCTTTGCCCTGCTGATCCCAGACGCGGCTGCCTTTCCCTTTCACCGGGATGAATTCTGCTGGTGCATAAATCGGCAAAATAACTTCATCGAATGTGGCGCGGGTGATTGCCGGTTGTTCAGTTGCCATGTCTTGCCCATCCCTCTTCGTTATGCAGATGTAATCATGAAAATATAATCACAAAATATGCATAAAAAATCAGTCAATGGCAACTGAAAATCACCGCTTCAGAAAGTTTTCCAGCAATTGATGGCCCTGCTCGCTGAGGATGCTTTCCGGATGAAACTGCACGCCCTCAAGATCCCAGTCGCGGTGGCGGATCCCCATAATCTCAGCGCTGGCGCTGCGGGCGGTGACGATAAACTCGGGCGGGAGCGTCGGCGGGTCAATCACCAGCGAGTGATAACGGGTCACCGTCAGGGGATTATTCAGCCCCTGAAACACCCCTTCGCCGTTATGCTCAATAAGCGAGGTTTTACCATGCATCACCTGTGCCGCCCGTACGATGGTCGCGCCAAACGCCTGGGCTATCGCCTGGTGCCCGAGACAGACGCCCAGTAGCGGCGTTTTCCCCGCATAGTGGCGGATAACCGCGAGGGAAATCCCCGCCTCATTCGGCGTGCAGGGGCCTGGCGAGATCACGATTTTCTCCGGCGCCAGCGCCGCTATCTCCTCCAGCGTCAACGCATCATTGCGCCTGACCAGTACTTCCGCACCCAGTTCGCAGAAGTACTGATACAGATTCCAGGTGAAAGAGTCATAGTTATCGATAAGCAGGATCATAGCGGCTCCGGAACAATCAAAACCGGGCTATTCTACTCAGATTCCCGCGCTTCGCTTACCACTTTGCGAAAGATCGCCACCAGCGGAGCCGGATCGCCCATCGCGCTCTGCTGGCAGGCCGCGCTCCAGCCGGCGGGGTCGACGTCACGCCAGTCAAGCAGGTAGCCGGCATGTATCGCCAGCTGTTCAAAGAAAATGCGCTGGGTCAGGCCATTGCCAAGACGAAAAGGATGCAGCACATTAATTTCGCCATAGAACCAGCTCAGGCGTTCGATAAAGGTCTCGCGCGGCAGGCCATTGAGATAATCCTCCTGCTCAAGGGCCTGCATCAGGGCGTTCCCCTCCTCCTCGATCCGGGCAAAGTGGCAGAACGGCGTATCGCCCAGATAGAGGTTCACTTCACGCAACCGGCCGGCCCAGTCAAACAGATCCTGATACAGCTGATGATGAATCGCGCACAGATAGGGTAAGCCACGCACCCGCGGCCCCAGCGGCAAGGTTGCCGCCCGCAACGCCGTCATCTCAAAGGCGGCCTGTTGCAGATTTTTAGCCTGCCGGATGCCGAGGCGGTTGCGCAGGACATTCAGCGCCGGGTAGAGGTAAGGATCGCGTTCATCGCCGAATTTATCGCTCATACTCCCTCCGCAGCGTCGCCAGACGCGCCAGCGCCTCTTCGGCAGTCAGCGTAACCAGCGGCACCGTCACACCTTCAAGGCGACGACTGGCCTGAAAATTGGTATTGCGTGTCTGTTCCCAGAGTCGGGATTTTTGCTTTTCGGTGAGTGGACGCATCGTCGCCCCCCTTATCGTCCCCTGTGTGCCACAAGTATAAGCAGCAATTTCAGGTTATGCCGGGAGGCAACCGGGCGCGGCGATAGCACACCGCGCCGTGGAAGGATTAGGGCAGCACTTTCGCAGAGAGGATAACAACCGGTTTGGTCGGCACATTCTGGTATGGGCCGACGTTATGGGTCTGGACCTGGGAGATCTTATCCGCGACGTCCATACCTTTCACTACCTTGCCAAACACCGCATAGCCAAAGTCGCGCTGACCATGGTCAAGGAAGGCGTTATCCGCCACGTTGATGAAGAACTGGCTGGTGGCGCTATCCTGGTCGGCGGTACGCGCCATCGCGATGGTCCCGCGGGTGTTGCGCAGGCCGTTGTCTGCTTCATTCTTGATCGGCGGGTTAGGCTGTTTCTGCTGCATCTGCTCGTTAAAGCCGCCGCCCTGCACCATGAAACCCGGGATCACGCGGTGGAAGGTGGTGTTGTTGTAGAAGCCGCTGTTGACGTACTTCAGGAAGTTATCCACGGAAATCGGGGCTTTCTGACTGTTTAACTCAAGCTCAATGTTCCCTGCCGAGGTGGTCAGCAGCACATGCGGATCGCCCTTTGCCGCCATGGCCGGGGAGAACGCTGAAATGGCGAAAACGGCAGCCATCGCCGCCAGTGTTGATTTGAGCATGGAAATTCCTTAACGGAGCAGAATAAAAGCGAGTGCCTTGATTCTAAAGAGCCTTTGCATCCTGGGCCAGCCTTTTACCAAATTTTACTTAGCTGTAATAATTGTAACCGCGCAAACGTTCTCCTGTGCGGCGAATAAAGTGTGATGCATGTCACATTAAACCATGCAAAAGATAACCACTTTCACAATAAACATTTGATTACATCACCTGAACGAATAAAATCTGTCCGCCCCGCGCAGCGTCAACGCGCTTTACCTTTCTATTCACAGGCCAGTCATGACTAACAGCAACCGTATTAAGCTCACATGGATCAGCTTCTTCTCCTACGCCCTGACCGGCGCGTTGGTGATCGTCACCGGGATGGTGATGGGTAACATTGCGGATTATTTCCATCTGCCCGTTTCCAGTATGAGCAACACCTTTACCTTTCTGAACGCCGGTATTCTGATCTCAATCTTCCTCAATGCCTGGCTGATGGAAATCGTGCCGCTGAAAACTCAGCTGCGCTTTGGCTTTATTCTGATGGTGCTGGCGGTGGCCGGCCTGATGCTCAGCCACAGCCTGGCGCTGTTTTCCGCGTCGATGTTCGTTCTCGGCCTGGTGAGCGGGATCACCATGTCGATCGGGACCTTCCTGATCACCCATATGTATGAAGGCCGTCAGCGCGGAGCGCGTCTGCTGTTTACCGACTCCTTCTTTAGCATGGCGGGAATGATTTTCCCGATGGTCGCCGCCGTCCTGCTGGCGCGCAGCATCGAGTGGTACTGGGTCTACGCCTGTATTGGTCTGGTGTATGTCGCCATTTTCGTCCTGACTTTCGGCTGTGATTTTCCGGTGTTGGGCAAAAAAGCGCAGAGCGAAAACAGCCAGCCGGTAGTGAAAGAGAAGTGGGGCATCGGCGTGCTGTTCCTCTCCGTTGCGGCGCTGTGCTACATCCTCGGTCAGCTGGGCTTTATCTCCTGGGTACCGGAATATGCGAAGAGCCTGGGCATGAGCCTCGGGGATGCCGGTAAACTGGTGAGCGATTTCTGGATGTCCTACATGATCGGCATGTGGTCATTCAGCTTCATCCTGCGCTTCTTCGACCTGCAGCGTATCTTAACCGTCCTCGCCGGGCTCGCGACGGTGCTGATGTATCTGTTTATCAATGGTTCCCCGGAGCATATGCCGTGGTTTATTCTGACCCTGGGCTTCTTCTCCAGCGCCATCTACACCTCGATCATTACGCTCGGCTCGCAGCAGACGCGGGTCGCTTCGCCGAAGCTGGTGAACTTTATCCTCACCTGCGGCACCATCGGCACCATGCTCACTTTCGTGGTCACCGGCCCGATTGTGGCTGCCAGCGGTCCACTGGCAGCGCTGCACACCGCTAACGGCCTCTATGCCGTGGTATTCGTGATGTGCTTTATCCTCGGCTTCGTCTCCCGTCACCGCCAGAACAACGCTCAGGCGGCGTCTCACTAAGCCTTCGGCCCCTTTGCGTCCGCAAGGGGGCTGTTCCTCATAAAAGAGAGCTCCTCGCCACCGCGGTCGGTCTGGATCCAGGTTTGCGCCAGCTGGGTGGTCGCGATCACCCTTCCCTGGCGAATTGACCAGCGCACAGGCACCTGGCAGCGGACGGCCTCAAAGCCATTCTCCGCCGGGAGAATGATCAGGTTAGCCGGGTTGCCGCTGACTATGCCGTAATCCTCCAGGCCAAATGTGCGGGCGCTGTTGTCGGTGATAAGCTTCAGGCCGTCGTTGATCTGCTGGTAGCCCATCAGCTGGCAGACGTGCAGCCCCATATGCAGGACCTGCAGCATATTGCCGGTCCCCAGCGGATACCACGGGTCAAAGACGTCATCATGACCAAAGCACACATTGATCCCCGCCGCCATCAGCTCCTTCACTCGGGTAATCCCCCGTCGCTTCGGATAGTCATCAAACCGGCCCTGCAGATGAATATTCACCAGCGGATTGGCGACAAAGTTGATACCGGAGAGCTTAAGCAGGCGGAACAGGCGCGAGGTATAAGCGCCATTATAGGAGTGCATGGCGGTGGTATGGCTGGCCGTCACCCGCGCCCCTATCCCCGCCTTTAACGCCAGCGCGGCAACGGTTTCAACAAAGCGCGACTGTTCATCGTCAATTTCATCGCAGTGAATATCCAGCGGGCGATCATATTTTTGCGCCAGCCGGAAGGCGATATGCAGCGACTCCACCCCATATTCACGGGTGAACTCAAAATGCGGGATGGCCCCAACAACATCCGCCCCCAGCTTGAGGGCCTCCTCCAGCAGCGCTTCGCCGTTGGGGTAAGAGAGGATCCCCTCCTGTGGAAAAGCAACTATCTGCAACTCGACCCATGGCGCGACCTCCCGTTTGACCTCCAGCATCGCCTTCAGCGCCGTTAATGTGGGATCGGAGACGTCGACATGAGTGCGGACAAACTGCACGCCATTGGCGATCTGCCACTTCAGGGTTTTCCACGCCCGGGCTTTGACGTCCTCATGGCTGAGCAGCGCTTTTCGCTCCGCCCAGCGCTCAATCCCCTCGAACAGGGTGCCGGACTGGTTCCAGTGCGGCTCGCCGGCCGTCTGGGTGGTATCCAGGTGGATATGCGGCTCAATAAAAGGCGGGATCGCCAGCCCGCCGCGAGCGTTCAACACCTCGTAGCTTTCGTCGCGCGCCTCGCCCATCGGCGTGATCTCGCCAAAGCGGCCCTTATCAATCGCTATTTGCCACAGGCCGTCGCGGTCTGCCAGGCGTACGTTCTGAATTAACCAAAGCGGCGCTGCTGTCATATCACCTTCTCCATTCAATATGGCTAGTTTTCTGCCCAACCCCAATCGCGGCCCATCCAATTCTTGTACACAAAATCAGCAAAAAGGAAAAGCCAGCGTTTTCCATAACTTAGAAAAATACAGACAAATCAATTATATACCCATTAAGTGGTAGGTGAAGTTGTCATTGATTTGCATCAATAAGCCTGATGGCTGAATCGTTAAGGTAGGCGGTAATAGAAAAGAAATCGAGGCAAAAATGAGCAAAGTCAGAATCGCTATCATCGGTAACGGCATGGTTGGCCATCGCTTTATCGAAGAGCTTCTCGATAAGGCGCCTGCCGGACAGTTCGACATTACCGTGTTCTGTGAAGAACCGCGTATCGCCTACGACCGTGTCCACCTGTCGTCTTATTTCTCCCACCATACCGCAGAAGAGCTGTCGCTGGTGCGCGAAGGTTTCTATGAGAAACACGGCGTCAAGGTGCTGGTCGGCGAACGGGCGATCACTATTAACCGCCAGGAGAAGGTGATCCACTCCAGCGCCGGGCGCACCGTGTTCTACGACAAGCTGATTATGGCGACCGGCTCATACCCCTGGATCCCGCCGATTAAAGGCGCGGAAACTCAGGATTGCTTCGTTTATCGCACCATTGAAGATCTTAACGCGATTGAATCCTGCGCCCGTCGCAGCAAACGCGGCGCGGTGGTCGGCGGCGGCCTCCTTGGCCTGGAAGCCGCAGGCGCCCTGAAAAACCTCGGCGTGGAAACCCACGTGATCGAGTTCGCGCCGATGCTGATGGCCGAGCAGCTCGACCAGATGGGCGGCGAGCAGCTGCGGCGCAAAATTGAAAGCATGGGCGTGAAAGTTCACACCAGTAAAAATACCAAAGAGATCGTCCAGCAGGGCACCGAGGCGCGTAAAACCATGCACTTCGCCGACGGTAGCGAGCTGCAGGTCGATTTCATCGTCTTCTCAACCGGGATCCGCCCGCGCGATAAGCTGGCCACCCAGTGCGGGCTGGCAGTCGCCCAGCGCGACGGCATCATGGTCAACGATAGTTGCCAGACTTCCGACCCGGACATCTACGCCATCGGGGAATGCGCCAGCTGGAACAACCGCGTGTATGGCCTCGTCGCGCCGGGCTACAAAATGGCCGAGGTGGCCGTCGACCATCTCCTCGGCAGTGAAAACAGCTTCACCGGCGCCGACCTCAGCGCCAAGCTGAAGCTGCTGGGCGTGGATGTGGGCGGGATCGGCGATGCCCACGGCCGTACGCCGGGCGCCCGCAGCTACGTCTATCTCGACGAAAGCAAAGAAGTCTACAAACGTCTTATCGTCAGCAAAGACAACAAGACCCTGCTCGGCGCGGTACTGGTCGGCGACACCAGCGATTACGGCAACCTGCTGCAGCTGGTGCTCAACGCTATTGAGTTGCCGGAAAATCCGGATTCGCTGATCCTCCCGGCCCACGCCGGCAGCGGCAAGCCGTCGATCGGCGTCGATAAACTGCCGGACAGCGCGCAGATTTGTTCCTGCTTTGACGTCAGCAAAGGCGACCTGATCGCCGCCATCAACAAAGGCTGCCACACCGTCGCGGCGCTGAAAGCGGAAACCAAAGCCGGTACCGGCTGCGGGGGGTGTATTCCGCTGGTCACCCAGGTGCTCAACGCCGAGCTGGCGAAACAGGGCATCGAGGTCAACAACAACCTGTGTGAACACTTCGCTTACTCCCGCCAGGAGCTGTTCCACCTGATCCGCGTGGAAGGCATTAAAACCTTCGACGAACTGCTGGAAAAACACGGTCAGGGTTATGGCTGCGAGATCTGTAAGCCGACCGTCGGCTCTCTACTGGCCTCCTGCTGGAATGAGTACATCCTCAAACCGCAGCACACGCCGCTGCAGGACACCAACGACAACTTCCTTGCCAACATTCAGAAAGATGGCACCTACTCGGTGATCCCGCGCTCCGCTGGCGGCGAAATCACGCCGGAAGGGCTGGTCGCCGTGGGCCGCATCGCGCGTGAATTCAATCTGTACACCAAAATCACCGGCTCCCAGCGCATCGGCCTGTTTGGCGCGCAGAAAGACGACCTGCCGGAGATCTGGCGTCAGCTGATTGAAGCGGGCTTCGAAACCGGCCACGCCTACGCCAAAGCGCTGCGGATGGCGAAAACCTGCGTCGGTAGCACCTGGTGCCGCTACGGGGTCGGCGACAGCGTCGGCTTCGGCGTGGAACTGGAAAACCGCTACAAAGGCATCCGCACCCCGCACAAAATGAAGTTCGGCGTCTCCGGCTGCACCCGCGAATGTGCGGAGGCCCAGGGCAAAGACGTGGGGATCATCGCCACCGAGAAAGGCTGGAACCTGTACGTGTGCGGTAATGGCGGGATGAAGCCGCGCCACGCCGATCTGCTGGCCGCGGACCTTGATCGCGAGACGCTGATTAAGTATCTCGACCGCTTTATGATGTTCTACATCCGCACCGCCGATAAGCTGACCCGCACCGCGCCGTGGCTGGACAACATGGAAGGCGGCATCGACTATCTGCGCAGCGTCATCATCGATGACAAGCTGGGCCTGAACGACCATCTGGAAGAGGAGCTGGCTCGCCTGCGCGCCGCCTTCGCCTGCGAGTGGACCGAAACCGTCAACAACCCGGCGGCGCAGACCCGCTTCAAACACTTTATCAACAGCGACCAGCGCGACCCGAACGTACAGGTGGTGCCGGAACGTGACCAGCACCGCCCGGCCACGCCCTATGAGCGCATCCCGGTCACGCTGGTGGAGGAAAACGTATGAGCCAGTGGGTAAACATCTGCAAAATTGACGACATCCTGCCGGCCACCGGCGTCTGCGCGCTGCTCGGCCAGCAGCAGGTGGCAGTCTTCCGTCCCTACCAGGACGACAGGGTATTCGCCATCAGCAACATTGACCCGTTCTTCAACGCCAGCGTGCTGTCTCGCGGGATTATCGCCGAACATGACGGCGCGCTATGGGTTGCCAGCCCGCTGAAAAAGCAGCGCTTCCGCCTGAGCGACGGCCTGTGCATGGAAGATGCCAGCCACTCCATCGCCCGCTTCGACGCCCGGGTGAAAGACGGCCAGGTGCAGCTTAAAGCGTAAGTCCTCTTCCTCCCCCCGGCTACGGGGGGAGACATAAGCAACACTTCTGACCGACAACGCATGAGTGCGGGATAAGTCGCATGTTTTGTATTACCTTTGCTGCTATTCTACGACCACGCATTTTCTACCCCTTATTTTCATGAGGTTATTCTGTGGATCACTTACCCATATTCTGCCAGTTGCGCCAGCGGGATTGTTTACTGGTTGGCGGCGGGGATGTCGCCGAACGCAAGGCCCGTCTGCTACTGGATGCTGGCGCAAACGTCACGGTCAATGCGCTCGACTTCACCCCGCAGTTTCAGGTGTGGGCCGATTCACAGATGCTAACCCTGGTGCAGGGGGAGTTTATCCCCTCGCTGCTGGACACCTGCTGGCTGGCCATTGCCGCTACCGATAATGAGACGGTGAACCAGCAGGTCAGCGATGCAGCCGAAGCGCGGCGTATCTTCTGTAACGTGGTGGATGCCCCGCGCCAGGCCAGCTTTATTATGCCGTCCATCATCGACCGCTCGCCGCTGATGGTCGCCGTCTCTTCGGGCGGGACATCGCCGGTGCTGGCGCGCCTGCTGCGCGAGAAGCTGGAGTCAGTCTTACCCCTGCATCTCGGCCAGCTGGCCCGCTATGCCGGCCATCTGCGCGCGCGCGTTAAGCAGCAGTTTGCCAGCGTGGGCGAACGCCGCCGCTTTTGGGAGAAGCTGTTTGTGAACGACCGGCTGGCGCAGTCGCTGGCCAATGACGATCGGCAGGCGGTGGCGGATACCACCGAGCAGCTACTGACGGAGCCGTTGGAGCATCGCGGCGAGGTCGTCCTGGTTGGCGCCGGTCCCGGTGACGCCGGGCTGCTCACGCTCAAAGGTCTGCAGCAGATCCAGCAGGCTGACGTGGTGGTTTATGACCGGCTGGTTTCCGACGACATCATGAATCTGGTGCGTCGCGATGCCGACCGGGTGTTCGTCGGCAAACGTTCTGGCTACCACTGCGTCCCGCAGGAGGAGATCAACCAGATCCTGCTGCGTGAAGCGCAAAAAGGAAAACGCGTGGTCCGGCTGAAAGGCGGCGATCCCTTTATCTTTGGCCGCGGAGGGGAAGAGCTGGAAACCCTTTGTGAGGCGGGCATCCCCTTCTCCGTTGTTCCAGGCATCACCGCCGCCTCCGGCTGCTCCGCCTACTCGGGGATCCCGTTAACACACCGCGATTTCGCCCAGGGCGTCCGCCTGGTCACCGGCCACCTGAAAACCGGCGGCGAGCTGGACTGGGCGAACCTGGCGGTGGAGAAGCAAACCCTGGTGTTCTACATGGGTCTGAACCAGGCGCCGGCGATCCGCGAGAAGCTCATTGCTCACGGCATGGCTGAAGATATGCCCGCCGCCATCGTCGAGAACGGCACCGCCGTGTCGCAAAAAGTGGTCAGCGGCACCTTAGGGCAACTGGATATCCTGGCGCAGCAGATGGCTAGTCCGGCGCTGATCATCGTCGGTCGCGTGGTTGGCCTGCGGGATAAACTGAACTGGTTCTCGAACCACTAACCTTCGCCTCCCCCGCGTGGACGACAGACATAAAAAAAGCGGGATAATATCCCGCCTTTTTAGCTGTTGCGTCGCTTACGGCCTGGCGACAAAACCAATCGCTTCGTATACCGCTTTCAGGGTCTGAGAAGCGCGCGCGCTGGCTTTCTCTGCGCCGTCTTTCATTACCTGGTTGAGAAACGCTTCGTCGTTACGGAAACGGTGATAGCGCTCCTGCAGCTCAGTCAGCATACCCGACACCGCTTCAGCGACTTCACCTTTCAGGTGGCCATACATTTTGCCTTCAAAATGCTGCTCCAGCTCAGGAATGGTTTTCCCGGTGACCGCGGAGAGGATATCCAGCAGGTTGGAGACACCCGCTTTTTCTTTCAGGTCGTAGCGTACCACCGGCGGCTCGTCGGAGTCGGTCACCGCGCGTTTGATCTTCTTGACCACCGATTTCGGATCTTCCAGCAGGCCGATGACGTTGTTGCGGTTGTCGTCGGACTTGGACATCTTTCTGGTCGGCTCCAGCAGCGACATCACGCGTGCGCCGGACTTCGGAATAAACGGCTCAGGCACTTTAAAGACATCGCCATAGATGGCGTTAAAACGCTGGGCGATATCGCGGCTCAGTTCCAGGTGCTGTTTCTGATCTTCCCCTACCGGAACCTGGTTGGTCTGATACAGCAGAATGTCAGCGGCCATCAGTACCGGGTAATCAAACAGACCGGCGTTGATGTTCTCCGCGTAGCGCGCGGACTTGTCTTTAAACTGGGTCATGCGGCTCAGTTCGCCGAAATAGGTGTAGCAGTTCAGCGCCCAGCCTAACTGGGCGTGTTCCGGCACGTGCGACTGAACGAAGATAGTGCTTTTCTGCGGATCGATGCCGCAGGCCAGATACAGCGCCAGGGTATCCAGCGTCGCCTTGCGCAGCTGCTGCGGATCCTGACGCACGGTAATGGCGTGCTGGTCCACGATGCAATAGATGCAGTGGTAATCGTCCTGCATGTTTACCCACTGACGCAGCGCACCCATGTAGTTGCCAATGGTCAGTTCACCTGAGGGCTGTGCGCCACTAAAAACGATGGGCTTAGTCATGTTTCAATTCCTGAGTTTCACTGTGCGGTAACCCGAGAGCGGGTAAGAGTTCATTAAACTGGTCGAAGAGATAGTCCGGCTCGCTCAGCGCAAGCGGTTCGCCATAGTTATAACCGTAGGTCAGGCCGACAGAGCAGCAGCCTGCCGCTTTGGCCGCCTGAATATCATTGCGCGAATCGCCGACGAACAGCAGCTCGGCAGGAGCCAGAGAGAGCTTTTCCGCTACCAGCAGCAGCGGTTCCGGATGCGGCTTTTTGTTCTGCACGTCATCGCCGCCAATCACCACGGTAAAATATTTCGCGATATCGAGCGCGTCCAGCAGCGGGGCGACAAACGGCGTCGGCTTATTGGTGACCAGCGCCAGCGGCAGGCCTTTGGCATGCAGCGCGCCGAGCGTATCGGCCACCGCCGGGAACAGGAAGCTACCCTCTTCCGCCGTTTCGGCGTAATAGCGATCAAACAGTTTACGCAAAATGCGCAGCTGTTCGTCTTGCGGAATATCATGATCGTCGACGGAAGGCTTACCCATCGCCGCCCGTAACGTCGCACGCTCCTGACGAGCCCAGGTCAGCGCCCGCTCCATCAGGACATCGGCGCCGTTGCCGATCCAGGTGACAACGCGTTCTTCTCCCGCCACCGGCAACTCCAGGGCGTAGAGGGCGTTATCAACCGCCGAGGTTAGACCCGGCGCACTGTCCACCAGCGTGCCGTCGAGATCAAACGCGATGCCGCGGATCGCCTGTAATTTATCCATGACTCACCTTCGCTAATTCACTACGCATTTGATCAATCACTTTCTTGTAGTCCGGCTGACCGAAGATCGCCGAACCGGCAACAAACATATCCGCACCCGCCGCGGCGATTTCGCCAATATTGCTGGCTTTCACGCCGCCATCCACTTCCAGGCGAATATCGTAGCCAGAAGCATCGATGCGCTGGCGTACTTCACGCAGTTTATCCAGCGTCTGGGGAATAAAGGACTGGCCGCCAAAGCCCGGGTTAACCGACATCAGCAGGATCACGTCCAGCTTATCCATCACGTAATCGAGGTAGCTCAGGGACGTCGCCGGGTTAAACACCAGGCCCGCTTTACAGCCGTG
Source organism: Klebsiella sp. D5A (assembly GCF_001620885.1). Classification (NCBI taxonomy): domain Bacteria; kingdom Pseudomonadati; phylum Pseudomonadota; class Gammaproteobacteria; order Enterobacterales; family Enterobacteriaceae; genus Klebsiella; species Klebsiella sp. D5A. Next base: position 346,435 of record NZ_LOAR01000005.1, on the reverse strand, counting down.
CTCTTTAATCAGCTGCAGGCTGCGATCGACGTGTTCGGAGGCTTCAGGATGGAAGGTGATGATGCTGGCGCCGGCTTCGGCAAAATCAGGAATGATGCGGTCGACCGGCTTTACCATCAGGTGGACGTCGATTGGCGCGGTAATACCGTAATTGCGCAGCGACTTCAGCACCATCGGGCCAATCGTCAGATTCGGCACGTAGTGGTTGTCCATGACGTCGAAGTGCACGACATCCGCACCCGCCGCCAGCGCCTTCGCGGTATCCTCACCCAGACGGGCAAAATCAGCTGACAGAATCGAAGGGGCAATCAAATACTGCTTCATCCGCATCTCCTTGAAATTTATTTGGTCTTAGGCGGACGGTAGAGCGCTAACAGCTCATCCACCTTTTTACGCGTACCACCGTTGCTGCTGATGCTGCGCCGAACCTTCACAATATGTGTTTCTGCCGCGTTTTTATACCATTCCTGCGTCAACGGTGTGCGGTGGTTGGAAATCAGCACCGGGATCCGCTTTTTCATCAGCGATTCCGCCTTTTGCGCCAGCAGTACCTGTTGTTCCAGATTGAAGCTGTTGGTGTGGTAGGCGGTAAAGTTCGCCGTCGCCGTCAGCGGCGCATAGGGTGGATCGCAATATACCACCGCGCGGCTATCTGCACGTTGCATGCACTCTTCATACGATTCGCAGTAAAACTCGGCGTTTTGCGCTTTCTCGGCGAAATGATAGAGCTCTGCCTCGGGGAAATAGGGCTTTTTATAGCGGCCAAACGGCACATTAAACTCGCCGCGCAGATTGTAGCGACACAGGCCGTTGTAGCCGTGGCGATTCAGATACAGGAACAGCACCGCGCGACGCAGCGGATCCTGGCTTTGGTTGAATTCATCACGATACTGGTAGTAGCGCTCAGCGACGTTGTTTTCCGGGACAAACATCTCACGCGCAGCGGCGACGTATTCGTCGGTACGCAATTTAACGATGTTGTACAGGCCAATTAAGTCACTGTTGATATCCGCGAGGATATAACGAGAAAAGTCGGTATTGAGAAATACCGACCCGGCGCCCACAAAGGGCTCGATTAAGCACTCGCCTTCCGGCAAATGCTTTTTAATATCGTCAAGCAGGGGGTACTTCCCCCCTGCCCACTTCAGAAAAGCGCGATTCTTTTTCATGCTGCCTAACTAATTACACGTTCTCCGGCTGTGGAGAAAGCTCCGACAGCATCCTGCGCTTAAGACTACCCCACGGCATTATTTCAGGTCAGCCTGTACCTGATGCAGTGGTTTTGCCCATGGATTTTTCGCCTGCACGTCCGCCGGCAGCGAGGTGACAGCGCGTTTCGCTTCTTCTTTCGAAGCATAGATACCGCTCACCAGCACGTACCACGGTTGGCCGTTACGCGACGTTTCATAGACAACATATCTATCCAGCTTCTCTTTCTTCGCCCAGTTGTTCAGGTTGTCGTAGTTAGAGGAGCTGCTGAGCTGCAGGGTATAGTTACCCGACGGCGCAGATTTCATTGAGCTCACGTCACCTGCCGTTTTACCGCTCTTCGCGGCTGGCGCTGCCGTTGCGGCTGGCGCGGCAGTGGTGGTGGACGCTGTTGCTACCGGTTTGCTCTGCGCTGTTGCCACCGGTTTGCTTTCGGTTACGGTGGTTTTCGCCGGGGCGGTAGTCGCCGCGCTTTCAACATGCTTCGGCTGAACCGGCTTCGTTTCTACCGGCGCTTTTGCCACGGCCTGAGGCTTCGTCTGCGGCTTCGCTTCGATAACGGTGTGCTTACGCTCTGCCGGACGCGGCGTTGCAGCCGTCTGACGCTCGGTCGCCTGGCGCGGCGCCGCAGTGCTATTGGCGCCATTACGGATCGGCGCGACGGTTGCCGGTTCAGTTGGCAGCGTCGAGTTAGCCACGGCGCCGTCCAGCTGGCCCTGCTGCTGGGTCAGCGCATTGTTCAGATCGCCCTGAACTTCAATACGCTGCTGGCCCTGCGGCTCTGATACTGCCTGGCCCTGCGTCGGGTTCGCGGCAATAGGCGGAACCGTTACGTCCTGCTGTGGGGTGGTGTTGACAGCAGCAGTCTGATCCTGACCGGCAGCAGGCGTGCTGGTGGACTGATCGTCAGACAAATTAATGCTCTTCTCGCCGGAAGCGGTCTGCTGGCTGGACGAGGATGGCGATTTCAGCGCAGAACCAATACCCACGATTAACAGCAGCAGCACCAGAATCCCCACGCCCATCATGATGTACTGACGGGAGGCAGGTTTGGCCGGCGCTTTTTTACGCTTGCGCGGACGACGCTCTACAGGCTGCTCTTCGAGCAGTTCCTCGTCTTCCGCATCCAGTTCTTCTTCGAACTCTTCCTCTTCACGCTCGCGACGGGCCTTACCGGCGCGCGTCGGACGGCCTTCATCGGCATCAAGATCGACGTCGTCAAAATTGATCTGCGGATCGGCATCACGCTCGGAAGACTGACGGGAACGACCAGCACGACGATCGTTGCGATCGGCTTTCATATCGTCTTCTGGTTTGAAATCATCCATTTAACACCCCACTAAAAGGCTTATGCTCACGATTATTGCACATCACCCGAAATGATAACGCCGCGCGAACGCGGCCAGACCTTCTTATTGTTGCGCCTGCTGAGTATCAGCAATCGCGCCAAGAACCACATCATGCGGCACTCCGCCGCGCAGCTCGCTGCTTCCTATTGCGAGCGGGAGCACCAGCCGCATGTCGCCCGCCAGTACTTTTTTATCGCGCATCATATGGGGCAAATACGCCTGCGCACTCATCTCCTGCGGGCCGCGTACCGGTAAGCCTGCACGCTTGAGCAGATCGATAATGCGCTGTGTATCCTGCGCGCGGAACTGCCCCAGCCGTTCGGACGTATGCGCCGCCATCACCATACCTGCCGCCACCGCTTCGCCGTGCAGCCAGTTACCGTAGCCCATTTCCGCCTCGATAGCATGGCCGAAGGTATGTCCAAGATTGAGTAAAGCACGTAACCCGGTTTCACGCTCGTCGGCAGCCACAACTTCCGCTTTCAGCTCACAGCAACGGCGAATACAGTACGCCATCGCTTTTTCATCCAGCGCCAGCAGCGCATCAATGTTGTTTTCCAGCCAGCTGAAGAATTCGCCGTCGAGGATCACACCGTACTTGATGACCTCAGCCAGTCCGGAAGCGAGTTCACGCGCCGGGAGGGTCTTCAGACAGTTAAGATCAACCACCACCGAAACCGGCTGCCAGAAGGCGCCAATCATATTTTTGCCGAGAGGATGGTTCACTGCGGTTTTGCCGCCGACCGACGAATCGACCTGTGACAGCAGAGTGGTAGGGACCTGGATAAAACGCACCCCGCGCTGATAGCTTGCCGCGGCGAAACCGGTTAAATCACCGATTACGCCACCGCCAAGCGCCACCAGCGTGGTGTCGCGGCCATGCGGTTTTTGCAACAGCGCGGTAAAAACAGTATCCATCACCGCCAGGCTTTTATACTGCTCGCCATCGGGCAGGATCACGCTGTCAACGTTGACCCCTGCCTGCTCCAGCACAGAGCGGACGGTATCCAGATAAAGCGGCGCCAGCGTTTCGTTGGTGACCAGCATAGCCTGGTCGCCCGACTTGAGTGGCAGGAAGGAAGCTGGATCGTTAAACAAACCAGCCGCGATGGTAATCGGGTAACTACGTTCCCCGAGGGTAACAGTAAGCCTCTCCATAACGCGACGTCCACCTCAGTGACTTTTACTCTGACGCACTTTTATTAAGCCAGAATCAATTGCTTTCCAGCATATGAATAATCTGGTTCGCGACGACTTTCGCACTCTGATCGTCTGTGCGGATAGTCACATCGGCGATCTCTTCATACAGCGGGTTACGCTCGTCAGCCAGCGCTTCCAGCACTTCACGAGGCGGCGCATCGACTTGTAGCAAAGGACGCTTTTTATCGCGCTGCGTACGGGCCAACTGCTTCTCGATTGTCGTTTCCAGGTAGACCACCACGCCGCGGGCGGAGAGACGGTTACGCGTTTCACGGGATTTTACAGAGCCGCCGCCAGTCGCCAGCACAATCCCCTGTTTTTCCGTCAACTCATTGATAATTTTTTCTTCACGGTCGCGGAAGCCTTCTTCGCCTTCAACATCGAAGACCCAGCCCACATCAGCGCCAGTGCGTTTCTCAATTTCTTGATCGGAATCGTAAAATTCCATGTTGAGCTGTTGGGCTAACTGGCGCCCAATAGTGCTTTTGCCGGCACCCATAGGCCCAACCAGAAAGATATTGCGTTTCTCTGCCATTTTTTCGGTACTACTAAGACTATTCGTTAATGATAAACCCGCTTCGCAGACACCCAGCGCCGCAGGGCATGAACTGAAACCTCATATGCAATAGAGCGAGAGTCAGACTAAAAATTATCTCAATACTCCGGCTGGTTTGGCAACTGAATAAAATCGCCGGACAATAAAGGGAGGATTGATGTCGTACCCGACTCTCAAATCGGTACCCCTTGTATGCTAAATCCGTCCTCACGTCAAACACCTGAAACGTGTTTAGCATGAAAAACCTGCTTAACGTACCGCCAGAATCCGTGGCGTAATAAAGACAACCAGTTCACGGCGTTCATTATCTTTCCCGTCGCGACGAAACAGACGCCCCAGCACCGGGATATCGCCAAGCAGCGGGACGCTGTCGCGGGCGGTTTTGTTTTTCTGCGAAAAGATGCCGCCCAACGCTAACGTCTCGCCGCTGCGAACTTCCACCAGGGTTTCTATCTCCTGTTTATCGATGGCCAGCGCCTCGCCATTATCCTGCTTCAGCACCTGACCCGGCGTATTTTCGCTGATCCTCAGCTTCAGCCGCACTCTTCCCTGCTGCAGCACCGTCGGCGTCACCTCCATGCCCAGCACGGCCTCTTTAAACTCCACCGACGTGGCGCCGCTTTCACCGCTGGAAACCTGATAGGGGATCTCGCTCCCCTGCTTGATGCTGGCGGGCTGCATATGCGAGGCCAGCAAACGAGGGCTGGCGATAATATCGACCTGCTGCTTGCGCTCCAGCGCGGAAAGTTCCAGTTCGAGTAAGCGACCGTTAATCTTACCGATGTTAAACCCCGCACGGGTGCTGGCATCGTTCACCGACATATCGCTGCTCAGGGTGGTGATTTGTCCTGATCCCGGCGAGCCTCCGGCCTCCGCCAGCCGCCACTTCACCCCCAGCTCGCGAAGGCTGGTTTCGCTCATCGACACGATATGAGCGGCCAGCTCCACCTGTCCGACGGGCAAATCCATCTCCTGCGCCCAGTCTTTCAATGCCGGCAGATGCCGGGCATCATCGCGGATCAGCAGCCGGTTGGTCCGTTTGTCCGCCATCAGGTGCCCCCTGGCGCTCAGCAACTTACCGCCCGTTTTAGCCAGCTCCTCGGCATCGGCATAGTGCAGGGTCACGTTCTCGGCCTGCAGGGGCAGGTTCTGCAGGCGTTTCTCCTGTTCCGCTTCACGCTGCGCCTGATTCGCCTTTTGCCAGGCCTGGGTATGCGCGTAGATGACCGTCCCCTGCTGTTGCAAAGAGAGGCCTGCGCTATCCGCCACCGCCCGCAGCGCCTGGGTCCAGGGGACCGTTTGCAGATGCAGGGAGAGCGTACCGCTAACGTCCGGCGCCACAACAAGGTTCTTGTGGTTCATTTCGGCCAGCGCTTGCAGCACATGAGCCACCGGCGCGTCATCAACCACTAGCGAAATTGTCTTTTCATTTCGGGCGGCGGGCGCCGCCAGCGGCAGCAGCAGAAGCAGTAGGCTTATCCATCGCATCATATTGTTTCCCTTCACGTTGCCAGCGCCACGCTGGCGGTTCACACCCCGCAGGCGTGACGATCTCCAGCTCGCCGGTCGTCAGCCGGCTCACCCGCCAGCCCGTGGGCAATTGATCATCCATGCGCACCCGCCGCCATTTGCCGCTCCCGTCCTGCAGAAACCCCGTCCAGCCTGCGCCATCCCCGGCCGCGCCGCCATAGCGCCATTGTGATAGTTGTGCCGTGCGGCAGGGATCCTCTACCGGCTGAAAAGGATCGCGCTCGGCCGCCAGCAGCGACAGCGGCAGCCACAGTAAAGCCCAGCGTTTACGTCCCATCTTCCGCCTCCAGTTGCAAACGCAGGCGGAGCACCTGCGCCTCACGCTCCAGCGAGAACGATCGCGGGTTCATCCCGCAGCGCGCCAGCCAGGAAAAAAACGCGGGCAGCGTCTGCCAGGGCAGGGTCAGCTCCATCTCGCCCCCGCTTCCCTGAGGTCGCCAGGCGATAAGCTTCACCCCGGCAAGCGGAATGGCTATCGGCGAAAACGGCTGCTTGTCGATGCCCTCCACTGGGATTTCACCGGCGGGTATGCGCAATGCCATCACCCGACGCCATTGCATCTGCAGGACGGGGTCGCGGGACACTGCCGCCAGCGGCGGCCCGTCAGCGCACCAGAGCGTAACGCCGAAGCCCAGCCCCCCCATCGCGAACAGGGTCAGCAGCACCGCCTGGCTGCGCCGGCTGCTAATCCACATCGGCACGCTCTTCTGCAAGGGTAAAACTGAACTGCCAGCGTCCCTCGGCGTCGCGCTGCGTTCCGCCCGCTTTTGCCGGCGCGAATCCCGCCACATTGGTCAGAATGCGCTCCAGTCCGGCCAGCGCCTGAAGGTTGAGGGCCAGGCCGTTCACGGTCAGAACCGCGCCCTGGTAATCCAGCCGCGTCAGCCACGCCTGCGCGGGCAGATCTGCCGCCAGCGCCAGCAGCCTGGGTTGCCAGGCGGCGATCGCCGCTCTACGCCGTTGCTGTTGACGATGACGCTGGTGCTGCTGCCACGCCTCGCGCATTGGAAGCTCGCGCTGTTTAAGCGAGGCGAGCAACTGCGCGTCGGCCGTCGCGTGGAGTGTCGCCAGGGCGAGATGCTGCAGACGGACCGTGCGACATACCTGCAGGATCATCAATCCCAGCAGCATAATGCCGGTAGCAATCAGCAGGATGAAGCGCAGGCGCTGGCGCCGCCGCAGGTCGCGCCAGGGGAGAAGATTAACGGCATGCGTCATGGTGTTCACTCCCCAGCGCCAGCCCAAGGGCGATAGCGTAGCGATCGCCATCGACCGGCAGAGGAGGCTGCCGGCGGTGAATGACCTGCCAGACATCTAAGTTGCTGGCCTCGTCGCCAGCGTCAGCGCACAGACGCAAAGGAACCTGAAGCTGCTCCGCCAGCTGGCTTAACGACTTCACCTCATCGCAGGTGACACAACCCCAGGCCTCCTGCGTCGCCCATAGCCAGTGATTTTCATCCCGCCACGCGAGGCCCTGCGACTGCGGGTTCAGCAAGGGGACAAACGCGCCGAGCGCGCTGGCATCCGGCACGATGGCCGCTACCCGCAGTCGTAGCCGTCCTGCCAGCGCCCGCAGGACATTGATGTCCAGCCGCTGCGCCGCCGTGACCTGCCAACCGTCATCCCGCGAGGTGGGAGCATAATCAATGCTTAAGGAGGCGGCGGGCATCGCCAGTTGCTGGGTCATCGCGCTGGCTATCCACGTCGCCTGTTCACGATCCCGCAGGGCGAACTGGGGATAAGGCAGGCGCTTTTGCAGCGTGCGAACGGCGGGGAAAGCGATACTGACCTGATGCTGCACCGGTAGCTCCCGCCGCCAGGCGCTAAGCTGTGCGCCAAGGGCGCTGACGTCCACCACCATCCCCTGCCGTACCAGGCCTGGCGGCAGCGGAATACGCCACCAGCGGCGCAGCGCCCAGTGTGAGCGTTCATGCAATAGCGCGACAATGGCGATGCTATCCTGCTGGATATGCATCCCGATCCGCCAGTTTCTGAAAGCCATGCTTACGATCTCCTTATCCGGCAAAACTGTCCGGCTATATCAATGCACCTGGCTTGCCTTTATACTACCGCGCGTTTGTTTATAAACTGCCCAAATAAAACTAAATGGGAAAACACCGGTGAAGTTCGTAAAGTATCTATTGATCCTTGCAGTCTGTTGCGTACTGCTGGGAGCAGGCTCGATTTTTGGCCTCTACAAATACATAGAGCCGCAACTCCCCGACGTCGCAACCCTGAAGGATGTGCGTTTGCAGATCCCGATGCAGGTCTATAGCGCCGACGGTGAGCTTATTGCGCAATATGGCGAAAAACGCCGTATCCCTGTGACGCTGCAGCAAATTCCCCCCGAGCTGGTGAAAGCGTTTATCGCCACTGAAGACAGCCGTTTCTATGAGCACCACGGCGTCGATCCGGTGGGTATTTTCCGCGCCGCCAGCGTGGCGATGTTTTCAGGCCATGCCTCCCAGGGCGCCAGCACCATCACCCAGCAGTTAGCACGTAACTTCTTCCTCAGCCCCGAGAAGACGTTGATGCGTAAGATTAAAGAGGCCTTTCTGGCTATCCGCATCGAGCAGTTGCTGAACAAAGATGAAATCCTTGAGCTGTATCTGAACAAGATCTACCTCGGCTACCGCGCCTATGGCGTCGGCGCCGCGGCGCAGGTCTATTTTGGCAAACCTATCGACCAGTTGACCCTGAGTGAGATGGCGGTGATTGCCGGTCTGCCGAAAGCGCCTTCTACCTTTAACCCGCTCTATTCCATGGATCGCGCGACCGCCCGTCGCAACGTGGTGCTGTCGCGTATGTTGAGCGAGGGGTACATCACCCAGGCGCAATATGATGAGGCGCGCAGCGAAGCGATCGACGCAAGCTATCACGCGCCGAAAATCGCTTTCTCCGCCCCTTACCTGAGCGAAATGGTGCGCCAGGAGATGGTGAATCGCTACGGCGAGCAGGCCTATGAAGATGGCTACCGGGTTTACACCACCATTACTCGCAAGAATCAGCAGGCAGCCCAGCAGGCGGTACGCAATAACGTGCTGGATTACGATATGCGTCACGGCTACCGCGGCCCGGCCAGCGTGCTGTGGAAAGTCGGTGAAACGCCGTGGGAGACGAAGAAAATCATCGACTCGCTGAAGCGTCAGTCTGGCTACGGCCCGCTTTTCCCGGCGGTGGTCACTTCCGCGAATGCCCAGGAGGCCGTCGCGCTGTTGGCTAACGGCGACTCGGTTTCTCTGACGATGGACGGCGTGCGCTGGGCCCGGCGCTTTATCTCGGATACGCAGCAGGGGGCGACCCCGCGTAAAGTCAACGACGTCCTGCAGGCCGGGCAGCAGATCTGGGTTCGTAAAGTGGCTGACGGCTGGTGGCTGTCACAGGTCCCGGACGTCAACTCAGCGCTGGTCTCCATTAATCCGCAAAACGGCGCGATTATTGCTCTCGTCGGCGGGTTTGACTTTAACCAGAGCAAGTTCAACCGCGCCACTCAGGCGCTGCGTCAGGTCGGCTCCAACATTAAGCCGTTCCTCTATACCGCCGCGATGGATAAAGGCTTAACGCTGGCCAGTATGCTCAACGATGTGCCGATCTCGCGCTGGGACGCAGGCGCAGGATCCGACTGGCGGCCGAAGAACTCGCCGCCGCAGTATGCCGGTCCGATTCGTTTACGCCAGGGGCTTGGACAGTCGAAAAACGTGGTGATGGTGCGCGCTATGCGCGCCATGGGCGTTGACTATGCCGCCGAGTATCTGCAGCGCTTTGGCTTCCCGGCGCAAAACATTGTCCACACAGAATCGCTGGCCCTGGGCTCCGCCTCCTTTACGCCCCTGCAGGTTGCCCGCGGATATTCGGTGATGGCCAACGGCGGCTTCCTGGTCAACCCGTTCTTTATCAGTAAGATTGAGAATGATCAGGGCGGCGTTCTCTTCGAAGAACGTCCGAAAATCGCCTGCCCGCAGTGTGATTTACCGGTCATTTACGGTGATACGCCAAAATCCAACGTGCTGGAAAATAAAGATGTGGAAGATGTCGCCACCTCGACGGAACCGCAGAACGGCAACGTGCCGCCACAGCCGCAGCTGGAGCAGGCCAACCAGTCGCTGGTTGCACAGAGCGGCGCCCAGGAATACGCGCCGCATGTGATTAACACGCCGCTGTCGTTCCTGATAAAAAGCGCACTGAACAGCAACATCTTTGGCGAACCGGGCTGGATGGGAACCGGCTGGCGTGCCGGACGCGATCTGCAGCGGCATGACATCGGCGGGAAAACCGGGACCACCAACAGCTCGAAGGATGCCTGGTTCTCAGGCTACGGCCCAGGTGTAGTGACTTCGGTATGGATCGGCTTTGACGATCATCGTCGCGATCTTGGCCGCACCACCGCCTCCGGGGCGATTAAAGATCAGATCTCCGGCTATGAGGGCGGTGCTAAAAGTGCCCAGCCGGCCTGGGACAGCTTTATGAAGAGCGTGCTGGAGGGGGTGCCGGAAGAGCCGTTAACCCCGCCGCCGGGGATCGTCACGGTGAATATCGACCGCAGCACTGGTCAGTTGGCTAACGGGGGCAACAGCCGCGCGGAATACTTCATTGAAGGAACCCAGCCCACGCAGCAGGCGGTCCATGAGGTGGGCACCACCCTGACTGACGGCGGTGGTGAAACCCACGAACTGTTCTGACAAAAAAAGCGCCTGCGGGCGCTTTTTTATTGCTGCTAACGGCGCGCTTTCTCTCAGAGTCGGCCCTGAGCCAGCAGCCACTCGCGCACCAAAAACAGCGCGCTGACGTTACGGGCTTCGTTAAAATCTTCTTCATCCAGCAGCGACATCAGCTGCGCCAGCGGCCAGCGCACCTGCGGCAGCGGCTCAGGTTCATCGCCCGGCAGTGACTCAGGATAGAGGTCTTCCGCCACCAGGATATTCATTTTGCTGGAGAAGTAAGAGGGGGCCATACTGAGCTTCTTCAGAAACGTCAGCTTATTGGCGCCAAAGCCAACCTCTTCTTTCAGCTCGCGATTCGCTGCTTCATCCACGGTTTCACCCGGGTCAATCAGCCCTTTGGAGAAACCCAGTTCGTAGGATTCCGTGCCGACGGCATACTCGCGAATCAAAATAATGTGATCATCAACAATCGGCACAATCATCACCGCTTCACGGGTGGATGGCCGCATACGTTCATAAACGCGACGCACACCGTTGCTGAATTCCAGATCGACGCTTTCGACATTAAAGAGGCGCGAACGGGCGACAGTTTCAACATTGAGAATGGTGGGTTTTTGTAATGATTTGCTCATTGTCATCGGTCTATGCTGTGATTAAGCAGTCATTGTGCGATACGCAACACGCTTTCGGCAATCCAAATCGCTACTTATTTACAGAGTTGTAACCTTTTACCGGCAAAGGGGAAAGTAATAAAGATAAAAAAGTCAATAGCTTGAATTCTGTTTGAGAATTTACCGATTTCTGCGCATTAACGTTTTTGGTAAGCTTATACGTTGCTGCATGACATATTCACTACCCTGTAACCAGGTGCGCCACTAACACTGCAGCTTGACGTTAGTCTTCACGTTCACCGACGATATCGTAAGAAAAAATAACTATGATGGGATGGGCATGGGCACCTTTCTGATTTTCCTTACAGCTCTGCTAATCTGCGTATTGCTCATCGGATGGTGGTACCGCGCTCACGCCAGACGCCGACGCCTTCCTCTACTGCACGCCTTTAGCGACGCCACTACGCGGCCGCTTCCTGCCGATGAGCGTCAGGCTATCGAAAAGTATCTTGCGGAGCTCAGTCGCACCCTGCAGGTCCCGGCGTCCGGCGCAACGACCGCGCCCGTCGCTTTGGCGCTGAATGAACAGAGTGATACGGTCTACGCGGTGACGCGAGCCATCACTCGCTACGGGATCACTACCGACGCGCCGAATAAATGGCGCTACTTTCTCGATTCGGTGGAAGTCCATCTGCCGCCGTTCTGGGAACAGCATATCAACGACGAAAACAGCGTTGAGCTGATCCCAACCGACAGCCTGCCGCTGGTTATCACCCTTAACGGACATAGCCTGAGCGACTATCGTCAGGAGGCGCAAAGCTACGCCCTGGAACGCGCATCGGCCACCCAGGCCTCCATTCGCGGCGAAGAGAGCGAACAGGTAGAGCTACGGCAGATCCGTCGGGAAAGTCGGGAAGAACACGCCCTCAACCGGCCGGATGGGCTGCGCGAAGCGATCCTGATTGTCGCCTCCTTTCTGTTCTTTTATTTCAGCCTGATTGGGCCAGCCGTTTTTACCCCCTGGCTGGTGGCCGCGGGGGTACTGCTTCTCGCCGCTGGCGTGGGGGGGATCTATGCCCCGCCGCGCCGCGCCGCGTTGCGCGAAATTCACTGCCTGCGGGGCGTTCCCAAACGCTGGGGTCTGTTTGGCGAAAACGATCAGGAACATATCAATAACATCTCGCTGGGTATTATCGATCTCATCTATCCGCGCCACTGGCAGCCATGGATCGCCCAGGACCTGGGACAGCAGACCGATATTGATATCTATCTCAACCGTCACGTGGCCCGCCAGGGACGCTACCTGTCGCTCCATGATGAAGTGAAAAACTTCCCACTACAGTACTGGCTGCGCAGCGCGATTATCGCCGCCGGCGCGCTGGTAGTGGTGATCATGCTGTGGGTCAGCGTACCGCTAAATATGCCGTTTAAGTTCACCCTGTCGTGGTTGAAGGGCGCCCAGACGATTGAAGCGACAACCGTCGACCAGCTGGCAAAAGCCCATGTGCGCATTGGCGATACGCTGCGCCTGACAGGCACCGGGATGTGTAATATCCGTACGCCGGGTAGCTGGTCGGCCAAAGAGGATTCGCCGTTCCTGCCTTTCGATTGTTCACAGATTGTATGGAACGACGCCCCTCCTCTGCCGCTGCCGGAGTCTGATATTGTCAGCAAAGCGACCGCCCTGATGCAGTCCGTCCAGCGCCAGCTGCACCCGGAAACCGACGATGACTCCCGCGTCAGCCCGGCGCTGCGCTCCGCGATTCAGAAATCAGGCATGGTGCTGCTGGATGATTTCGGCGATATCGTCCTGAAAACCAACGATCTCTGCTCGGCAAAGGATGACTGCCTGCGCCTGAAGAATGCGCTGGTCAACCTCGGAAATACCCGTAACTGGGAGGCGCTGACCAAGCGCGCCACCGCCGGAAAACTGGACGGCGTGAACGTGCTGCTGCGCCCGGTCAGCGCGGAGTCGCTGGAGAATCTGGTGACCACTTCCACCGCCCCCTTTGTAATGCGTGAAACTTCGCGAGCCGCGCAGGCGCTAAACAGCCCGGCGCCCGGCGGTTTCTTGATCGCCAGCGATGAAGGCAGCGTGCTGGTCAATCAGCCGTGGCCGGCGGTGAGCCTGTATGATTATCCGGCACATGAGCAGTGGAGCGAGCTGCGGCGACTGGCCGGTATGCTCATGCATACCCCTTTCCACGCCGAAGGGATCGTCACCAATCTGTTTACCGACGCCAACGGCACCCAGCATATCAATCTGCACCGCATCCCCGACCGCAGCGGACTGTGGCGCTATCTGGGCATTACGCTGCTGCTGTTGTCGATGCTGGGATGCATGGCTTACCACGGCGTACAGGCGCTGCGTCGTTATCAACGCCATCGCCAGCGTATGGAAGAGATTCAGAAATATTACGAAAGCTGCCTGAACCCGGTACTGCTCCCCGCGTCTGACCCGCAAGATTAATTTTCCCGGCGACAGGGTATGATACCCTGTCGCCCATTTTCTGCTCGCTGGAGAGTCATCATGCATTTTGATATCGCCTGGCAGGAGGTCGATACCGTTCTGCTGGATATGGACGGCACGCTCCTGGACCTCGCTTTCGACAACTATTTCTGGCAAACGCTGGTGCCTGAAACCTGGGGAGCCGCCCGCGGCCTCAATCTGCAGGAGGCGAAAGACGCCATGCGCCAGGAGTATCACGCCGTGCAGCATACGCTAAACTGGTACTGTCTGGATTACTGGAGCGAGCGCCTGGGTTTGGATATTTGTGCGATGACCAGCGAACAGGGTCCGCGCGCCACGCTGCGCGAGGATACGGTGCCGTTCCTTGATGCGCTCAAGGCCTGCGGTAAGCGACGCATTCTGTTGACCAATGCCCATCCCCACAATCTGGCGGTGAAGCTCAAACACACCGGCCTGGATGCGCACCTTGATTTATTACTTTCCACCCACACATTTGGTTATCCGAAAGAGGATCAGCGCCTGTGGCGCGCCGTGGCGGAGGAGACTGGCCTTGAGGCCCATAAAACGCTGTTTGTCGACGACAGCGAGGCGATTCTGGATGCCGCGAGGGAATTTGGCATTCGTTACTGCCTGGGCATTACCAATCCCGACTCCGGGCTGGCGGAAAAGCAGTATCTGCGCCACCCAGGATTGAATGATTACCGGCGACTGATCCCTTCGCTTACCCCGAAGGAGAGGCGATGAAAGAGAAGCCCAGCGAAACCGTCAGACTGGACAAATGGCTTTGGGCCGCCCGCTTTTACAAGACCCGCGCGCTGGCGCGGGAGATGATTGAAGGCGGCAAGGTGCATTACAACGGACAACGCAGCAAACCCGGGAAAATTGTCGAGCTGGACGCCATGCTGACGCTGCGCCAGGGCAATGACGAGCGTACGGTACGGATTGTCGGTATTACCGAACAGCGCCGCCCGGCAAGTGAAGCCGTCGCCCTGTATGAAGAGACGGCGGAAAGTATCGAGAAGCGTGAAAAAGTGGCCCTGGCGCGCAAAATGAACGCCCTGACCATGCCGCACCCTGACAGACGTCCGGACAAGAAAGAGCGCCGCGACCTGATGAGATTTAAACACGGCGAGAGTGAGTAACTCGCGCCAGAAAGAGAGATGATTATGACTCAACACGATCAATTACATCGTTATCTGTTTGAAAACTATGCCGTACGCGGCGAGCTGGTGACGGTGTCGGAAACCCTGGAACAGATTCTGGCGAATCACACCTATCCACAGCCGGTGAAAACGGTGCTGGCGGAGCTGCTGGTCGCCACCAGCCTGCTGACCGCGACGCTGAAGTTTGCTGGTGATATTACCGTTCAGCTGCAGGGCGATGGCCCTTTACAGCTGGCGGTGATCAACGGCAATAACCAGCAGCAGTTGCGCGGCGTCGCGCGCGTGCAGGGCGATATTGCGGACGATGCGGATCTGAAAACGATGGTCGGCAACGGCTATCTGGTCATTACCATCTCCCCGAAAGAGGGTGAACGTTATCAGGGTGTGGTCGGTCTGGAAGGCGATACGCTGGCCGCCTGCCTGGAAGATTACTTCCAGCGTTCAGAGCAGCTGCCGACGCGCCTCATCATTCGCACCGGGGAACATGAAGGTCAGCCGATGGCCGGTGGGATGCTGCTGCAGGTGATGCCGGCGCAGGATACCCAGACGACCGACTTCGAGCACCTGGCGACGCTCACCGAGACCATCAAGGCGGAAGAGCTGTTCACCCTGCCGGCGAACGATGTGCTGTGGCGCCTGTACCATGAGGAAGAGGTCACGGTCTACGAGCCGCAGAGCGTCGAGTTCAAATGTACGTGTTCTCGTGAACGCTGCGCTGGCGCGCTGAAGACCCTGCCGGATGAAGAGATAGATAGCATCCTCGCCGATGAAGGCGAGATTGATATGCACTGCGACTACTGCGGTAACCACTATATCTTCAATGCCATGGATATTGCCGAGATCCGTAATAACGCCTCTCCGGCCGACCCACAGGTCCATTAATCCCCGCGTCTTCCACAGGTACAGGGTGGCGATGTTGTTCGTCGCCTTGTGCCTGACTTTTATTTATTCACGAGTTGAATCGATTTTCCCTGAAAGAGTTACGTAATTTTATTCCAGGAAAGCGATTACATTCACAATTCAGTAGTTTTTTTAATTACTTTTTAACCATTAATAAACATCTACCCCCAACATCCGTCCATTTCCTGAGATAATCCACTTCACTTCGTGACAGGAGTCACCGTTTTTTTCGTCATTCTGAGGAATGTCGAGATACGTAAATCTATGAGCCTGGTCGCGGTCAATACCCGGTAAGAAACCCTACAATTTACAGCAGTACATCTTGGCTAAGGAGCAGTGACATGCGCGTTAATCATGGTTTAACCCCGCAGGATCTCAAGGCTTATGGTATCAATGACGTTCAGGATATCGTCCACAACCCCAGCTACGATATGTTGTTTCAGGAAGAGCTCGACCCCAGCCTGGAAGGTTACGAACGTGGCGTATTAACCAGTCTGGGTGCTATCGCCGTCGACACGGGCATTTTTACCGGCCGTTCTCCGAAAGATAAGTATCTCGTTCGCGACGACACCACCCGCGATACCGTCTGGTGGTCCGATAAAGGCAAAGGTAAAAACGACAACAAGCCGCTTTCACAGGAAACCTGGCAGCATCTGAAAGGGCTGGTGACCCAGCAGTTGTCCGGTAAACGGCTGTTTATCGTCGACGCCTTCTGCGGCGCCAACGCCGATACCCGTCTCAGCGTGCGCTTTATTACCGAAGTGGCCTGGCAGGCGCACTTCGTTAAAAACATGTTCATCCGCCCGAGCGATGAAGAGCTGGCGGACTTCGAGCCCGACTTCATCGTGATGAACGGCGCGAAGTGCACCAACCCGCAGTGGAAAGAGCAAGGTCTGAACTCGGAAAACTTCATCGCCTTCAACCTCACCGAGCGCATCCAGCTGATCGGCGGCACCTGGTATGGTGGCGAAATGAAGAAAGGGATGTTCTCGATCATGAACTACCTGCTGCCCCTGAAGGGCATCGCCTCCATGCACTGCTCAGCCAACGTCGGCGAAAAAGGCGATGTCGCTATTTTCTTCGGCCTCTCAGGCACCGGCAAAACCACCCTCTCCACCGATCCAAAACGCCGCCTGATTGGCGATGATGAACATGGCTGGGATGACGACGGCGTGTTTAACTTCGAAGGGGGCTGCTACGCCAAGACCATCAAGCTCTCTGAAGCGGCCGAGCCGGATATCTATCACGCCATTCGCCGCAATGCTCTGCTGGAAAACGTGGTGGTGCGCGCCGATGGCACGATCGATTTCGATGACGGTTCGAAGACTGAAAACACCCGCGTCTCCTACCCCATCGACCATATCGACAACATTGTTAAACCGGTTTCCAAAGCGGGTCACGCCACCAAAGTGATCTTCCTGACGGCCGATGCGTTCGGCGTCCTGCCGCCGGTCTCCCGCCTGACCGCCGATCAGACCCAGTACCATTTCCTGTCCGGGTTTACCGCCAAACTGGCCGGCACCGAACGCGGCGTGACCGAGCCCACGCCAACCTTCTCCGCCTGCTTTGGCGCCGCCTTCCTGTCGCTGCATCCGACACAGTACGCCGAAGTGCTGGTTAAACGTATGCAGGCGGCCGGCGCGCAGGCTTATCTGGTCAATACCGGCTGGAACGGCACCGGCAAGCGTATCTCGATTAAAGATACCCGCGCCATCATCGACGCCATCCTCAATGGCTCGCTGGACAACGCGGAGACCTTTACCCTGCCGATGTTTAACCTGCAGATCCCAACGGCGCTCCCGGGTGTGGATACCCAGATCCTCGATCCGCGCAGCACCTATGGTTCCCCGGAGCAGTGGCAGGAAAAAGCCGATCAGCTGGCGAAGCTGTTTATCGAGAACTTTGAGAAGTATACCGATACGCCAGCGGGCGCCGCGCTGGTGGCGGCAGGGCCGCAGCGCTAACGGGCGTAGAGGTGAAAAAGCCGGGCTTGCCCGGCTTTTTGTTGTGCAACGTCCTGATTAGCCAACCTCGGCCGCACTCAGCTCTCTTTGGTGGGTTTCATCGGCGCCAGCATCCGGTGCACCGGCAGCCAGGCGCGGATCAGTAATCCGCCGCGTTCGCTGGAGCCAATCTCCAGTCGGCCGTTGTGATTGTCGATAATACGCTGAACAATCGCCAGCCCCAGCCCGGTGCCGCTGGTACTGCGGGCGCTATCGCCGCGTACAAACGGCTGGAACAGATGTTCGCGCTGCTCAGGTTTGATCCCCGGCCCGTCATCTTCCACCTGGAACCAGGCCCGACTCGCTTCGCTGCCGCTGCTGACCTTGATCCAGCCATTGCCGTAGCGGGCCGCATTCACCACCATATTCGCCAGCGCACGCTTGATAGACAGGGGATGCATGCGTACCGGGATTTCACCGGCCTGCAGGGCAGTGGCGATCTCACGTTCATAGCCGCTCTCTGCGGCGATCACTTCCCCCAGCACCGCATTGAGGTCCGCCAGCTCCATCGGCATCTCCTGCCCGGTGCGCAGATAATCGATAAACTGCTCGATGATGGCGTTGCACTCTTCGATATCTTTGTTAATCGACTCCGCGAGATACCCGTCCTGCTCGCCCATCATCTCGGTGGCCAGACGAATGCGCGTCAGCGGAGTACGTAAATCGTGGCTGACCCCGGCCATCAGCAACGTACGGTCGTCAGCCAGCTGCTTCACGCCCGCGGCCATATGGTTAAAGGCGCGGGTCACCGAACGCACCTCAGAGGCGCCGTACTCTCGCAGCGGCGGCGGGATAATACCGCGCCCGACCTGCAGCGCCGCGTGTTCGAGATCTACCAGCGGACGGTTCTGAATACGGATAAACAGCCAGGCGCCGCCTATCGCCAACAGCATGATCGCCAGGGTATAGCGGAACAGCGGCGAGAAGTCGCCCTGATGGATCTCGGTCAGCGGTACCCGCACCCAGATATTGGGCGACAGCCAGGTCTTCAGCCACACCACGGGGG
The DNA here is from genome assembly GCF_001620885.1 of Klebsiella sp. D5A. Lineage (NCBI taxonomy): Bacteria > Pseudomonadati > Pseudomonadota > Gammaproteobacteria > Enterobacterales > Enterobacteriaceae > Klebsiella > Klebsiella sp. D5A. The sequence continues at coordinate 327,777 of NZ_LOAR01000005.1, read as the reverse complement.
AGCTTTTATTGACCTCCACCCGCACCTCAGTGGGGCCGCCGAGCTGATGCGCCATCTGCTGGCTTAAGAATTCATAATGCTGCGCCCAGCGCAGCCCTGCGTCTTCCGCCGCTTCATTGGAATAGAGCGAAATCCCCAGCTCACGATAAATTTCACGACGAAACGCCGGGGGCACCACCAGCTGGGTGCCATCCTCCAGCTGCAGTTTGTCGGTCATCAGCATACGGACTTCGTAGGCCAATACTTTATTAAACTGCTGGAGACTCGGCAGGATCGCGAAATTCAGTACCACCAGATAGGTCGTCACCAGGCTGACGAACAGCAAGGTGACGATCAGGAGCAGCGTGCGAGCAAAGGAGCTGCGCGGCGAAAAGCGCACGCGTTTCATGCCTTAGAGCCGTCCGGGACGAAGACGTAGCCCAGACCCCAGACGGTCTGGATATAGCGCGGATGCGCCGGGTCCTCTTCCACCATGCGGCGCAGGCGGGAGATCTGAACGTCGATGGAGCGCTCCATCGCTGAATATTCGCGGCCGCGGGCGAGGTTCATCAGCTTATCGCGCGACAGCGGTTCGCGAGGATGACTCACCAGCGCCTTCAGGACCGCAAATTCGCCGCTGGTTAACGGCATCGGCTCGTCTTCACGGAACATCTCGCGGGTGCCCAGGTTCAGTTTGAATTTACCAAAGGCGATAACCGCCTCTTCCTGCGATGGCGCGCCCGGCAGTTCATTCGCCTGACGACGCAGCACGGCCCGAATACGGGCCAGCAGTTCACGCGGGTTAAACGGCTTCGGAATGTAGTCGTCAGCCCCGATTTCCAGGCCAACGATCCGGTCAACCTCTTCACCTTTCGCCGTCACCATAATGATCGGCATCGGGTTGCTCTGACTGCGCAGACGACGGCAAATCGAGAGACCATCTTCCCCAGGCAGCATCAGATCCAGCACCATCAGGTGGAAGGATTCACGGGTTAACAGACGATCCATCTGTTCGGCGTTCGCCACGCTACGAACCTGGAAGCCCTGCTCGGTCAGATAACGTTCGAGCAGCGCACGCAGGCGCATGTCGTCATCCACAACCAGAATCTTATAATTCTCTTGCATTGTTTGTACTCCCAAAGGTTCACTGCAATAGTCAGTGCGTATTCTCAAAAAAGCCCGGCGCGCTCACCAGCTAAATCTGGTATATATTCCAGGCTAAATTGTTACAAAGCATATTTAACAGCAGGTTAAGTATACATTTAATCATAAGACACAGTATTTATCCTGTCGGTATTATTACGCGCTACAAATTGTGCGCAACGACAGACTGTCAGAAGGTTGAACTCACGATGAAAACGCCGCTGATCACCCGCGAGGGATATGAAAAACTGAAGCAGGAAATGGACTACCTGTGGCGCCAGGAGCGCCCGGAAGTGACCAAAAAGGTCACCTGGGCCGCCAGCCTTGGCGACCGCAGCGAGAACGCGGACTACCAGTACAACAAAAAGCGCCTGCGGGAGATCGATCGCCGGGTCCGCTATCTGACCAAATGTCTGGAACAGTTAAAGATCGTCGATTATTCCCCGCAGCAGGAAGGCAAAGTCTTCTTCGGCGCCTGGGTAGAGATCGAAAACGACGAGGGTGACACCAAACGCTTTCGCATCGTCGGCTACGATGAGATTTTTGGCCGCAAAGACTACATCTCCATCGACTCACCGATGGCGCGGGCCTTGCTGAAAAAAGAGGTCGGCGATCTGGCTATCGTTAACACGCCGGCGGGCGAAGCCAGCTGGTATGTCAACGAGATCGAATACGTAAAATAGACAAGAACTTTCCGAGAGACACCGAGCGCGACTGGCATTTTCAGCCGTCAGTCCGTATAACTAGTCCCTGATTTTTGACCCTAAAGATGAATTAAAAGCCATGATGAATGATTCGCTCTGCCGCATTATTGCGGGTGAACTTCAGGCCAGAGCCGAACAGGTAGAAGCTGCCGTTCGCCTGCTTGATGAAGGGAACACCGTGCCGTTTATTGCACGTTATCGTAAAGAAGTCACCGGCGGTCTGGATGACACGCAGCTGCGTAATCTGGAAACCCGCCTTGGCTATCTGCGCGAACTGGAAGACCGTCGTCAGGCGATCCTCAAATCCATCGCTGAACAGGGCAAACTGACCGACGCGCTGGAAAAAGCCATCACCTCCACGCTGAGCAAAACCGAACTGGAAGACCTCTACCTGCCGTACAAGCCGAAGCGCCGTACCCGCGGGCAGATCGCCATCGAAGCCGGGCTGGAGCCGCTGGCTGACCTGCTGTGGAACGAACCGTCCCACGATCCGGAAACGGAAGCCGCAAAATATATTGACGCCGATAAAGGCCTGGCCGACAGCAAAGCGGCGCTGGATGGCGCGCGCTATATTCTGATGGAGCGGTTTGCCGAAGACGCCGCGCTGCTGGCGAAGGTCCGTGACTATCTGTGGAAAAACGCCCACCTGGTCTCCACCGTCGTCAGCGGCAAAGAAGAGGAAGGCGCCAAATTCCGCGACTACTTCGATCACCATGAACCGATCGCCACCGTGCCGTCGCATCGCGCGCTGGCGATGTTCCGCGGTCGCAACGAAGGCGTGCTGCAGCTCTCTTTAAACGCCGATCCGCAGTTTGACGAGCCGCCGAAAGAGAGCCACGGCGAGCAAATTATTATCCACCACCTTGGCCTGCGCCTGAATAACGCCCCGGCGGACAGCTGGCGTAAAGGTGTCGTCAGCTGGACCTGGCGTATCAAAGTACTGATGCACCTCGAAACCGAGCTGATGGGCACCGTGCGCGAGCGCGCGGAGGACGAAGCCATCAACGTCTTCGCCCGTAACCTGCACGACCTCCTGATGGCCGCGCCCGCCGGGCTGCGCGCCACCATGGGACTCGATCCGGGCCTGCGCACCGGGGTGAAAGTGGCCGTCGTCGACGCCACCGGTAAACTGGTCGCCACCGATACCATCTATCCCCATACCGGCCAGGCCGCCAAAGCGGCCGTCGTCGTCGCCGCGCTGTGTGAAAAGTACAATGTTGAGCTGGTGGCCATCGGCAATGGTACCGCCTCGCGTGAAACCGAGCGTTTCTTCCTCGACGTGCAGAAGCAGTTCCCGAAAGTCACCGCCCAGAAGGTGATCGTCAGCGAAGCCGGGGCTTCCGTTTACTCCGCCTCCGAGCTGGCGGCCCAGGAGTTCCCGGACCTCGACGTGTCGCTGCGCGGCGCGGTCTCCATCGCCCGCCGTCTGCAGGATCCCCTGGCCGAGCTGGTGAAAATCGACCCGAAATCGATTGGCGTCGGCCAGTATCAGCACGATGTCAGCCAGACCCAGCTGGCGCGTAAGCTGGACGCGGTGGTGGAAGACTGCGTGAACGCCGTCGGCGTTGACCTGAACACCGCCTCCGTTCCGCTGCTGACCCGCGTCGCCGGCCTGACCCGCATGATGGCGCAGAACATCGTTGCCTGGCGCGACGAGAACGGCCAGTTCCAGAATCGCCAGCAGTTGCTGAAGGTCAGCCGTCTGGGGCCGAAAGCCTTTGAACAGTGCGCCGGCTTCCTGCGTATCAACCACGGCGACAACCCGCTGGATGCCTCCACCGTGCACCCGGAAGCCTATCCGGTGGTCGAGCGCATTCTGGCCGCCACCCAGCAGGCGCTGAAAGATCTGATGGGCAACAGCAGCGAACTGCGTCATCTGAAGGCCGTGGATTTCACCGATGAGAAGTTCGGCGTTCCGACCGTCACCGACATTATCAAAGAGCTGGAAAAACCGGGCCGCGATCCGCGTCCGGAGTTTAAGACGGCGAAGTTCGCCGACGGCGTAGAGACCATGAACGATCTGCTGCCGGGGATGATCCTGGAAGGCGCCGTCACCAACGTCACCAATTTCGGCGCGTTTGTCGATATCGGCGTCCATCAGGATGGACTGGTACACATTTCGTCGCTTTCTGACCGGTTTGTTGAAGATCCGCACACCGTGGTGAAAGCGGGCGACATCGTGAAGGTCAAAGTCATGGAAGTCGATCTGCCGCGTAAACGTATCGCTCTGACCATGCGTCTCGACGAGCAGCCAGGCGACAGCAACGCCCGCCGCGGCGGCGGTCAGGATCGCCCCCAGGGCAACCGCCCGGCCGCGAAAGCCGCCAAACCCCGCGGTCGCGAGGCACAGCCTGCCGGTAACAGCGCAATGATGGATGCCCTCGCTGCGGCGATGGGTAAAAAACGCTAATCTCTCCCTGCCCCTTTTCAGGGGCAGTTTTCATTTTTCATCCCCTGGCGATACGGCCGCCATTACGCGCAAAACGGGTTCAGTCATTTCTGATAACCTGCATTAATTCCGTTAAGGAAAGGTCGCGAAATTATTATTTTCATTTCGTTAACTTAAGAAACCTTAATTAAACATTAGATCGCCGAAATAATATTTTGCGCCTATTTGATCACCGACTGGATTTTGCGGCATATCAATAAAAAGGTGATTTTCGCTATAAAAATAGCGCGAAGCGCATCATATGTATTGATGATAAAAACCATTCTCATTATCATCACTTTCAGAACGTTTTTTCCTTTTTCGTTGGCTACGGTCCCCGGCGCAGCTGCCTCCAGGCGTCCGGAAAATTCTTCTTCGGTTAGCGATAGACAAGTAGGCCCTATGCAATTCACACCTGATAGTGCGTGGAAAATTACCGGATTCTCCCGCGATATTAGCCCAGCATACCGTCAGAAATTACTCTCCCTCGGCATGCTGCCCGGTTCCTCTTTTCATGTGGTTCGCGTAGCGCCGCTCGGCGATCCTGTTCATATTGAAACCCGACGCGTCAGTCTGGTATTACGCAAAAAAGATCTCGCCTTAATCGAACTGGAAGCGGTTGCACAATAACGGCTGGCCCGGCACAAGAGTCTGAAATATGAAAAAATTAACCGTTGGTTTAATTGGTAATCCTAATTCTGGCAAGACCACCTTATTTAATCAGCTGACCGGCGCCCGCCAGCGCGTAGGCAACTGGGCCGGGGTCACCGTTGAGCGTAAAGAGGGCGTTTTCGCCACCACTGACCATCAGGTCACGCTGGTCGACCTCCCGGGAACCTACTCCCTGACCACCATCTCTTCGCAGACCTCGCTGGACGAGCAGATTGCCTGCCACTACATCCTGAGCGGCGATGCCGACATGCTGATTAACGTGGTTGATGCCTCCAACCTTGAGCGAAACCTCTATCTGACGCTGCAGCTGCTCGAGCTGGGGATCCCCTGCGTCGTCGCGCTGAACATGCTGGATATCGCCGAAAAGCAGCAGGTGCGTATCGATATCGACGCCCTCGCCGCCCGTCTCGGCTGCCCGGTCATTCCGCTGGTCTCAACCCGCGGACGCGGAATCGAAGCGCTGAAGATTGCCCTCGACCGTCATCAGGCGAACAGCGATATTGAGCTGGTTCACTATCCGCAGCCGCTGCTGCGCGAAGCTGACCTGCTGGCGCAGCAGATGTCAGCGCAGATCCCGACCCGGCAGCGGCGCTGGCTGGGTCTGCAGATGCTGGAGGGCGATATCTACAGCCGGGCCTATGCCGGCGACGCCGCCGATAAACTGGATATTGCTCTGGCGAATCTCAGCGACGAGATCGACGACCCGGCGTTGCATATCGCAGACGCACGCTATCAGACCATCGCCGCCATTTGCGACGCCGTCAGCAACACCCTGACCGCCGAGCCGAGCCGCTTCACCGCGGCGATGGACAAAGTGATCCTCAACCGCTTCCTCGGGTTGCCGATTTTTCTCTTTGTCATGTACCTGATGTTCCTGCTGGCGATCAACATCGGCGGCGCGCTGCAGCCGATTTTTGATGCCGGCTCGGTCGCGGTCTTTATTCACGGTATTCAATGGCTGGGCTACACCCTGCACTTCCCGGACTGGCTGACCGTGTTCCTCGCCCAGGGGATCGGCGGCGGTATCAACACCGTGCTGCCGCTGGTGCCGCAGATCGGCATGATGTATCTGTTCCTCTCCTTCCTCGAGGACTCCGGCTACATGGCGCGCGCCGCCTTTGTCATGGACCGCCTGATGCAAGCCCTCGGCCTGCCGGGGAAATCCTTTGTCCCGTTGATTGTCGGTTTCGGCTGCAACGTGCCGTCGGTGATGGGCGCCCGCACCCTTGACGCACCGCGCGAGCGTCTGATGACCATTATGATGGCGCCGTTTATGTCCTGCGGCGCGCGGCTGGCGATCTTCGCCGTCTTCGCGGCCGCGTTCTTTGGTCAGAACGGTGCGCTGGCGGTCTTCTCGCTCTACGTACTGGGCATTGTGATGGCCATTCTCACCGGCCTGATGCTGAAGCACACCATTATGCGTGGCGAAGCCTCGCCATTCGTGATGGAGCTGCCGGTGTACCACGTCCCGCACATCAAGAGCCTGATTATCCAGACCTGGCAGCGCCTGAAAGGCTTTGTGCTGCGCGCCGGGAAGGTGATCGTCATTGTCAGCATCTTCCTCAGCGCGCTGAACAGCTTCTCGCTGAGCGGTAAGGTCGTCGACAACATCAACGACTCCGCGCTGGCCTCGGTGAGCCGGGTCATTACGCCGGTGTTTAAACCGATCGGCGTGCATGAAGATAACTGGCAGGCCACCGTCGGCCTGTTTACCGGCGCGATGGCGAAAGAGGTGGTGGTCGGTACGCTGAACACCCTCTATACCGCCGAAGATATCCAGAATGAGGAGTTCAATCCGCAGACCTTCAGCCTCGGCGAAGAACTGCTGGCCGCTGTCGACGAGACATGGCAGGGACTGAAAGACACCTTCAGCCTCAGCGTCCTGGCCAACCCCATCGAAGCCAGCAAAGGCGATGGCGAGATGGCCACCGGCGCCATGGGCGTGATGGGCAGTAAATTTGGCAGCGCGGCGGCGGCATACAGCTACCTGATCTTCGTCCTGCTCTATATCCCCTGCATCTCGGTGATGGGCGCCATCGCCCGCGAATCGAGCCGCGGCTGGATGACCTTCTCCATCCTGTGGGGGCTGAATATCGCCTATTCGCTCTCGACGCTTTATTACCAGACCGTCAGCTTTAGCGACCATCCGCGCTACAGCCTGGTGTGTATCCTGGCAGTGGTGTTGTTCAACGTGGTGCTCTTCGGCCTGCTGCGCCGGGCGCGCAGCCGGGTGGACGTCTCGCTGCTGGCCACCCGAAAAACGCCGGCCTCCTGCTGTTCCAGCCCGGCTGGCGATTGCCACTAAGGAGGGTCTGTGGCGTCGTTAATGGAAGTCCGCGATATGCTGGCCCTGCAGGGCCGCATGGAGGCGAAACAGCTCAGCGCCCGCCTGCGGACGCCTCAGCCGCTGATTGACGCGATGCTGGAACGGATGGAAGCCATGGGTAAGGTGGTACGGATCAGCGAAACGAGCGAGGGCTGTCTCTCAGGCAGCTGTAAAAGCTGTCCTGAAGGGAAAGCGGCGTGCCAGCAGGAGTGGTGGGCGCTGCGATGAAAGGAGTCAGGCCTGGTCGTGCAACGGGTAAAACGAGTAAGAAAGCAGTGAAAAACGGGCCAACAGGCCCGTTTTTTATGACTGGATTATTTATAAACGTCAGCGTTAGCGTGTACGGTTTTTTCGTTTTTCTGCCCGGCAATCACCACAAAGTATTTCCCACCCAGCTCATCGGCTTTTTTAGACAGATCGCGTCGGGCGTCCATCGGTGACGTCGTCCTGGAGGTCGTGATGCTGCCGACCTTGGTCAAATTCATCTTCGCCACGTCTTCTTTTTGGATCTCTTTCGCGGCAAATGCGCCAAAAGACAGGGTGCCAATCACCAGAGATGCAACCATTCCTGTAACAAGTTTCATAGCCTCTACTCTCCATAAGGTTGTTATTGTAGGTCACGGTGGCGGAATGAAATAATCAACCACCGTAACAACCTAAGTATTGCTAGGAATGGCCCATTTACCATGGCGTGGCAAAAAAAATTACCCCAGCTGCGTTTTCAACGCCAGCAGCGGCTCGCAGAAGGCCGCGGGATGGGAAACAAACGGCGCATGCGCCGCCTTATCGAAGAGGATTGACTCGCTTTCCGGCCACAGCTCATCCAGCAGCGGGACAATCTTGCGCGGCACCAGTCCGTCCAGCCGGCCATACAGCCGCAGAAACGGTATCGGCAACCCAACCAGCGCCTGGCGCAGATCGACGGTTCTGAGGATCTCCAGTCCGCCGTTCAGCGCCTCGGCGGAAGGCATCGGCAGCGAGAGCACGGCCTGCTTTAACGCCCGCGCATCCTGACGCGCGCTCTCTGTGCCCATGGTTTGCAGGGCGAGGAATCGCTCGACGGTGCGCTGGAAATCGTCGCTCAGCTGCTGCTGAAACCCGGCCAGCACCTCGGGCTTGATGCCGGGCCAGTCGTCACGAGCCGCGAAACAGGGGGAAGAGGCAACCGTCACCAGCGCCTGCACGCGTTCCGGGTGCATCATCGCCACCTGGCTTGCCACCAGCCCACCCAGACTCCAGCCCAGCCATACCGCCTGAGGAGGAGCCAGCTCCAGCACCCGCTGCGCCATCGCCTCCAGCGACATCGCCCCATACCCGCCGCTGCGGCCATAGCCAGGCAGATCCACCAGGTGCAGGGTAAAATGCGAAGCCAGCTGCGGCGTGATGCAATCCCATACCTGAGCGTTCAATCCCCAGCCGTGCAGCAGCACAAGATGACAATCCCCTTCGCCGATTGTTTGCCACCAGATGTCGTTCATCCGTTACCGTTCTCTTTTTTACTGGACAGAAGGCCAAATATGCTAACAGCACACAGCTTATGCTGGCTATGCCAAATGCCGCTGGCGGTCGCCTGCTGGGGGATCTGCTCCCGCTGCAGCCGCGCCCTGCTCGCCTGCCCCCCGCTCTGCCCCCAGTGTGGCCTGCCGGCGGCGACATCCCATCACCCCTGCGGCCGCTGCCTGCAAAAACCACCTCCCTGGCATTGGCTGTTGGCAGTCAATGACTATCGCCCGCCGCTGAGCGGTCTGGTCCAGCAGTTGAAGTTTCACCATCGTCCGGAGCTGGGGCCCGCCCTCGCGCGCCTGCTGCTGCTGCGTCTTCTGCAGCGGCACGATTTGCCGCCGGTGGACGGTATGGTCGGCGTACCGCTGTGGCATCGCCGCCGCTGGCGCCGGGGTTATAATCAGTGTGACGAACTGTGCCGACCGTTAGCCCGCTGGCGAGGTTGCGTCTGGCATCGGGAAGGCCTGACGCGCCAGCGAGCCGGCGCCGTCCAACATTCGCTCAATGCCCGCCAGCGCAGGCAGAACCTGAAAAATGCCTTTCAGCTTGAATTTGCCGTGGAGGGACTCCATATCGCTATCGTGGATGATGTCGTCACGACCGGCAGCACCGTCGCCGAGATATCCCGCCTGCTTTTGCGAAACGGCGCCGCGACGGTTCAGGTATGGTGTTTGTGCCGTACCTTGTAGACCCCCGCTGATGGGCGTATTATAACCCAGTAAAATAGTCAACTATTAGGCCAACGCTATGATCCGTATTTCCGATGCTGCACAAGCGCACTTTGCCAAACTGCTGGCAAATCAGGAAGAAGGGACGCAAATTCGCGTATTTGTGATTAATCCCGGCACCCCAAACGCTGAGTGCGGCGTATCTTACTGCCCACCGGATGCGGTGGAAGACACCGACACGGCGCTGAAATTTGAACAGCTGACCGCCTATGTCGATGAGCTCAGCGCGCCCTATCTGGAAGACGCTGAAATTGATTTCGTCACCGACCAGCTTGGCTCGCAGCTGACGCTGAAAGCACCGAACGCCAAGATGCGCAAAGTCTCTGACGATGCCCCGCTGATGGAGCGCGTCGAGTACCTGCTGCAGTCGCAGATTAACCCGCAGCTGGCGGGCCACGGCGGCCGCGTGTCGCTGATGGAGATCACCGACGACGGTCTGGCTATTCTGCAGTTCGGCGGCGGATGCAACGGCTGTTCGATGGTTGACGTGACTCTGAAAGAAGGCATTGAAAAGCAGCTGCTGAACGAGTTTCCGGAGCTGAAAGGGGTTCGCGATCTGACCGAGCATCAGCGCGGCGAGCACTCCTACTACTAAGCCTTCCTCCGGCGGCACCCTGCCGCCGGTCCTCCCTGGCCCTTTCTGTGTTACCGCGCAACATCTCCCGCTAAATGACCGGCAAAAACCGGGGAAAGAGTATGACTTAAGTCTCATATTTAACATTTTCCCCCGTCAGGTGATTCTCAACCCTCATATGTTACCCGTATCATCCACTTCAGGCACCACCGGCAAAAAAATAGCCAGCTATCCTTTCTCTGGGTAAGGATAATGCAAGTATTTACGGTGCCAGACTATTTTGCTCCCACATGGGGCAGATGTCTTACAGGTTGAATCTTTGACGTTACCCATAACAAATTAAGGCCAGGTAAATCATGCCATTAATCATCGTTGCTATCGGGGTTGCCCTGTTATTGCTGTTAATGATCCGTTTCAAAATGAACGGCTTCATTGCGCTGGTTCTGGTGGCGCTCGCCGTCGGATTAATGCAGGGTATGCCGCTGGATAAAGTGATCGTCTCTATCAAGAACGGCGTTGGCGGCACCCTTGGCAGCCTCGCGCTGATCATGGGCTTCGGCGCTATGCTCGGTAAACTGCTGGCAGACTGCGGCGGCGCCCAGCGTATCGCCACTACCCTTATCAATAAGTTCGGTAAGAAGCATATTCAGTGGGCCGTGGTCCTGACCGGCTTCACCGTCGGCTTCGCGCTGTTCTATGAAGTAGGCTTCGTGCTGATGCTGCCGCTGGTATTTACCATCGCCGCCTCGGCCCGCATCCCGCTGCTGTACGTCGGTGTCCCGATGGCCGCCGCGCTCTCTGTCACCCACGGCTTCCTGCCGCCGCATCCGGGTCCGACCGCGATTGCCACCATCTTCCATGCCGATATGGGCAAAACGCTGCTCTACGGCACCATTCTGGCTATCCCGACGGTTATCCTGGCAGGGCCGGTGTTTGCGCGCTTCCTGAAAGGCATTGATAAGCCGATCCCGGAAGGCCTGCATAACCCGAAAGTGTTCACAGAAGAAGAGATGCCTGGCTTTGGCGTCAGCGTCTGGACCTCGCTGGTACCGGTGATCCTGATGGCGATGCGCGCCGTGGCCGAGATGATCCTGCCGAAGGGCCACGCCTTCCTGCCGATTGCTGAGTTCTTCGGCGACCCGGTGATGGCCACCCTGATTGCGGTACTGATCGCCCTGTTCACCTTCGGTTTGAACCGCGGCCGCTCCATGGAGCAGATCAACGATACCCTGACTTCTTCTATTAAAATCATCGCGATGATGCTGTTGATCATCGGCGGCGGCGGCGCCTTCAAACAGGTGCTGGTGGATAGCGGCATGGATAAATACATCGCCTCTATCATGCACGAATCGAACATGTCTCCGCTGTTTATGGCGTGGTCTATCGCCGCAGTACTGCGTATCGCGCTGGGTTCGGCGACCGTTGCCGCCATCACCGCAGGCGGGATTGCCGCGCCGCTGATCGCCACCACCGGCGTCAGCCCGGAACTGATGGTTATCGCCGTTGGCTCCGGCAGCGTTATCTTCTCTCACGTCAACGATCCGGGTTTCTGGCTGTTCAAAGAGTACTTTAACCTGACCATCGGCGAGACCATCAGGTCCTGGTCGGTGCTGGAAACCATTATCTCAGTATGCGGCCTGGTAGGCTGTCTGCTGCTGGGGATGGTGGTGTAAGGAGACTCCCGCCACAGAAAAAGGCCGGTCCGCATAATGCGGACCGGCCTTTTTTATCGGACATGCTCATCGCCGCGCAGCAAACGACGCGGCGGGAAGTCATCTGGCGGCGGCTTTCTTGCTCGCCGCCTTGCGCCGTTTATCCAGATCCTTAATCAGCTTATTGACCTGTTCATCGGCAAACATCTGCTCCAGGGTGACGGATAGCTTCCGGCGCCAGTTCGGGTACTCAGTGCTGGTGCCCGGAATGTTAACCGGCGACGCCATCTCCAGCCAGTCTTCCGGCTGCAGGCCCAGTAGCGCACTGTTACTGTCGGCAATGTAACGCTGCATCCCCCGGTTGAGGATCCCGGTCATGCTCATCAGAGAGGCCTTATGCCCGGCACGTTTGGGCAGACAGCCGTACTTATGCAACGCATCCAGCAGCCCTTGCTTCGCCAGCTCGCGGTCCTGGTACAGCCCGCGCAGCACCACCTCATCAGGATAGAGCCCCAGTGCTTTACCTAGCGTCAGATCGCCGCTTTCCCAGTAGCCGCGGAGGGTGGGCAGGTCGTGCGTCGTCGCCACAGCCATTGATTGCTCCGGGTACAGCGCCGGCGCGCGGAACGTTTTCTCTGCATCACTCTCAAAATAGAGCACCTTATAAGAATAGACGCCGCTGTTGCGTAACTTGCTGACAATCTCCACCGGTACCGTGCCCAGGTCTTCGCCGATCACCATGCAGCGATGACGCTGGCTTTCCAGCGCCAGAAGCGACAGCAGATCGTCGACGGGATACTGAACGTAAGCGCCATGGTCGGCGGTTTCACCATAGGGGATCCACCACAAACGCAGCACCGACATCACGTGATCGATGCGCAGCGCGCCGCAGTTCTGCATATTGGCGCGCAGCAGATCAATAAACGGCTCATAGGCGCGAGCGGCAATAATATGCGGATCCATCGGCGGCAGGCCCCAGTTCTGGCCCAGCGGGCCCAGAATATCCGGCGGCGCGCCCACGGACGCTTTCAGGCAGTACAGCTCACGGTCGCACCAGGTCTCCGACCCGCCTTCGGCGACGCCCACCGCCAGATCGCGGTAGAGGCCAATCGGCATCCCGTCGCGCTGGCTGGTTTCCCAGCAGGCGGCGAACTGGCTCCAGGCCAGCCACTGCAGCCAGAGATAGAAACTGACGTCGTCCTCATGCTCAATGCAGAAGGCTTTCACCTCCGGGCTGTCGATATCCTGAAAGGCCTTCGGCCAGGCCGGCCAGCCCCAGCGCAGCGGGTCCTGTTGTACCTGCCAGGCGTGCAGCGCATCGAAAGCGGCCTGCCAGTAGAGGCTTTCCCCTTCGCGCAGAACAAACTCGCGGAACGCCGTCATCTGCTCATCTTCACGACGAGAGAATCGTTTCCACGCCATACGCAGCGCGGTCATTTTCAGCGTGGTGACCGCGGTATAGTCGACATCATCCGTTTGCCGCGCCGCCTGCAAGGCCTGCTGGGTCGCTGCGGACTGCCACCACGCCTGCGCCTCTTCGCTACGCTGGAAATCTTCAACCGCATTAACGTCGATGTAGATGACGTTTAGCCAGCGACGTGAAGACGGGCTATACGGACTGGCGCTCTCCGGGTTCGCCGGATAGAGAGCATGTATCGGGTTAAGGCCAATAAACGACCCGCCGCGGCGGGCGATTTCCGGCAACATGGCCCGCAGATCGCCAAAATCGCCGATCCCCCAGTTTTTCTCCGAGCGCAGGGTATAAAGCTGCACGCAGGTGCCCCACAGCTTTTTCCCCTCTTTCAGCGGCTGCGGTTCGTAGCAGCGCGCCGGCGCGACAATGGTCCGGCAGTGCCAACGCTCTCCCTCCTGGGTGAGCGTCAGGGAGTGGTACCCCTCCGGCAGTTTAGCCGGCAGCGGCAGCGTCTCGCCGCCGCGGGTTTTCCCTTGATACTGCTTACCGTCCTCAGTGGTCAGGATCCACTGATACTCACCGCGTCCTGCCACCGGCAGCGACATTTTTTTGCCGTGGGTGAAAATTTTCACGTTCGGCAGCGGGTTAACCGCCACTTTCGTGGCGGCGGTAGAGCGATGCATCGCATCCAGCAGGCGCTGTTTGGTGACAGCCGCGATAGACTGCGGCTTGCCGTGCGCATTGATATAGCTGGGGCTGATGCCCGCCGCCAGCGCGGCATTATCGAGGCGTTTACTCTCCATAGGCCTTCCTTTAGCGTTTCGCCTGCCAGATACGTTGCTGATAATCGCGGATCGAGCGGTCGGAGCTGAACATGCCGCAGCGCGCGGTGTTGAGGATAGCCGCGCGGGTCCAGGCCTCCTCGTCGCGATACAGCTCATCTACCCGTTTTTGCGCCGCTACGTAGGCTTCGAAATCGGCCAGCACCAGGTACGGATCGCCGCCCTGCAGCAGGCTGTGCAGCATCTGATCGAAGGCATGCTTGTCGCCGTTGCTGTAGGTGCCGTTCTCCAGCTCTTTAAGCACCGCATCGAGCAGCTTGTCTTTTTTACGCCATTTCAGCGGATCGTAGCCTTTCGCTTTCAGGGCTTTCACCTCTTCAACCGTGTGGCCGAAGATAAAGATGTTTTCCTCGCCCACCTGCTCAGCGATTTCCACGTTAGCGCCATCCAGCGTCCCGACGGTCAGCGCGCCGTTCAGCGCCAGCTTCATGTTGCCGGTGCCAGAGGCTTCTTTACCCGCGGTGGAGATCTGCTCGGAGATATCCGCCGCCGGGATCAGTTTTTCCGCTGCCGATACACAATAGTCCGGCAGGAAGACCACCTTCAGCTTATCGCCGACTTTCGGGTCATTGTTGATCGCTTCCGCTACCTTATTGATGGCAAAAATAATGTTTTTCGCCAGATAGTAGCCCGGCGCCGCTTTCGCGCCGAACAGGAAGACGCGCGGCACGCGGTCCGCCTGCGGGTTTTCGCGGATCTCTTTGTACAGCGCAAGAATATGCAGCAGGTTAAGGTGCTGACGCTTGTACTCGTGCAGGCGTTTGATCTGAATATCGAAAATCGCCTGCGGGTTGATCTCAATCCCGGTACGCTGCTTCACAAACTCGGCCAGATGAACTTTGTTGGCCTGCTTGATATCGCGATAGGTCTGACGGAATGCCGCATCGTCAGCGTATTTTTCCAGATTGATCAGCTGGTCGAGGTCATTGGCCCACTCTTTTTTCAGCGTCTCATCCAGCAGCGAGGCCAGCGCCGGGTTGCACTGCTTGATCCAGCGGCGCGGCGTGATGCCGTTGGTCACGTTATGGAATTTGTTCGGCCACAGCTGGTTATATTCCGGGAACAAATCTTTTACCACCAGGTCCGAGTGCAACGCCGCCACGCCGTTGACAGCAAAGCCGCCCACCACGCACATGTTGGCCATCCGAACCTGCTTGTCATGCACCACCGCCAGCTTCGCCCAGACCTGCTTATCGCCCGGCCAGGTTTTGTCCACCAGCTGTTTAAAGCGGTCGTTGATCTCTTTAATGATCTGCATATGGCGCGGCAGCAGCGCTTTCACCAGCTTCTCATCCCAGCACTCCAGCGCTTCCGGCATCAGGGTGTGGTTGGTGTAAGCAAAGGTTTTGCTGGTGATCGCCCAGGCGTCGTCCCAGCTCAGCTGGTGCTCGTCGATCAGCACGCGCAGCAGCTCCGGAATGGCGATGGTCGGGTGCGTATCGTTCAGCTGGATCACTTCGTAATCCGCCAGCTCGGCCAGCTTGCGGCCTGCCAGATGATGACGGCGCAGGATATCGGCCACTGAGCAGGCGCACTGGAAGTACTGCTGCATCAGGCGCAGTTTTTTACCGGCCTGATGGTTGTCGTTCGGGTACAGCACCTTGGTCAGTTTTTCCGCGTCGATGCCCTGCTGCTCGGCGCGCAGGAAATCGCCATCGTTGAATTTGGTCAGGTTGAACGGATGAGCGTGTTTGGCCTGCCACAGACGCAGTGGCTGGGCGACGTTGTTGCGATAGCCAAGTACCGGCAGGTCCCAGGCTTCGCCGGTAATGACGAACGCCGGCTGCCATTCGCCGTTTTTGCTGACTTTCCCGCCGATGCCGACCTGGACATCCAGCGCCTCGTTATGGCGGAACCACGGGTAGCTGTTACGCCCCCAGTCGTCCGGGGCTTCCATCTGCTGGCCATCGTCAAAGGACTGGCGGAACAGACCATACTGATAGTTGAGGCCGTAACCGGTCGCCGACTGCCCCACCGTCGCCATGGAGTCGAGGAAGCAGGCTGCCAGACGTCCCAGGCCGCCGTTACCCAGCGCCGGGTCTGTCTCTTCTTCCAGCAGATCGGTGAGGTTGACGTTGTAGCCTTTCAGTGCGTCGCTGACGCCCTCGTACCAGCCCAGGTTGAGCAGGTTGTTGCCGGTCAGGCGACCAATCAGAAACTCCATCGAGATGTAGTTAACGTGACGCTGTCCTTGCGCCGGTTTCGCTACCGGCTGCGCCGCCAGAAGTTCCGCCAGCGCTCCGCTGACCGCGCGCCACCATTGACGCTGTGTCATCTCGGAAGCGGACTGTAAACCAAAATGCTGCCACTGACGCGTCAGTGCAGCCTGAAACTGAGCTTTGTTAAATGAAGTCTGTGACATAATGAGATCCGGGTCCTTTACTAAAACGATGGCGCTAGTGTGCCGACCTCCCGATTCATCGTCCTCATCCCGACGGGGATTAGACAGGGAGGAGTGGCGGGGATGAGCGAAAAGTGTGATCCTGGACACTATAGTGTGGGTGAGAAGGCAAAAATATGCTGTAAAAATCACCGCGATATGACAATCGAGAGGTTACGTCCGCAGGGAAAAAATTTGTTACAGGCCAATACGCGCTAAAAATCTTTCCGCCTCTCGCCAGGTTATTAAAAAAATAAATAGAGAGCTCTGGAGAAATAAGCACATTTCATCACATTGATCCGCAAAAAAGATTACTTCTAAGAAATCACTGACAATAATTTAATAAAAACAAACAACTACTCTTCACATAAAATAAATCTCTCCCCGCTCCGCCAGCCGCCGCCTGAAAACCGCTGGCGGCGAGTTCTGCCTGCGATTTTTCCCCATTCTCAACCAATGTCAAAATTTGTGACATAGAGCAAATTCAAGAGCATAAAGTTCGGACATAACTTGCAATAAATTTCATAATCACCGACCTTATTAGATATTAATTACGAAGCGCAAAAAAAATCGCAACCTCTCTCTTGCACAGCGAAATGTAGAACTATGTTGATTCCGTCCAAATTAAGTCGTCCGGTCCGCCTTGAACACACTGTGGTTCGTGAGCGTTTACTGGCGAAACTTTCCGGCGCGAACAATTATCGTCTCGTGCTGATCACCAGCCCTGCCGGGTACGGTAAAACAACGCTCATTTCTCAGTGGGCCGCGGGTAAAAACGATCTCGGGTGGTTTTCGCTGGACGAAGGCGACAATCAGCAGGAGCGTTTTGCCAGCTATCTGATCGCGGCGATCCAGCAGGCCACCGGCAACCACTGCGGGGCCAGTGAAGCGATGGTGCAAAAGCGCCAGTACGCCAGCCTCTCCTCTCTTTTTGCGCAGCTGTTTATTGAACTCGCCGACTGGCAGCGCCCGCTGTACCTCGTCATTGATGATTATCACCTGATCAATAATCCGGTGATCCATGACGCGATGCGCTTTTTCCTGCGCCATCAGCCGGAGAATATGACCCTGGTGGTGCTGTCGCGTAACCTGCCGCAGCTGGGCATTGCCAACCTGCGCGTCCGCGATCAGCTTCTGGAGATTGGCAGCCAGCAGCTGGCCTTTACCCACCAGGAAGCGAAACAATTTTTCGACTGCCGTCTGACGTCGCCAATCGAAGCCGACGACAGCAGCCGGCTGTGCGACGATGTCGCCGGGTGGGCCACCGCGCTGCAGCTCATCGCCCTCTCCGCCCGCCAGAATAACTCTTCCGCCCAACACTCCGCCCGCCGCCTCGCCGGGATTAACGCCAGCCATCTGTCGGATTATCTGGTGGATGAAGTACTGGATAACGTCGACGCCCGCACGCGTAACTTTTTGCTGAAGAGTTCTCTGCTGCGCTCGATGAACGACGCGTTAATCGTGCGCGTCACCGGCGAAGAGAATGGCCAGATGCAGCTGGAGGAGATCGAACGCCAGGGGCTGTTCCTGCAGCGGATGGATGATTCCGGTGAATGGTTCCGCTATCACCCGCTGTTTGGCAGCTTCCTGCGCCAGCGTTGTCAGTGGGAGCTGGCGGTTGAACTGCCGGAGATCCACCGCGCTGCGGCGGAAAGCTGGATGGCGCAAGGGTTCCCCAGCGAGGCCATTCATCATGCTCTGGCCGCTGGCGATGCCAAAATGCTGCGCGATATCTTACTCAACCACGCCTGGGGCATGTTTAACCATAGCGAACTGGGGCTGCTGGAGCAGTCGCTGTCGGCGCTGCCCTGGTCAAATCTGCTGGAAAATCCGCGCCTGATCCTGCTGCAGGCCTGGCTGATGCAGAGCCAGCATCGTTACAGCGAAGTCAACACCCTGCTGGCGCGCGCCGAGCAGGAGATGAGTGTGGAAATGGACACCGCGATGCATGGCGATTTCAACGCGCTGCGCGCACAGGTAGCGATTAACGACGGCGACCAGGACGAAGCGGAACGTCTGTCGATGGTGGCCCTGGAAGAGCTGCCGCTGGCCAACTATTACAGCCGCATCGTCGCCACCTCGGTGCATGGCGAAGTCCTCCATTGCAAGGGGAAACTGACCAAATCCCTCGCCGTGATGCAGCAGACCGAACAGATGGCCCGCCGTCACGACGTGTGGCATTACGCGCTGTGGAGCATTATTCAGCAAAGTGAAATTCTCTTTGCCCAAGGCTTCCTGCAGGCTGCCTGGGAGAGCCAGGAGAAAGCCTTCCAGCTGGTGCGTGAACAGCACCTTGAGCAGTTGCCGATGCATGAGTTCCTGCTGCGCATCCGTTCTCAGCTGCTGTGGGCATGGGCGCGCCTCGACGAAGCTGAAGCCTGCGCCCGCCAGGGAATGGACGTTCTCTCAACTTATCAGCCGCAGCAGCAGCTGCAGTGTCTGGCGCTGATGGTCCAGTGCTCGCTGGCGCGCGGCGATCTCGATAATGCCCGTAGCCACCTGAACCGGCTGGAAAACCTGCTCGGTAACGGTCACTATCACAGCGACTGGGTCTCCAACGCCGATAAGGTGCGGGTGATCTACTGGCAGATGACCGGCGATAAAACCGCGGCGGCCAACTGGCTGCGCCAGACGCCGAAGCCGGAATTCGCCAACAACCACTTCCTGCAGAGCCAGTGGCGCAACATTGCCCGGGCGCAGATCCTGCTGGGCGATTTCGAACCGGCGGAAATGGTGCTGGAAGAGCTGAACGAAAATGCGCGTTCGCTGCGTTTGATGAGCGATCTCAACCGCAACCTGCTGCTGCTCAATCAACTGTACTGGCAGGCGGGACGCAAGAGCGAAGCGCAGAAAGCCTTGCTCGAAGCCCTGACGCTCGCCAACCGCACCGGCTTTATCAACCACTTTGTGATTGAAGGCGAGGCGATGGCTCAGCAGCTGCGCCAGCTGATCCAGCTGAACACTCTGCCGGAGCTGGAGCAACACCGCGCCCAGCGTATTCTGCGCGACATCAACCAGCATCATCGCCACAAATTCGCCCACTTTGACGAAGGGTTCGTCGAGCGGCTGCTGAATCACCCGGAGGTGCCGGAGCTTATCCGCACCAGCCCGCTGACCCAGCGCGAATGGCAGGTGCTTGGCTTAATCTATTCCGGTTACAGCAACGAGCAGATTGCCGGCGAGCTTGACGTGGCGGCTACCACCATCAAGACCCACATTCGCAACCTGTATCAGAAACTGGGCGTCGCCCACCGGCAAGACGCGGTGCAGCATGCTCAGCAGTTACTCAAAATGATGGGATACGGCGTCTGACGACGCCGTTGCCGTTTAGCACAACTCCAGCTGGAGGTTGTTATCGGTGATGACCTTCAGCACGCCCGCCGGCGGCAGCACGTCGGTATAGACCGCATCGACCATACTGATACTACCCATATTGACCATCGCATTGCGGCCAAACTTGGTATGATCCACCACCAGCATCACGTGGCGTGAATTCTCAATGATCGCGCGCTTGGTGCGCACTTCATGATAATCAAACTCCAGCAGCGAGCCATCGCTGTCGACGCCGCTGATGCCAAGAATGCCGAAGTCGAGACGGAACTGCGAGATAAAATCCAGGGTCGCTTCCCCAATGATCCCGCCGTCGCGACTACGCAGTTCACCACCGGCGAGAATAATGCGGAAGTCCTCTTTAACCATCAGCGTGTTGGCCACGTTCAGGTTATTGGTGACAATGCGCAAATCGTGGTGATCGAGCAGGGCGTGCGCCACCGCTTCCGGCGTGGTGCCGATATCAATAAACAGCGTCGCCCCGTCGGGGATCTCGCTGGCTACCCGCCGGGCGATACGCTCTTTTTCCGCCGTCTGGGTCGCTTTGCGATCGTGCCAGGAGGTGTTCACCGAGCTGGAGGGCAGCGCCGCGCCGCCGTGATGGCGGAGGATCATTTTCTGTTCGGCTAAATCATTCAGGTCGCGGCGGATGGTCTGCGGGCTGACCGCGAACTGCTCAACCAGCTCTTCCGTGCTGACGTAACCCTGTTTTTTTACCAGCTCGATAATCGCGTCATGACGTTGTGTTTGTTTCATGAAATATCCCTGGAAAAATATCGCCTACCCGACCCCTGTCGGTAAGTCTTTATGCGCGTTTTCGCCCATGCAAGGTATCAACAAACGCCATCGCCAGGCCGGTCGCCAGACCAGCCACATGCGCGCCGTTAGCGATCGCCATGCCGAAAACGTCAAACCAGCCAGCAATTAACCACACTAAAGAAAAGAGTATCAACCCGCGCTGCAGATAAATACCGCTCTGCGGATCGCGCTCGCCCCGCAGCCAGACGTAGCCCATCAGCGCATAGACCACGCCCGATAAGCCGCCAAACCACGGGCCGCTAAACTGATGCTGCACGAAGCCGCTCAACAGGGCGCTGATAACGGTGATCACCACCAGTTTGCCGCTGCCGATGCGTTTTTCCACCGCGCCGCCGAGATACCACCACCATAGCAGGTTGAAGAGAATATGCATCAGCGAGAAATGCATGAAAGCATGGCTGAAATAGCGCCAGGCTTCGAACTGCAGCGAAGGATCGTAGGGCCAGGCCAGCCAAATCATCACCGGCTGATCGCCCAGCAGATTTTGCAGGATAAACACCGCGATGCAGATGAGCAGAATCGCCCAGGTGAACGGGCCGGCGTTATGCCGCAGCGTGGCAAAGAAAGGAAAGCGCTGATAGCGCAACCCGCTATTGGTCTGTCCGGACTGCCAGCTCGCCGCCAGATAACGCGGGTCCGCCGGGTTCTCAAGGAAGCGGGCCAGCTCAGCCCTGACACGCCCGGCCTGACTCTCATCAGCCAGCCAGACGTCGCTCTGGGCGTGCTGCTGAATGGTCAGGATAATCCCCTGCGTCGCCATATAATCGACAAACGCCTGGGCCACCCGTGGATTGGCAAAAGAGGTAATCATTAACATGCAGCGAATCGCTTATTCCACACAAAGGGGGATAGTATACCTGCCAGCCGTTAAAACGTCCCGTGCGCCACTTCCGCCGGGAAATGGCGATGCCAGGCGTCGAACCCGCCATCAACGCTGTAGACCTTATCAAACCCCTGCTGTAGCAGATACTGCGCGGCGCCCTTGCTGCTGTTGCCGTGATAGCACATCACCATCACCGCCGTGTCAAAGTCGTGGTCACGCATAAACGCGCCCAGCGTATCGTTGGTCAGATGAAACGCGCCCGGCGTATGGCCCATCGCATAGCTTTGCGGATCGCGGATATCCACCAGCACCGCCGTCTGCTGATGCAGCTTCTGGTGCGCTTCTTCAACGTTGATACATTCAAACTGTTCCATGATTCTCTTCTCTTTCTCGTCATGACGGGCGATGGCCGGCCCAATTTTACCCTGTAGTGTACCGTCAGGCGGTAAAGAAACGCCAATATGTTACACCCATCACTCCAAAATGTTTTTTTGATGTTACCAAAAGCGCGTTTGTTTGCTATAGTGAGCGATATCGAGCATTTGTGAGCTTAAACGAAAGTGTGAGAGGGTAAGAACGTGGAAACCAAAGATCTGATTGTGATAGGCGGAGGCATCAATGGTGCCGGTATCGCGGCAGATGCCGCCGGGCGGGGTTTATCCGTACTGATGCTGGAAGCGCGCGATCTCGCCTGCGCTACCTCCAGCGCCAGTTCCAAACTTATCCACGGCGGGCTACGCTACCTCGAACACTATGAGTTCCGCCTGGTCAGCGAAGCGCTGGCCGAGCGTGAAGTGCTGTTAAAAATGGCTCCGCATATCGCCTTCCCGATGCGCTTTCGTCTCCCGCATCGTCCGCATCTGCGTCCGGCATGGATGATCCGTATCGGCTTGTTTATGTACGATCATCTGGGCAAACGCACCAGCCTGCCGGGCTCCACCGGCTTGCGTTTTGGCGCAGAATCGGTACTTAAGCCGGAAATTGTGCGCGGTTTCGAATATTCCGACTGCTGGGTCGACGATGCCCGCCTGGTGCTGGCCAACGCGCAGATGGTTGTCCGCAAAGGCGGCGAAGTGCGGACCCGCACTCGCGCCATCTCGGCAAAACGAGAGAACGGCCTGTGGGTGGTGGAAGCGGAAGATATCGATAGCGGCGAGAAGTTTACCTGGAAGGCGCGCGGTCTGGTCAATGCCACCGGTCCATGGGTCAAACAGTTCTTCGACGAAGGGATGCATCTGCGCTCGCCTTACGGTATCCGCCTGATCAAGGGCAGCCACATCGTGGTGCCGCGAGTGCATACTCAGAAGCAGGCCTACATTCTGCAAAACGAAGATAAACGTATTGTGTTTGTTATCCCGTGGATGGATGAGTTCTCCATCATCGGCACGACGGACGTCGAGTATAAGGGCGATCCGAAAGCGGTGACCATTGATGATAAAGAGATTAATTACCTGCTGAACGTCTATAACGCGCACTTTAAAAAGACTCTCAGCCGGGACGATATCGTCTGGACCTACTCCGGCGTCCGTCCGCTGTGTGATGACGAGTCGGATTCGCCGCAGGCGATCACCCGCGACTACACGCTGGATATTCACGATGAGAACGGCCAGGCGCCGCTGCTCTCCGTCTTCGGCGGGAAGCTGACCACCTATCGCAAACTGGCCGAGCATGCGCTGGAAAAACTGACTCCCTATTACAAAGGGATCGGCCCGGCATGGACCAAAACCGCGGTGCTCCCCGGCGGCGATATCGGCGGCGACCGCGACGACTATGCAGCAAAACTGCGCCGTCGCTTCCCGTTCATCAGCGAATCACTGGCCCGCCATTATGCCCGCACCTACGGGAGCAATAGCGAGTGGATCCTGAAGGAAGCCAGCGCCCTGAGCGATCTGGGGGAAGATTTCGGCCATGAGTTTTATGAAGCCGAGCTGAAGTATCTGGTTGAGCACGAATGGGTGCGCAGCCTGGATGACGCCATCTGGCGTCGTACCAAACAGGGCATGTGGCTGAATGGCGAGCAGCAAGCGCGCATCAGCGAATGGCTGGCGCAGCATGCGGGAAAGTCTGAACTGTCGTTAGCGTCCTGACATCGCGTGGCGCCAGGAGAGAAATACCCGGGCTATGGCTTGCGCTTGGCCCGGATACCTGTTCACAAATTAAACGAGACTTTTTTTCCAGTCGGCAACGTGACATTTATACTGAGTTCTCCCCCCAATGCCGCAATGTAGCGTTTTAGGGTCGAAAGCCGCGGATCGTTATCAGCCTGTTCCATTTTAGCGATCGTTGGCTGCTTTACCCCCATAGCCGCAGCCATCTCTGTTTGCGACATTTGCAACTCTTCTCGAAGCAAGTTTAAAGCGACAGACTGGCGTATCTCTGCCGCTTTCGCTGCAATACGCTGCTGGCTTTCAGGACTCTGTTTCGCCATGAGTTCTTTTAGCGTGGCCATTATCGCTCCTTAGTCAGGTGTTGGCTGAATTCTCTGTCAGCCAGAGTAATCATCTCTTTGTAAAAACGTTTCTCATTCATGCCATCCTTATTGCCCGCACATAAAACGATAGCTTTCCGCAGAGGATCAAAAGCAAAAAAGCGCGGATGGGGAGCCCATGATGCTGAACCCGGAGTTCTTTCATATTCTGAAACGTTGAATCTTTCACCGTATCAACATACGGGCGCCCAAGCTGCGGACCAAAATCAGATAAGATGAGCATCGTGGCCAACATATCCTCTTTTAAAGCTCTACTTTGTAATTCGAACCAGGCATCAAACGTATCCGTCGTTTCTACATCCCACATAGGCGATCCCTCATAGCCTAAAGGCTATCATCCATATTATAGCCATTAGGCTATGAACGTAAACTTATTGAGCATTTATCGTACTGCTGGCGAATTCACGTCAATAGTATATTCCCGCAATAGCCTGAATCCTCCCCGGCACTTTTCCGAATAAAACGTTCTCCGCACAGACAGAAACGGGGCCAAATGGCCCCGTTGAGTTGCATTGACTGGCTTACAGCCTTACCGGGTCGATATGCCAGATATATTTCGCGTACTCCTGGATCGTCCGGTCAGAGGAGAAGTAGCCCATGTTGGCAATATTCAGCATCGCCTTATAGGCCCACTCTTCCGGATGTTGATACAGCTCGTCGACGCGATCCTGACAGTCCACATAGCTGCGATAGTCCGCCAGCACCTGGTAGTGGTCGCCAAAGTTAATCAGCGAATCCAGCAGGTCGCGGTAGCGCCCCGGTTCCGCCGGGCTGAACACGCCGGTACCGATCTGCGTCAGCGCCTGGTGAAGCTCTTCATCCTGCTCGTAGTATTCGCGTGGTTTATAGCCGCTGCGACGTAGCTCCTCCACCTCTTCCGCGGTGTTGCCGAAGATAAAGATATTCTCTTCGCCCACGTGCTCCTGCATCTCCACGTTCGCCCCGTCGAGGGTGCCGATAGTCAGCGCTCCGTTAAGGGCAAACTTCATATTGCTGGTGCCGGAAGCTTCAGTGCCTGCGAGGGAGATCTGTTCCGACAGGTCTGCCGCCGGAATAATCAGCTGCGCCAGGCTGACGCTGTAGTTGGGGATAAAGACCACCTTCAGCTTGTCGCCAATCTGCGGATCGTTATTGATCACCGCGGCCACATCGTTGATCAGGTGAATAATATGCTTGGCCATGTAGTAAGCCGAGGCCGCCTTACCGGCGAAAATGTTCACTCGCGGCACCCACTCCGCCTGCGGATCGGCTTTGATCCGGTTATAGCGGGTAATGACGTGCAGCACATTCATCAGCTGGCGTTTGTACTCGTGGATGCGTTTGATCTGCACATCAAACAGCGCCTTCGGATTCACCACCACATTAAGCTGCTGCGCAATATAGCTGGCCAGCCGCTGTTTGTTTTCCAGTTTAGCCTGACGCACCGCCTGATTGACCGTCGGATAGTCGATATGCTGCTTCAGCTCGTCAAGCTGGCTCAGATCGGTCCGCCAGGTGCGGCCGATATGCTCATCCAACACTTTCGACAACGGCGGGTTGGCCAGCGCCAGCCAGCGGCGCGGCGTGACGCCGTTGGTGACGTTGGTAAAGCGCATCGGGAAGATTTTAGCGAATTCGGCAAACAGCGACTCCACCATCAGCCGCGAATGCAGCTCCGACACGCCGTTGACCTTGTGGCTGACCACCACCGCCAGCCAGGCCATCCGCACGCGACGGCCGTTGGACTCGTCGATAATCGAGGTTCGGCTGAGCAGCGCGGTATCATTGGGATACTGCTCCTGCAGGGTCTTGAGGAAGTAATCGTTAATCTCGAAGATAATCTGCAGATGGCGCGGCAGAATTTTGCCCAGCATATCCACCGGCCAGGTCTCAAGCGCCTCGCTCATCAGCGTATGGTTGGTATAGGAGAAGACCTGACAGGTCACCTCGAACGCCTCGTCCCAGCTGAATTTATGTTCGTCGATAAGCAGGCGCATCAGCTCCGGTATTGACAGCACCGGGTGGGTGTCATTGAGGTGAATGGCAATCTTGTCCGCCAGGTTGGCAAAGGTCTTATGCAACATGTAATGGCGGCTCAAAATATCCTGTACCGTCGCCGACACGAGGAAATACTCCTGGCGCAGACGCAGCTCGCGTCCGGAGTAGGTCGAGTCATCCGGATAGAGCACGCGGGAGACGTTTTCGGAGTGGTTTTTATCCTCTACCGCAGCGAAGTAGTCGCCCTGGTTGAATTTACCAAGGTTAATTTCGCTACTGGCCTGCGCGCTCCACAGACGCAGCGTGTTGGTGGCGTCGGTGTCAAAGCCGGGGATGATCTGGTCGTAGGCTTCCGCAATAATCTCTTCCGTCTCAATCCAGCGGGTTTTCTTTCCTTCCTGCTGAATGCGGCCGCCGAAACGCACTTTGTAGCGGGTGTTGTGGCGCTCAAACTCCCACGGGTTACCGTACTCCAGCCAGTAGTCAGGGGACTCTTTTTGTCGGCCATCGACGATATTCTGTTTAAACATCCCGTAGTCGTAGCGGATCCCGTAACCGCGTCCCGGCAGACCCAGCGCCGCCAGGGAATCCAGGAAGCAGGCCGCCAGACGGCCCAGACCGCCGTTGCCAAGACCGGGGTCATTCTCTTCATCGATCAGCTCTTCCAGATCGAGCCCCATCTCCGCCAGTGCGCTGCTCACATCGTCATAAATGCCCAGCGACAGCAGCGCGTTAGAGAGGGTACGGCCAATCAGGAACTCCATCGACAGATAGTATACCTGGCGCACTTCCTGCGAGAGCTGCGCGCGGTTGGAGCGCAGCCAGCGCTCCACCATGCGATCGCGGACGGCAAACAGCGTGGCGTTAAGCCATTCATGCTTGTTGGCGATGGCCGGATCTTTACCGATGATAAACATCAGCTTATAGGCAATAGAGTGCTTTAACGCCTCAACGCTCAGCGTCGGTGATGCATAGCTAAAGGGTACATTCATAACAATGACTCCAGTGGTTACATCAAGCGTTGATAAAGTTCGCGATAGGAGTTCGCGGCAACCTGCCAGCTAAAATCCATATTCATCGCCTGACGCTGCACATAGCGCCAGAGCGACGGGCGCGACCAGAGAACAAAGGCGCGACGGATAGCGCGCAGCAATGACAGCGCATTGCTGTCCTCAAAGACAAACCCTGTCGCCAGACCATCGGCAAGGTTCTCCAGCGAACTGTCAGAGACCGTGTCCGCCAGCCCCCCGGTGCGGCGCACCAGCGGCAGCGTGCCGTACTTCAGACCATACAGCTGAGTTAAGCCGCACGGTTCAAAGCGGCTCGGCACCAGAATGACGTCGGCGCCGCCCATAATGCGATGGGAGAAGGCCTCATGGTAGCCAATCTGCACCCCCACTTTGCCCGGATGTTCGGCGGCGGCGGCGAGGAAACCTTCCTGCAGCACCGGATCGCCGGCGCCCAGCAGCGCCAGCTGGCCGCCCTGCTCAAGCAGACCCGGCAGCGCTTCGAGCACCAGATCCAGCCCTTTCTGGCTGGTCAGGCGGCTGACCACGGCAAACAGCGGCGCTTTGTCATCGACCTTCAGGCCCATCGCAATCTGCAGCTGACGCTTGTTCTCCGCCTTCTCCTCCAGCGTGTCGCGATCGTAGCGCATCGGCAGCAGCAGATCGTTTTGCGGACTCCAGATACCGTCGTCAACGCCGTTGAGGATCCCCGACAGCCGTCCTTCATGATGGCGCTGGCGCAGCAGCCCTTCCATGCCGTAGGCGTATTGCGGTTCGGTGATCTCGCGCGCGTAGGTCGGGCTTACCGCCGTAATATGGTCGGCGTAGTAAAGACCGGCCTTCAGAAACGAGATCTGACCGTTAAACTCGAGGCCATGCATGTTGTAAAACGACCACGGCAGCTCGATATCATTCATATGCCAGGAGTAAAACATCCCCTGGTAGGCCAGGTTGTGCACGGTAAAGACCGATTTAGCCGGGCGTCCGCGCGCCGCCAGGTAGGCCGGCGTCAGGCCGGCGTGCCAGTCATGGGCATGCACCACATCCGGGCGCCAGAATGGATCCAGTCCGCTGGCCATTTCGCTTCCCACCCAGCCCAGCAGCGCAAAGCGCAGGACGTTGTCGGTATAAGCGTGCTGGTTGGTATCGTGGTATGGGCTCCCCGGCCGGTCATAGAGATGCGGGGCATCTATCAGGTAGATCCCCACGCCGTTAAAGTGGCCGTACAGCAGCGTGATCCGCCCGGCGAAGGTATCGCGGCGGGTTACCACCTGGGCATCCACCACGCCGCGGCGGATATCGGGAAACGCCGGCAACAGCACGCGGGTGTCGATACCCTCCGCAATTTGCGCCGCCGGCAGTGCGCCGATGACGTCCGCCAGACCGCCCGTCTTTAACAGCGGGAACATCTCAGAACATACATGTAAGACCTGCATTAGCGCTCCTGTTTGTGCCCCAATTTCCGCAGCATGTCGCGGGTCACCAGCACGATACCTTCCTCTGAGCGATAGAAGCGGCGTGCATCCTCTTCCGCGTTCTCACCAATCACCATACCTTCCGGGATGACGCAGGCGCGGTCAATCACGCAGCGACGCAGGCGGCATGAGCGCCCCACCCAGACATCTGGCAACAAGACTGCCGAATCAATGTTACAGAATGAGTTCACCCGCACGCGCGGGAACAGCACCGACTGCACCACCACCGACCCGGAGATAATGCAGCCGCCGGAAACCAGCGAGTTCAGGGTCATGCCGTGGCTACCGGAGCGGTCCTGGACGAACTTCGCCGGCGGCAGCGATTCCATATGGGTGCGGATCGGCCAGTTCTGGTCGTACATATCCAGTTCCGGCGTGACTGACGCCAGATCGAGGTTGGCCTTCCAGTAGGCCTCCAGCGTTCCCACATCGCGCCAGTACGGCTCAGCGTTCGGGTCAGACTGCACGCAGGAGAGCGGGAAAGGATGTGCATAAGCCATGCCAGCTTCGGTGATCTTCGGAATGATATCTTTGCCGAAATCGTGGCTGGAGTTTTCGTTGCGATCGTCTTCTTCCAGCAGCTCATAAAGATAGGCGGCGTCAAAGATATAAATGCCCATACTGGCCAGTGATTTGGTCGGGTCGGTTGGCATCGCCGGCGGGTTAGCGGGTTTCTCGACGAATTCAATGATTTTTTCGTTTTCATCGACCGCCATGACGCCGAAGGCGGATGCCTCTTCAATGGGCACCGGCATGCAGGCCACGGTGCAACGCGCCCCTTTTTCGACATGGTCAATCAGCATGCGCGAGTAATCCTGCTTATAAATATGATCGCCCGCGAGGATCACCACGTACTCCGCTTTGTAGCGGCGGATGATGTCCAGGTTCTGCGTCACTGCGTCCGCCGTGCCGCGATACCAGTTTTCGCCGTGCACGCGCTGCTGGGCTGGCAGCAGATCGACAAACTCATTCATCTCTTCGCTGAAGAACGACCAGCCGCGCTGGATATGCTGCACCAGCGTGTGCGACTGATACTGGGTGATGACGCCGATACGGCGGATCCCTGAGTTAATGCAGTTAGATAATGCGAAATCGATAATACGGAACTTGCCGCCGAAGTGAACGGCAGGTTTCGCACGCTTAATGGTGAGATCCTTGAGCCGGGTGCCACGCCCGCCCGCGAGGATCAACGCCACGGATTTGATGGGTAATTGACGCGCCAGCATCAGCGGATCGTTTTTTTCAAGCCTAACCATGATTAACTCCTTTTTACACCCCAGCTTTCCTTCTCATCCCGCCGCGCCGCCGCCACGAGTTCAACCGGAAGCTTCAGGGATTACGACCTTTGAAATACGCACACTCCGTGCGCGGGCCCATGCCAGACAGCCATGATGACCGGATTATCCTCTCCGGCGAAGGGAGGAACGGCGCGCCATTCCCCCTCAGGTAAAACCATATCGACCACCTCTGCGGTGGCGTTCAGCGTGAGCAGCCAGCGATCAGACAACTGGATCTGCATACACGCTGCGCCCTGCTGCCACTCCCCGGCAGTCAGCGGCTGGGCGTTGCGATTAAGCCAGCGGACATTGCCATCGCCCTCCTGCCACCAGCGGTTGCGGGTGAGCGCTGGAATGCGACGGCGCAGGTGGATCAGCGCCGCGGTAAACGCGGTTAACCCCGGGTTCGCCTGACGCCAGTCCAGCCAGGTCAACGCGTTATCCTGGCAGTAGGCATTATTGTTGCCGTGCTGGCTGTGGCCCTGCTCATCGCCCGCCAGCAGCATTGGCGTCCCCTGAGCCAGCAGCAGCGTCGTCAATAGCGCATGCACGCTGGCGCGCCGCCGTTCAATCACCGCAAGATTGGCGTCTAATCCCTCTATACCATGATTGTTGCTGTAGTTATTGTTAGTCCCATCGCGATTCTCCTCCCCGTTTGCCTCATTGTGTTTCTGATTGAAACAGACGCAGTCGCGGAGCGTGAAGCCATCGTGGGCCGTCACCAGGTTCACCGTCGCCGATGGCCGTTTGCCATCGCGAGCAAAGAGATCGCTGGAGGCCGCGAAGCGTTGCGCAAAGTCACCGAGGGAGACGTTTTGCTGCAGCCAGAAACGACGGGAAATATCGCGAAAATGGTCATTCCATTCGGCGAACAGCGGTGGGAAATTAGCCACCTGATAGCCGCCCGGGCCGATATCCCAGGGTTCCGCAATCAGTTTCACCTGCGACAGCACGCTGTCGCGGCGGATAGCCTCGAACAGCGGCGCATCCTGGCGGAATTCCGGCGTCCGCCCCATCACTGAGGCGAGGTCGAAGCGAAAGCCGTCGACATGGCACTCATCCACCCAGAAGCGCAAACACTGGCGCGCCCATTCCACCACCCCGGGGTGGCTGAGATTGAGCGTATTACCGCAGCCGGTCCAGTTGTGATAATCGCCATCCTCCCTTACCCAATAATAGCTACGGTTGTCGATTCCGCGCAGGGAGACGGTGGGCCCTTCGAGATCAATTTCCGCGCTATGGTTGAGCACGATATCCAGAATCACCTCGATGCCGGCGGCATGAAGCGCCTTAACCGCATCACGAAACTCATCGAGGGCACGCGCGGGATCGTTGGCATAGCGCGGATCCAGCGCGAACCATGCCAGCGGGTTGTAGCCCCAGTAGTTGCTCAAGCCCATCCGCTGCAGTCGCGGCTCGCTGGCGAACTGCGCTACCGGCAACAGCTCGAGGGCGCTGATGCCCAGCGATTTGAAGTAAGCGATCATCACCGGGTGGCCCAGCGCCTTATAAGTTCCGCGAATGGCTTCCGGCAGCTGCGGGTGCAACAGGGTGAGCCCTTTCACGTGCGCTTCATAAATCACCGTTTCCCCCCACGGGGTACGCGGCGGCTTATCGCCCCGCCAGTCGTAATGCAGATCCACCACTTGCGATTTTGGCGCGATTGCGGCGCTGTCGCGATGATCCGGCTCCCACATTCCACCATGCAGGCGTTCGTCATCCGGCAGATCGCCCTCGACCCGATACGCGCAGGGATCGAGCAGCAGCTTCGCCGGGTTAAAGCGGTGCCCCTGCGCCGGGTCCCAGGGACCATGCACCCGATAGCCGTAGCGCAGGCCCGGCCCGGCAGCGTCCAGCCAGCCGTGCCAGATGTCGCCGCTGCGCGCCGGGAGATCGACGCGTTGCTCGTTACCCTGCTCGTCGAATACGCACAGCTCCACCCGCTCCGCATGGGCGGAGAAGAGGGCGAAATTCACGCCCTTGCCGTCATAGCTGGCGCCCAACGGCGCAGGTTTGCCTGCCGCCAGTGAGGTCATTGCGCCTCCCGGACCAGCCAGATCGTCGCCAGCGGAGGCAGGGTCAACGATAGCGAATGTTCGCGGCCATGGCTGGCGATCGCGTCGCTCTCCACCACACCGCCGTTACCCTGGTTGCTGCCGTGATAGTGCATGGAGTCGGTATTCAACGCCTCGCGCCAGCGTCCCGGCTGGTTAATGCCGAAGCGGTAGTCATGGCGCGGCACCGGCGTGAAGTTGCTGGCGACGATAATCTCATTCCCGGCCCGGTCGCGGCGCACAAAGACAAACACCGAACGCTCATGGTCGTCGACCACCAGCCATTCGAAACCGTAGGGGTCAAAATCCAGCTCGTGCAGCGCTTTATGGTGACGGTAGGTATGGTTCAGGTCACGCACCAGTCGCTGGACGCCATGGTGCCAGTTGTCGCCGCCCTCCAGCAGATGCCAGTCGAGGCTGCCGTCGTGGTTCCACTCGCGGCCTTGAGCGAACTCATTGCCCATAAACAGCAGTTTTTTACCCGGGAAGGCGAACAGCCAGCCGTAGTAGGCGCGCAGGTTGGCAAACTTCTGCCAGGCATCCCCCGGCATGCGGTCGAGAATCGATTTTTTGCCGTGCACCACTTCATCGTGGGAGAGCGGCAGCACAAAATTTTCGGTGTAGTTGTAGAGCATGCCGAAGGTCATTTTGTCATGATGGTAGCGGCGATGCACCGGATCGAGCTTCATGTAATCCAGGGTGTCGTGCATCCAGCCGAGGTTCCATTTGAACCAGAAACCGAGGCCGCCGCCGGCTGGCGGACGGGTCACCCCGGCAAAATCGGTGGACTCTTCCGCCATCGTCACCGCGCCCGGCGTCTGTTCACCGAGGATGCGGTTGGTGCTGCGCAGAAACTCAATAGCTTCCAGATTTTCCCGGCCGCCGTATTCGTTGGGGATCCACTCACCTGCCTTGCGGCTGTAATCGCGATAGATCATTGAGGCCACCGCGTCGACCCGCAGGGCATCAATACCGAAGCGCTCGATCCAGTACAGCGCGTTACCGACGAGGAAGTTGCTGACTTCGCGGCGACCATAGTTGTAGATCAGGGTATTCCAGTCCTGGTGATATCCCTCGCGTGGATCGCTGTGCTCATACAGCGAAGTACCGTCAAACGAGGCAAGGGCAAAATCATCCGCCGGGAAGTGGCCGGGCACCCAGTCAAGAATGACGTTCAGCCCGGCGGCGTGCGCGGCGTTGATAAAGTAACGGAAATCGTCGCGGGTGCCGAAACGGCGGGTCGGCGCATAGAGCCCGG
This sequence comes from Klebsiella sp. D5A, assembly GCF_001620885.1. NCBI lineage: Bacteria > Pseudomonadati > Pseudomonadota > Gammaproteobacteria > Enterobacterales > Enterobacteriaceae > Klebsiella > Klebsiella sp. D5A. The sequence continues at coordinate 294,924 of NZ_LOAR01000005.1, read as the reverse complement.
TGGGTTGATAGCCCCAGCTGCCGTCGAACGGGTGCTCGTTAACCGGCAGCAGTTCGAGATGGGTGAAGCCCATCCATTTCGCGTAGGGCACCAGCTGGTCGGCCAGCTCGCGGTAGCTCAGCCAGAAATTATTATCGGTATGACGGCGCCAGGAGCCGAGATGCACTTCATAGATAGAGATCGGGGCATCAAACTGGTTCGCCGCTTTGCGGTCCGCCGGCTGTTCCACTTTGGGCGGCAGGTCGCAGATAAGCGAGGCGCTTTCCGGACGCATTTGCGACTCAAAGGCGTAAGGGTCGGCTTTGACCCGCAGATGGCCGTGGGCGTCAATCAGTTCGAATTTATACAGCTGGCCATTATGCGCGCCGGGAACGAACAGCTCCCAGATCCCGGACTCTTTGCGGAATCGCATCGGGTGGCGTCTGCCATCCCAGTAGTTAAACTGCCCCACCACCGACACGCGGCGGGCATTCGGCGCCCACACCGAGAAACGGGTACCGGTGACGCCGTCCATGGTGGCAGCGTGCGCGCCCAGCGTTTCGTAAGGGCGCAGGTGGGTCCCTTCGGACAGCAGCCAGACATCAAGATCCTGCAACAGCGGACCAAAGCGATAAGGGTCATCAATCAGATTCTGCTGCCCGTGCCAGGTGACGGCCAGCTGATAGCGAAAGGCGTTTTTGCGACGTGGCAGGACGCCGCTGAAGAAACCACGCGAGTCGAGGCATTCGAGCTTGCCGACTTTGCGTCCGGTTTTCGGTTCAATAACCCACACGTCGGTGGCATCGGGTAATAATGCGCGCACTTCCAGCCCGGCGTCAGTTCGGTGCATGCCGAGCACGGAAAAGGGATCCGCGAAATGACCGGCGATTAGCGCATTAATCACGTCTCTATCAATATGATTAGACATGCTTTCATCCTGTTGTAAGTGTCGCTCATTCCTGTAACTGGCGACTTTTTTTGACCTGAACGGCGCAGTGCTCTCAGCATCCTCCTGCTCCGTCCCACCTTCAGGTAAGGAATTCCTTACTTAAAGCATAGCCAAGGCTGAGTTACCTCCGTGGGGAAAAATCTAACATCCGCGTTTACTCCTTGTATTACGCAAAAAAAAAGGGGGCTTGAAGACCCCCTTTATGTTCATCCTGCGCTTACGCCAGCTGGCGAAGCATCCGGCGCAGCGGCTCCGCAGCGCCCCACAACAGCTGGTCGCCAACGGTAAAGGCCGACAGATACTCCGGCCCCATATTCAGTTTACGCAGGCGCCCGACCGGGGTGGTCAGGGTGCCCGTCACCGCGGCTGGGGTCAGCTCGCGCATGGTAATCTCACGATCGTTCGGGACCACTTTGGCCCACGGGTTGTGCGCGGCCAGCAGCTCCTCAACGGTCGGGATAGACACATCTTTCTTCAGCTTGATGGTGAACGCCTGGCTGTGGCAGCGCAGCGCGCCAACGCGGACGCACAGGCCGTCTACCGGGATAACGGACGAGGTGGCGAGGATCTTGTTGGTCTCCGCCTGGCCTTTCCACTCTTCGCGGCTCTGACCGTTATCCAGCTGTTTGTCGATCCATGGGATCAGGCTGCCCGCCAGCGGTACGCCGAAGTTATCCACCGGCAGCTCGCCGCTGCGGGTCAGCGACGTCACTTTGCGCTCGATATCCAGAATGGCGGAAGCCGGGTTCGCCAGCTCTGCCGCAACATGGTTGTGCAGCTGACCCATCTGGCTCAGCAGCTCGCGCATATGACGCGCGCCGCCGCCGGAAGCCGCCTGGTACGTTGCCACGCTGACCCACTCCACCAGATCCTGGGCAAACAGGCCGCCGAGGGACATCAGCATCAGGCTAACGGTACAGTTGCCGCCGACAAAGGTTTTGACGCCATTATTCAGGCCGGCGGTGATCACGTCCTGGTTAACCGGGTCGAGGATAATGATCGCATCGTCCTTCATGCGCAGCGAAGAGGCGGCGTCAATCCAGTAACCCTGCCAGCCGCTTTCGCGCAGCTTCGGGTAAATCTCGTTGGTGTAATCGCCGCCCTGGCACGTGACAATAATGTCCAGTGCCTTCAGCGCGTCCAGATCGAACGCATCCTGAAGCGTGCCACCGGTGCTACCGCCGAATGACGGCGCTGGCTGTCCCAGCTGGGAGGTAGAGAAGAACACCGGGCGAATGGCGTCGAAATCGCGCTCTTCAACCATGCGTTGCATGAGAACAGAGCCGACCATTCCGCGCCAGCCGATAAAACCAACATTTTTCATAACGTATTCCTGCGAGGTGTGTGCTGTTTGTGCCTGGCCAGTTTCCAACTGGATTATCCCTCACCTTACAAAATGCAGCTAAAGTCGCAAGTGAAATTAATCAATGATTGCTGAACAATCAGAAAAGCAACTTATCCTGCACATTGTCCACCGTCGCTGGTTGTCGTCAAAAACGCAACGATTATCGGGGAAATCCCCTGCGCAATGGAATATTTTCCGTTGCTATTTTATTGATCCTGATTATGGATTGAGCGCGAAATCAGGTGATTTACCGCTTGCCAAATAAACGCATCAAACCCAGGCACAGCAAGGGATGACGAGGGATACGAGCATCGTCGTAGCGCTAATAAGGGCGAATAGCAGGCAAGGAAAAGGGGGAAAAAGGGCGGCTTATTACAAAGAAGCCAGGGTAAGCAGCGTTACCCTGGCTTTTTATACCCCGCGAGCGGGAGGTGAGCGGGCTTAGCTCAGCAGCTGGAAAGCGATCATACCGACAATCGCCCCGGTGGTACCCAGGATGGTTTCCATCATGGTCCAGGTTTTCAGCGTCTGGGCTTCCGTCGCACCGGTAAATTTACCGAACAGCCAGAAGCCGGCATCGTTCACGTGGCTCACCACAATCGAGCCGCCGGCGATACAGATAGACAACGCTGCCATCTGCGCGCCGCTGTAGTTCAGTTGCTCAATGACCGGCATCACCAGGCCAACCGCCGTTAGACAAGCAACGGTGGCAGAGCCCTGAATGATACGGACGGCAGCCGCCAACACGAAGCAGGTAATCGCAATCGGCAGACCCAGGCCTGTCAGCGCTTCGCCGAGCGCCGGGCCGACGCCGGAGTCAACCAGCACCTGCTTGAAGACGCCGCCGGCGCCGATCACCAGCAGGATAATCCCCGCCGGCTGCAGCGCGTGGCCACAGATCTCCATCACGCGGTCTTTCGCCATCCCCTGGCGCATCGCCAGGCCGTAGATCGCGACCAGGCAGGCAACCAGGATCGCGGTGAACGGATGGCCGATAAACTCGAACCATTCGTAGGCAGTGGAACCCACCGGCACAAAGCGCGCGGCGATGGTTTTTAGACCCACCAGCACCAGCGGCAGCAGGATCAGCGACAGGCTAAAGCCGAAGGAGGGCATTTTTCCTTCGCCGAGATGCGGTTCGCTGATATCGTCAGGAATATGCAGCTCAACGTAGCGGCTAATGAAGTTACCCCACAACGGACCGGCGATAATCATCCCCGGGATCGCGGCGCACAGGCCAATCAGGATCATCCAGCCAAAGTCGGCGTGCATTTGCGACGCCAGCAGCATCGGCGCCGGCCCGGGAAGCAGGAACGCGGCGGCGGCGGCCACCCCTGCAAACAGCGGGATCACCAGCTTCACGAGGTTAGTGCCGGTATGGCGCGCCATCGAGAAAGCGACGCTGATCAGCAGGACAATGGCCACTTCGAAGAACAGCGGCAGCGCGCAGATAAGACCGGCAAGACCAATCGCATAGTGCGCGCGGTTGTGGCCGAAGGATTTGAGCATCTTGACGGCAATCTGATCGACCGCCCCCGTTTCATGCAGGATCTTACCGAACATCGCGCCGAGCGCGACGACGATCGCCAGGAAGCCCAGCGTACCGCCCATCCCTTTCTCCATCGTCGCCGCGATTTTATCCAGCGGCATGCCGGAGAAAAGACCTGCACCAATAGAAACCACCATCAAAGCCACGAAGGCGTGCATCCGCGCTTTCATGACTAAAAACAGCAGCAGCAATACCGAGCCGACTGCTGTTAAAACAAGCGTTAAAGTACTCACTAGTGACTGCCTTTGTTGATCACCTCGATGGTGCTGGCCACCACGCCTTCCAGCGGCTGGTCGATATCGACGATAAGCACATCGCTCTCGTCGGCGCCTGGTTCCTGCAGCGTTTCAAACTGCGTCACCAACATTTGGGTTTTGAAGAAGTGTCCTTTGCGTGCCTTCAGACGGTTTTCGATCACGTCGAAATCGCCTTTCAGATAGATGAAGGAGAGGTTCGGGTTGCCCTTGCGCAGAATGTCGCGGTAGCTCTTCTTCAGCGCCGAGCAGACGATCAGCGACACCTTGTTGGTACGCTGCATAGCAAACGCGGCGTCATTCAGCGCCTGCAGCCACGGCGTGCGGTCATCATCGTTCAGCGGCTCACCGGAGGCCATCTTGGTGATGTTGCTGCGCGGATGCAAAAAGTCGCCGTCGAGAAACGCGGCATGCAGTTGATGCGCCACTTCGCTGGCGACAGCGGATTTCCCGCTGCCGGAAACGCCCATCAGAACATAGACGTGGTGATCATGATTAGTCGTGCTCAAAGCATCCTCCCACCGGACAGGTACGCCGCGCCATGGCTGACTCATCCAGCGCGAAGGCGGCGTATCGGTTAATTGTTACGGGTAACTGTTATCGGTAACATTGTCATGCCGGACCTGTGGAGAAGCAATATCCATTCGTGCCAGATGTGAATATGTGTGATCTACTTCAAACTTGTCAGTTTAAATTGATCCGCCCGGTGACAATGTGAAACCTAAATCTAACATCTTAGGGGTAATCGCTTCACCACGAATGCGCGCCAGCAGCCGTTCGGCGCCGATGCGTCCCATCCGCTCGCGCGGGGTCAGGACGCTGGCCAGCCGCGGCTCCATCACCTGGCCGATATCATGGCCGTGGAACCCGGCGATCGCCATATCATCGGGGATCTTCAGCCCCAGGCGCTGGCATTCAAACGCCGCGCCGACCGCAAGGTCATCGTTGGTACAGAAGATACCGTCAAGCTGCGGATATTCGCGGCGCGCCTGACGCATCAGCTCAATACCCGACGAGTAGGACGAAGACTGCTCCACCATCACGCTATAGGGCGTCATCCCGGCGTCGAGCATCGCCTGCTCGTACCCCTTCTGTTTGATGATAGTTCGTTCATCGAGACGCGCCCCCAGATAGGCGACGTGGCGGTGGCCGCGGGCGATAATCGCTGCGGTCATCTGCCGGGCGGCTTCAAAGTTATCAAACCCGACGGCGATATCGAGGCACGGCGACCGGCTGTCCATCAGCTCCACCACCGGAATGCCGGCGACTTCAATCATCTTCAGGGTGCGAGGCGTATGAGTTCGTTCGGTGAGGATCAGGCCGTCAATGTTCCAGGAGAGCATCGATTCCAGGCGTTTCTCTTCCATTTCCGGCTTATAGCCGTAGTGCGCCAGCATGGTTTGATAGCCGAAGGCGTCGGTGACGCTTTCGATACCGCGCAGCACTTCCGAGAAGACCTGGTTAGTTAACGACGGTAGCAGCACGCCGATGGCGCGGCTGGTCGCGTTGGAGAGAATGTCAGGGGCGCGATTGGGAATATAACCCAGTTCATCGAGGGCAACGGCAATCTTGCCACGCAGCGCTTCGGAGACCTGCTCCGGGTTGCGTAAATAGCGACTGACCGTCATTTTGGTCACGCCGACAAGATCGGCTACATCCTGAAGTACGGGTCTTTTCTTTTTCATCGTCCTGACTGTGATCAACGGGGAAACATTTTCTCAGTTTATCACGGACAAAGCGCAACCTTCGCCGATGTTGGAGAAGGTTGCGCAATTTATTTAACCTGGCTCAGATAACTATCAAACCGGCGGCAGATCGAACAGCAGGATCTCGCTATCGCTGTCGGCATGAACCGAAATCGCCTGCTCGTCCCAGATGGCCAAACCGTCGCTGGTGGTGGCTTTGGTACCGTTGATGGTCACTTCGCCTTTGACCACCTGGATCCACACGCGGCGTTCCGCGGCAATCTGGTGAACCGACTGCTCATCTTTCAGCAGCGCCCAGCGATAGAGTTCCATATCCTGGTACACCTTCAGCGAGCCATCTCGCGCATCTGGCGACAACACCAGCTGTTTGCCCTGGGCGGCGTCGAAGCGGCGCTGCTCGTAGCGCGGGGTAATGCCGGTTTCTTCCGGAATAATCCAGATCTGATACAGACGCAGACGATCGGTTTTGCTCGGGTTGTACTCAGAGTGGCGCACCCCGGTACCCGCACTCATGATCTGGAACTCGCCTGCCGGCACCTGCTCTTTGTTGCCCATGCTGTCCTGGTGCTCCACCGCCCCTTCCAGCACATAAGTCAGGATTTCCATGTCTTTATGTGGATGGGTACCGAAGCCCTGACCAGCGTCGATGACGTCGTCGTTAATCACCCGCAGGGCAGAGAAGCCCATAAAATTCGGGTCATAATAGTTGGCGAAAGAGAAAGTATGCCAGGAATCCAGCCAACCATGGTTAGCGTGGCCACGTTCGTTCGCTTTGCGTAAGTAGATCATGTTGCACCCCCGTATGTTTTCGATGGAGTCAGTGTGGACTCATTTCGCCGTCGATCATAGAGGGTGAAAATTGACTCCTCTGTTCAAAAAATATGAACAAGCGTCGAGGAGCCCGTTTTGCTTATTTTGCCAGGGTGATGGTGGCCGGAGAAGGCTGCTCAAAGCCGCGCTCCAGGATCTCCATATTGGTGAGAACGTCAGATTCCTTGACGTAATTCGGCTGGCCGTTGACGAGAGTGTCGTACAGCGCGTCGTACACCCGACCGTAGTCGCCGGTCTCCAGCGGCACCGCTTCACGCACCGTCTCCCCCGCCTCGTTGACGTACACCAGCTCGCCGACGCTGTCGTCCGCGCCAAAACCCGGCTCGCCCGGCATGATATTGGCCTTCAGGCTGGTCTCCTGCTGGTCAATGCCGTACTTCACAAACGAACCTTTATGGCCGTGAACGATGAATTTCGGGTAGTCGATCTGCACCAGGTGGCTGGTTTTGACGATGGCCTTCAGATCGCCGTAGAACAGTTGGGCCTCAAAGGTGTCATCCGGGTTGGCTTTATTGCGCAGCGAGCGCAGATCGTAAGAGACATGATCCGGACGGCCGAACAGCGAAATGATCTGATCCAGGGTATGTACGCCAAGGCCATAGAACTCGCCGTTTTGCGGGCCGCCGGGGTTGGTCTCCGCCACCGGGCGGTAGTTATCGAAATGGCTTTCGATCTCCACCAGTTCGCCGAGTTTCCCGCTCTCAATCACCTTTTTGGTGGTCAGGAAGCAGGAGTCGAAGCGACGATTCTGGTAGGGCGTCACCGTGAGGCCCTTGCTGTTTGCCAGGGAAAACAGGGTTTTTGCTTCCTCAAGCGTCGGGGTGAACGGCTTTTCCACCAGCACGTTTTTCCCCGCCTCCAGCGCCTTTTTCGCATATTCGAAATGGCTGTCGGCGTGGGTGCAGACCACCACCAGTTTGACCTGTGGGTCGCTTAACACGTCATCAAGATCGCTGGTGAAATGGATATGGGAATATTGCGGCGCCTGCTCCTCGGGCTTCGCCCGGCGGCGGTAGATATGCGCCACATGCCAACGGTCTTTGCGGTGCAAAACGTAAGGAAGATGGTAGCGGGTGGTACTTTTGCCGAAGCCAATAAATGCGCAGTGCAGAGTCATAACGCTGTCCTTAGTTGATGAGCTACCTTCAACCATAGCGCAAGCCGGGCCATCACTTCATCCTCTCTGTCCGCTTTCCTGGAAGATTCGCCAGCAAAATAGTTCAAGCATCACTTATACGAAAATATTAATAACCAATTGATTAACCAGGAATTAATTCGCCATTTTCCAGCTAAAAAACTTGATCCTAACGGCGAAACTACGGATAAGTGGAGGGCAAACCAGGACGTTGCTGATGACTAACGGAGTAGCCAGCCGCTGCTAATGGACAAACAGTATTTCGCCATAAACGGCACCCTTTTTTTCTGGCTTCTTGGACTGATCGCCTGGTCTGTCGATGCCATCGCGCTGGCGCGCCTGGCGGCCGCCTGCGCGCTTGTCGCTTTCCTCCTCCATAGCCAACGGAACAAGATTAACGCGATGTTTATTAAGAAAAATAAAACGGAACCTCAAGCGTCAGAAGCAGCCACACTTCCGGCAATAAACCCAGAACCCGAAGCGGTCGCCAGCAAAAAACACGAGACCACGATCATCGCCAGCGGGGTACATTTCGTCGGCAATATCGTCGCCAGCGGCCATGTCTATATTCACGGCCAGTTGACCGGCAACATTGAGGCCAAAGAGCATCTGATTAAGGTAATGCGTGAAGGCCAGGTGGAAGGCAACATCAGCTGCCGGGAGCTGATTATTGACGGCAAGGTGCAGGGCCAGTGTCATGGCGATAGCATCACCATCGAGGAGCACGGCCATCTGGATGGTACCCTCGCCTATCGCGCGCTGGCGATCAAGAAAGGCGGGGTTTTTAGCGGTCGCGCTGAAATGCTGGCCGCAGCGGAGAACAAAAGTCATATTCTCGGTCTGGTAGCAGACACGCCATCCAAAGCCGACGCGGAGCCCGCCAGGCCGCAGAGCGCCTGAGATAGCGGCAAAAAAAAAGCCAGCACCCGGCTGGCTAAAGTAATACTGGAAGCAATGTGAGCAATGTCGTGCTTTCAGGCTTTCCGCAAGGGTCTCCCTGAATGCAGGACAATAATAATCATTCTCATTCGCACTTGTCTACTTTTTTTTGCAAATAATGCGTGTTGACTCGAACGCCGTAGTCAGTGATGTTTAAAGGGACTTTTCACCTGAATGAGGAACAAGGAATGAGTGACATCGTGATACGCCATGCTGAACCGAAAGATATTGACGCGATTCGTCAAATTCACGCCCAGCCGGAGGTGTATCACAACACGCTACAGGTCCCTCATCCATCCGAACATATGTGGCGGGAGCGGCTAGCCGATACGCCCGGCGTGAAGCAGCTGGTGGCCTGTATCGATGAGCAAGTCGTCGGCCATTTAAGCATTGCCGTCGTCCAACGTCCTCGCCGTAGCCACGTCGCCGATTTTGGTGTCAGCGTGGATTCGCGCTGGCACAACCGCGGCGTCGCCAGCGCGCTGATGCGTACCATGATTGATATGTGCGACAACTGGCTGCGGGTCGAGCGTATTGAGCTGACGGTGTTCGCCGATAATGCCCCGGCAATTGCGGTGTATAAGAAGTACGGCTTTGAGATCGAAGGCACCGGCAGGCGTTACGCGCTGCGCAACGGTGAGTATGTGGATGCGTATTATATGGCGAGAATGAAGTAGCGTGTTGCCGGGTGGCGGCGACTGGCCGCCCTCTGTGCGCTCCCTGCGTCATGAGAGTCATAACGCAGAAGAAATATCGGGAGCGCAATGTGCTCTGAATTAACACAAAGCACATATTTTTCCCGGACCAAAAAGTTGCAAACCGATAACAGTATCTACGTTCGCACAGTTGTAGGCCCGGTAAGCGCAGCGCCACCGGGCAACACATCAATACCCCGCCGTTAAATCATCCGGCGAACGCGGATCGGAGGCGCCATACAGCATGCCGTCCGGCCCTACCATGATGCTTTGGGTACTGCCCATCGCCTCTTTCAGCGCCACTTTCTGCCCCTTCGTCTCGAGCAGCTTCAGGGTATCCGGGCTAAAGCCTTTCTCCACCCGCAGCTCATCCGGCAGCCATTGATGGTGGAAACGCGGCGCATTGGTGGCTTCCGCGACGTTCATCCCGAAATCGATGGTATTGACCACCATCTGCAGTACGGTGGTGATGATCCGACTGCCGCCCGGGCTGCCTGTCACCAGCCAGGTTTTGCCGTCTTTCACCACAATGGTCGGCGACATCGACGACAGCGGGCGTTTTTTCGGCTCCACCGCATTGGCGTCGCCGCCCACCAGACCATAGACGTTAGGCACGCCGGGCTTCGCCGAGAAATCATCCATCTGGTTATTGAGTAAAATACCGGAATCGCCGGCCACAATGCCGGTACCGAAGGTGGTATTCAGCGTATAGGTCACCGCCACCGCATTACCCTCTTTATCGACCACCGAGAAGTGGGTGGTCTGGTTACTTTCATACGGCGCCAGCTTGCCCGGGCGGATCTGACTGGAAGGTTTGGCCTTGTTGACATCAATCTCGGCGGCAATTGCTTTGGCGTAAGCTTTGCTGGTCAGCGCCTGCCACGGCACTTTGACGAAGTCAGGGTCGCCGAGATATTCAGAACGGTCGGCATAGGCGTGTTTCTCCGCCTCCGCCATCACCTGCATAGCATCGGCACTGCCAAAGCCATATTTCTGCATATCGAAGTTTTCGAGGATATTGAGGATCTGCACGATGTGGATCCCGCCGGAAGACGGCGGCGGCATGGAATAAACCTCATACCCGCGATATTCGCCGCTAACCGGCGTACGCTCCACGGCCTTATAGCTGGCAAGATCGGCTTTGGTGATTAGCCCGCCGTGCTTTTTCATCTCGTCAGCGATCTGGTCGGCGATGGCCCCTTTATAGAAGGCCTCCGGGCCGTGCTCGGCAATCAGCTCCAGGCTCTTACCGAGATTCTTTTGCACCAGCCGGTCGCCCTTTTTCAGCGGCTCGCCGTTCTTCCAGAAGATCGCTTTACTGTTTTCATGCTGCGGGATCACTTCGCTGCCATAGGTCTTCAGATCGTCCGCCAGCGCATCGTTAACGATAAAGCCCTCTTCTGCCAGCTTAATCGCCGGGCGGATCACTTTGTTCAGCGGCATGGTGCCGTATTTTTCCAGGGCGAGAGAGAAACCGGCGACGCTGCCTGGCGTGCCGGAGGCCAGATGCGAAGTCAGTGATTTTTTACTGTCCGGGTTGCCCTGGTCGTCAAGGAACATGTCGCGGGTGGCCTGTTCCGGCGCCATTTCGCGGAAATCGATCGCCGTGGTCTTGCCGTCTTTAGTCCGCAGCATCATAAAACCGCCGCCGCCGATATTCCCGGCCTGCGGATGCGTGACCGCCAGCGCGTAGCCAACCGCCACCGCCGCATCGACAGCGTTGCCGCCCTGGCGCAGAATATCCACGCCGACGCGGGTCGCCAGCGCGTCCACCGACGCCACCATCCCCTGCCGGGCGCGTACCGGGTGGAACACATCTTCCTCTACGCCATAAGAGACCGGCGGCGGTGGCGGATTGGCGGCGACGGTGAAACTACCGCCCGCCAGCAACGCAGCGATGACCACCTGGCGCCATATTGTTGTTTTTATCATTGTCTTACTCCTGAAAGGTAGGTTTCATTCCCCGCTTAAGCCTGGTTGATAACTCCTAAAAAATCATTGTTATGGCGGATTCGAGGTACACTTAAGTGATCCCACGCACGGGAGGAGAAAACCATGAAAGCGATTCTGTTTCTGGCGGCGCTGATGCCGCTTGGCGTATTAGCCCAGCCGATCAATATTAATAACAACCCTAACCAGCCGGGTTACGTGGTGCCCAGCCAGCAGCGCATGCAAAATGAGATGAAGGTGCAGCAACAGCAGCAGCAGAGCATGCTGAAGCAGGATCTGAACAATCAGACCCGCTCGCAGCAGCAGCATTTGCAAAACCAGTTGCAGACGAATCAGCAGCGCGCGGCCCAGGGCGGCAATCTCAATCCGCCGCAGCAGGTGCTACCGAACAACAACGGTGGAATGCTGCGGCAGACCAACCCGTAAGTCAGCCGCCGCAAATCCGTCTTAAGGGTGGAAATTCGGCCCGATGACGTCAATGGCATCGGTGCAGATGCAATCTATACCCCAGCGCAGCAGCTCGGCGGCGCGCTGGGGTTTATTGACCGTGTACACCAGAATATGCAGGCCGGCCTGTTTCAGGCTCGCCACCCGCGCCGCATCCAACAGCTTGTGATTGAGGTGAATCGACACGCAGCCCAGCCGGGTGGTCAATTCGCGCCAGTCATCGCGCCACTCATCCAGCAGCAGCCCGCGTGGCAGCTCGGGCGCGGCTTCCTGCGCCGCCTCCAGAGCATCGATTTCAAAAGAGGAGAGCAGCGGCGCGGTCATGCCTTGCCACAGATCGCGCGCAGCCAGGGCCACCACGTTGCCGGTCTGCGGCCCCAGCCCGGTGGTCGGCTTAATTTCGATATTCGCCATCATACCGTGACGGCGGCAGCGCTCCGCCACCTGAGAGAGCAACGGCAGCGGCTCGCCCTTAAATTCACGGCTGAACCAGCTGCCGGCATCGACCTTCAGCAGATCGTCCCACGCCAGCTCGCCCGCCACGCCCCAGCCGTTGCTGGTGCGTTCGAGATTATCGTCATGCAGCAGAAAGATCTGCCCGTCCTTCGACAGCTTGGCGTCAAATTCAATCATCGTGTGCCCGTAGCGGGCGCCGACGTCGATAGCCGCCAGGGTGTTCTCCGGCGCCAGTTTACCGCCGCCGCGATGGGCGACGATGCGGGGATAAGGCCAGTTACTCATGCGCGTTGTCCTGTTTCACCATCAAAGAGATGCAGATGTTCCAGGGGCAGATGCAGCCATAGCGTACTGCCGCCCGCCGGGCGCTGCTGATGCGGCAGTCTGACCACCAGCTTCTGCTCGCCCCAGCGCCCGTGGGCGAGGTTATCGGCACCTAAAATTTCCAGGGTATCCATCAGCAGCGGGATGCCGCCTTGCGCCTGCGAGCTTAAAATAAAGTGCTCCGGGCGGATACCGAGCGTCATTTTACGCCCGGCGTAGCGCCGATGCTCGTGATTCATCGGCAACGCCATGCCACCGGCCAGCTCGAAGCGACCGCCGTCATCGCTGATGCGCCCTTCCAGCAGGTTCATGGCCGGGCTGCCGATAAAGCTTGCCACAAAGCGGCTGGCGGGCTTCTCATACACTTCCACCGGGGTGCCGATCTGCTCGGCAACGCCTTTATTCATCACCATCACCCGCTGGGCCAGGGTCATCGCTTCGACCTGATCGTGGGTGACGTACAGCGAAGTCGTTTTCAGGCGGCGATGCAGCTGCTGCAGTTCCAGACGCATCTGCACGCGCAGCTTGGCGTCGAGATTTGACAACGGTTCGTCGAACAGGAATACCGCCGGGTCACGCACGATAGCGCGGCCCATCGCCACGCGCTGGCGCTGACCGCCGGAGAGCTCCCGCGGGCGACGCTTGAGCAGACCATCCAGCTCCAGAATACGCGCCGCCTCCTGCACCCGCTCGGCAATCAATCCCTTACCCATGCCGCGGATCTTCAGCCCCCACGCCATGTTCTCTTCCACGCTCATATGCGGATAAAGTGCATAGTTCTGGAACACCATCGCGATGCCGCGATCTTTCGGTTCCATCTCAGTCACCCGTTTGCGATCGATCCAGATATCGCCGCTGGTCACCCGCTCCAGTCCGGCAACCATCCGTAGCAGCGTTGATTTCCCGCAGCCCGACGGGCCGACCATGACGATAAATTCCCCGTCCGCCACGTCCAGCGTCAGCGGTTGAATCACCTGGGTTTTGCCATCCCAGCTTTTGCTTACTGCCTGTAGTTTTAAACCAGCCATTTTATTTCTCACTATCGACCAGGCCACGCACAAAGGCGCGCTGCATGGCTAAAACGATGACGACCGGCGGGATCAGGGTCAGCAGCATCGCCGCCATCACCTGATTCCACTGGGTAGTACCTTCGCCGGTGGCGATCATGCCTTTAATACCGGCGACGGCGGTGCCAAGATTCACATCCTGAATAATCAGCAGCGGCCACAGATATTGGTTCCAGCCGTAGATAAAGGTGATGACGAACAGCGCCGCGAGATTGGTTTTCGACAGCGGCAGCACGATGTCGCGAAAGAAGCGCATCGGCGAAGCGCCATCGATACGCGCCGCTTCAATCAGCTCGTCCGGCAGGGTCATAAAGAACTGGCGGAACAGGAAGGTGGCGGTGGCCGAAGCCATCAACGGCAGCGTTAACCCGGCGTAGCTGTCGAGCATGTTGAGGTTAGCGATGACCTCCACCGTCGGGAAAATCCGCACCTCAACGGGCAGCATCAGGGTGATAAAGATCATCCAGAAGAACAGGTTACGCAGCGGAAAGCGGAACCAGACGATGGCGAACGCCGAAAGCATCGACACCACGATTTTGCCGACCGTAATGGCGAACGCCATGATGAAACTGTTGAGCATCATCAGCCAGAACGGCGCGCTGTTGACGCCGACGCCGTTCACCCAGATGGTCTTCATGTTCTCCAGCAGATGGCCGCCGGGGATCAGGGTCATCGGCGTTTCAAACACCGATTGGTTATCCAGCGTCGCCGCCACGAAGGCGACGTAGAGCGGGAATAAAATGACGGCAATACCCAGAATGAGCATGGTGTGGCTGAAAATCGTCAGCCCGCGACGGTTCTCAATCATTGGTAACGCACCTTACTTTCAACGTAACGGAACTGCACCACCGTCAGAATAATGACGAGGAACATCAGCACCACCGACTGTGCGGCGGAAGCGGAAAGATCGAGTCCGGCAAAACCTTCGCGATAGATTTTGTAGATCAAGGTGGTGGTGGCCTGCACCGGGCCGCCGGCGGTGGCGGCATCGATCACCGGGAAGGTGTCGAAGAAGGCGTAAACCAGGTTGACCACCAGCAGGAAGAAGCTCACCGGCGCAATCAATGGCAGCGCCAGCTTAAAGAAGCGACGAATCGGCCCGGCGCCGTCGATGGCGGCGGCCTCAACCAGCGAACGCGGGATCGACTGCAGCGCGGCGAAGAAGAACAGGAAGTTATAGCTTATCTGCTTCCATACCGAGGCGAAGACCACCAGGAACATCGCCTGGCCGCTGTTTTGCGCGTGGTTCCAGTCGTAGCCCAGCTCGCCGAGGAAATGGGTGATCAGCCCGCGCCCGGGGTTAAAAAGGAAGATCCACAGCACCGCCGCGACGGCGGGGGCCACGGCGTACGGCAGCAGCATCAGCGTTTGATAAAAGCGGCTGCCTCGCACCACATAGTCGACCAGCGCGGCAAAAAACAGCGAAACGAGCAGGCCGCTGACAGTCACCAGGGTGCTGAATTTTATAGTGGTCCAGAACGAGTCCAGATAGTACGGGTCGTGGAACAGCGCAACGAAGTTATCCAGGCCGACAAACTGGCTGGAGAGACCAAACGGATCGACACTCTGCAGCGAGTACCACAGCGCTTCGCCCGCGGGCCAGATAAAGAAAATCAGCGTGATAATCAGCTGCGGCGCGACCAGCACATAGGGCAGCCAGCGCGAGCGGAATACCGGACGGGATGATGACATTGAGATTGGGTTCCTGAACAATGCCGGGAGGCGGCTACGCCTTACCCGGCCTACATAGGGCACATCGTAGGCCCGGTAAGCGCAGCGCCACCGGGCAAGTTACAGATTACGATTTGGTCGCTTGCTCGAAGCGACGCAGCAGCTGATTCCCACGCTGAACAGCGGAATCCAGCGCCTGTTGCGGGGTTTTCTTGCCGGTCCACACGCTCTCCAGCTCTTCATCGACGATGGTGCGGATTTGCGGCATGTTGCCCAGACGCAGGCCTTTGGTGAACGGCAACGGCGGCTTGTTCAGCATCTGGCGGGTGGCGATATCGGCGCCCGGGTTCTTATCATAGAAGCCCTGCTGGCGCGTCAGATCGTAGGCCGCAGTGGTGATCGGCAGATAGCCGGTTTTCTGGTGCCATTCGGCGGCGATTTCCGGTTTGGTCAGGAAGTCGAGGAACTTCGCCACGCCGGTGTAAGTCTCTTTGTCTTTACCCTGCATCACCCACAGGCTGGCCCCGCCGATGATGGCGTTCTGCGGCGCGCCTTTCACGTCGGCATCGTATGGCATCATGCCGACGCCGTAGTTGAATTTGGCATACTGACGAATATCGGCCAGCGAGCCGGATGACGCGGTAGTAATCCCGCAGTCGCCGTTATAGAACTTCTCGGTGGATTCGTCTTTACGCCCGAAGTAGCTGAAATCGCCCTTCTTGTTCATCTCTTCGAGCAGGGCGATATGCTTCACCTGCTCCGGCTTGTTGAACTCCAGTACCGCGTCGGTGCCGTCAAAACCGTTATTTTTCGTGGCCACCGGCAGGCCGTGCCAGGCGCTGAAGTTTTCAATCTGGATCCAGCCCTGCCAACCGCTGGCGTAGCCGCACTTCATTCCGGCCGCTTTCAGTTTGGCGGTGTAAGCCGCCAGATCCTGCCAGGTCTTCGGCGGCTGCTCCGGATCTAAGCCGGCTTTTTTGAAGGCGTCTTTGTTGTAGTACAGCACCGGCGTAGAGCTGTTAAACGGCTGGGAGAGCAGATGGCCGGTTTTCGAATCGGTGTAGTACCCGGATACCGTCGGCACAAACTGCGATTCATCAAACTTGATGCCCGCCTCGCTAAACACCTGGTACACCGGCTTAATGGCTTTTGACGCCATCATGGTGGCGGTGCCGACTTCATACACCTGCAGGATCGCCGGGGCGTTGCCGGTACGGAAAGCGGCGATACCAGCACTCAGGCTCTGTTCATAGTTGCCTTTGTATACCGGAACGATTTTGTAATCAGGATTGGCCGCGTTAAAGCGTTGCGCCAGAGAATCCACTTCTTTACCCAGCTCGCCTTCCATTGAGTGCCAGAATGGGATGGTGGTAACCGCCAGGGCCTGACCGGCAAAAGCCAGGCTCAGCGCCAGTCCTAAAGCTGTATGTCGTAACGATATCATCGGTTATCTCTCTTGTTGTGCCGGATGCGCGATTTCACGCGTTTTATGCTCGCGGGGTAACATGACATGTTCGAATTACAGAAAAATAACTTTTTTATTACAAAAAAAAGATAGTAACGGGTCAGAGAGATGACAAGCCGATGAAAGGACAGGGGAAGTAAAGTGGGAGCTGAGACACGGATAATAGTTGTGCGATCGGCTCCCGGGGTCGGCGCAAGCGCCTCGCCCGGGCTACAACGGCTTGGGTAGCCCCGCCAAGCGAAGCGCCGCCGGGTTGCAACGATTTAACCGTCATCCGCGCAAACGCGCGACAATCTGTTCCAGGGTAAGTTGCCCCGCTGCCGCCTCGACGGTCATGCCGACGAAGTCCGGATTCGCCGGCAATATAATTCCATTTCGCTTTAAAAAAAGCAGGGTAATAAACAGTGCCGTACGCTTATTTCCATCATTGAAAATATGGCCGCGAGAAATCACCAGCAGGTGCATCGCAGCGAGTCGCCACACGTCTGTCACACCTTCATATTCAATTTTGTTTAGCACCCTATACATTATCGCTTCGGCACGCCCCGGGTCGGGCATACCGGCAACGTCAGGCGTGACGCGGAGCAGCCTGTCGTGAAACTGTATTATCTCTTCCGCTGAGATAATCTGCAGCGTCATTTATCCGCAAGCTCCCTGATCTCATCACCATGAACCGCCATAATAGCCGCGAACTCATCATCCATTCTGGCCGCCTGGTAGCGTTCAAACTCTTCTGCACTAATGATGACCGCAGATTTATGCCCACGACGGGTAATGGTCACAGGTACACCTGTCACTGCGCTTTCCAGCACATCGGCCAGATTTTGTCGGGCTTCGCTATAGTTAACCGTTCTCATAAATACCTCCAAAGCTGTACTCTTTTATTGTACAACATACATGTACAAAAAAAGAGCCATCAGGCTCTTTTAAAGGTATTTGTGCGATCGGCTCCCGGGGTCGGCGCAAGCGCCTCGCCCGGGCTACAAACCGGCGAAGCGAATGACGCCGGGTTGCGATGAATTAACCGCCGAGATAGGCGCTGCGCACCGCCTCGTTGGCCAGCAGCGCGTCGCCGGTATCCTCCAGCACCACGTGACCGTTTTCCAGTACGTAGCCGCGATCGGCCAGCTTCAGCGCCTGGTTGGCGTTCTGCTCGACGAGGAAGATAGTCATCCCCTGCTCGCGCAGCTGCTCGATGGTGTCGAAAATCTGCTGAATGATAATCGGCGCCAGCCCTAATGAGGGCTCATCAAGCAGCAGCAGGCGCGGCTGGCTCATCAGAGCACGACCGATCGCCAGCATCTGCTGCTCGCCGCCGGACATAGTGCCGGCGCGCTGAATACGGCGTTCATGCAGACGCGGGAACAGCTCATACACCCATTTGATGCGGGTCTGGAACTGATCGCGGTCGGCAAAGAAACCGCCCATCGCCAGGTTCTCTTCCACCGTCATACGCGAAAAGACGCGCCGCCCTTCCGGGACGATCGCCACCGCTTCACGCATGATTTTCGCCGTCTGCCAGTCGGTAATATCCTTACCGTCAAAGACAATGCGCCCGCTGGAGGCGCGCGGATCGCCGCACAGCGTGCCAAGCAGGGTGGTTTTCCCCGCGCCGTTGGCGCCGATCAGCGTAACGATTTCACCCTGTTTGATATGCAGGCTGACGTTGTGCAGCGCCTGAATCTTGCCGTAGTGGGCGCTGACATTGTCAAAAGTTAACATCGCGTTTTCCATCTTATGCCTCACCAAGGTATGCGCGGATCACGTCCGGGTTATTACGAATCTCTTCCGGCGTCCCGTTGGCCAGCGGCGTCCCCTGGTTCACGACGTAGATGCGATCGGAAATGCCCATCACCAGCTTCATATCGTGTTCGATAAGCAGGATGGTGGTGTTGTGATGGTTACGCAGCTCGGCGATAAGCTCGTCCAGCTCTTTGGTCTCTTTCGGGTTCAGCCCCGCCGCCGGTTCATCGAGCATCAGAATTTCCGGCTGGGTCACCATGCAGCGGGCAATCTCCAGCCGGCGCTGGTCGCCGTAGGCCAGGTTGCTGGCCTGACGGTTGGCGTGCTCCAGCAGGCCGATACGCTCCAGCCAGGTGGCGGCCCGGTCCAGCGCTTCGCTCTGCGCGCGACGGAAGGCCGGCGTTTTCAGCAGGCCGGAGAAGAGCCCGGTTTTCAGCTGCTGATGCTGCGCCACCAGCAGGTTTTCAATCACCGTCATTTCGCGGAACAGACGCACGTGCTGGAAGGTCCGCACCACGCCCATCCGCGCAATCTGCTGACCCGGCAGCCCTTCCAGGTGCTGGTCGCGCAGCATAATGGTGCCGCCAGTGGGCTTGTAGAAACCGGTCAGGCAGTTAAAGACGGTGGTCTTCCCGGCGCCGTTGGGGCCGATCAGCGAGACAATCTCGCGCTCTCTGAGCTCCAGCGAAACATTGTTGACGGCCAACAGGCCGCCGAAACGCATCATCAGGCCGCTGACGGATAATAATGGCTGACTCATGCCTGCTCTCCTTTCGCCTGACCGTTTTTC
The DNA here is from genome assembly GCF_001620885.1 of Klebsiella sp. D5A. Classification (NCBI taxonomy): domain Bacteria; kingdom Pseudomonadati; phylum Pseudomonadota; class Gammaproteobacteria; order Enterobacterales; family Enterobacteriaceae; genus Klebsiella; species Klebsiella sp. D5A. The sequence continues at coordinate 275,629 of NZ_LOAR01000005.1, read as the reverse complement.
AGCTTCAACTGCACGCGCGTCATTGGCAGCAGCCCCTGCGGGCGCCAGATCATCATCAGCACCATCAGGCCGCCGAGCATTAACATGCTGTATTCGTTGAAGTCACGCATCAGCTCGCGCGAGACCACCAGCAGAATAGCCGCGAGGATCACCGCGAACTGCGAGCCCATCCCGCCCAGCACCACGATCGCCAGCACGAAGGCCGACTCGGCGAAGGTGAAGGATTCCGGGCTGACGAAGCCCTGGCGCGCAGCGAACAGCGTCCCGGCGAAGCCAGCAAACGCGGCGCTGATGGTAAAGGCGGTCAGCTTGATGCGCGTCGGGCTCAGGCCCAGCGAACGACAGGCGATCTCATCTTCACGCAGCGCTTCCCACGCCCGCCCCAGCGGCATTCGCAGCAGGCGGTTGATGACGAACAGGCTGAGCACGACCAGCAGCAGCGCCACCAGGTAGAGGAAAATCACCCGATCGGAGGGATCGTATTTGACGCCGAAGAAATTGCTGAAGGTATCCCAGCCGCCTTCGCGGGCGGTACGGCTAAATTCAAGGCCGAAGAAAGTCGGTTTCGGGATCTGGCTGATGCCGTTCGGCCCGCCGGTGATCTCGGTATTGTTGAGCAGCAGAATACGCACAATTTCACCGAAGCCTAAGGTCACAATCGCCAGATAGTCGCCGCGCAGACGCAGCACCGGGAAGCCCAGCAGGAAGCCGGCCGCCGCGGAGACCAGGCCAGCCAGCGGCAGACAGGTCCAGAAGCCGAGACCGTAATAGTGGTTCAGCAGCGCGAAGGTATACGCGCCGATGGCGTAGAACCCGCCGTAGCCAAGCACCAGCAGGCCGGAAAGGCCGACCACCACGTTCAGCCCGAGGCCGAGGATGATATAGATCATCGTCAGGGTGGCGATATCCACCGTACCGCGCGACACCATAAACGGCCAGGCCACGGCGATCACCAGCAGGGCTATCAGGAACAGCTTCTGCTTCACCGTTGAGCCGTCAATCGCCGGCATAATAAACTTCGGCCCGGAGACGTTCTTAACCGCTTTCTGGAACAGCGGCCGCAGCAGCTGGAAGAAAAAGACCACCGCGGTGCCGATAAAGATCCACTGCCAGCGAATATCGGCGGCGGTATCGACCACCAGCTTGGTGCCGTCCAGCTCCAGCTGCACGCCCATAAAGACGCCCGCCAGAATGAAGAACATCACGGCAGACAGCAGCGCCATTGCAATTTGCATCGGTTTCATACTTTTTCCACCTCCGGGCGGCCCAGAATGCCGGTCGGCATCACTAACAGCACCAGAATCAGCAGCGCGAAGGAAACGACGTCCTTATATTCGGTGCTGAGATAGGCAGAAGAGAGCGCCTCGGCAATACCCAGGATCAGGCCGCCGATCATTGCGCCAGGAATACTGCCGATACCGCCGAGCACGGCGGCGGTGAAGGCCTTCATCCCGGCCATAAAGCCGATATAGGGGTTAATCACGCCGTAGAACTGGCCGAGCAGCACGCCCGCCACCGCCGCCATCGCTGCGCCGATGACAAAAGTCAGGGCGATGACGCGGTCGGTGTTAATCCCGAGCAAGCTGGCCATTTTCAGGTCTTCGGCACAGGCGCGGCAGGCGCGCCCCATCCGCGAGTAGCGAATAAACAGCGTCAGGGCCAGCATGGCGATAAAGGTCACCACCCAGATCACCAGTTGCATGGTGGTGATCGTCGCGGAGAAGCTGTCGCTGTGGCCGACGATCCACTGGCCGTTAAACAGGCTTGGCAGCGCCACGTCGCGCGACCCCTGGGTCAGGCTGACGTAGTTCTGCAGGAAGATAGACATCCCGATAGCGGAGATCAGCGCAATCAGACGCTTAGAGTTACGCACCGGCCGATAGGCAACGCGCTCGATACTCCAGCCGTAGGCGCTGGCAATCACAATGGCGCCCACGAATCCGGCGGCGACCAGCAGCCAGCTGGTGTCGATGCCCATCATCATCAGCGCGGCGATGATCATGAAGGAGACATAGCTGCCAATCATATAGACCTCGCCGTGGGCGAAGTTGATCATGCCGATAATGCCATACACCATGGTATAGCCGATGGCGATCAGCGCATAGGTACTGCCCAGCGTGACGCCGTTAAACATCTGCTGCAGAAAATAGAGAAACTGCTCGGACATAAGGTAACCTTTTTCAAACCGCCCGCGGATCGCGGGCGGAGGGATAACTCGTCTTCAGCGCTTATTTCGCCGCGCTCGAAGAGCCGTCGGCGTGCCACTGGAAGACACCAAACTCAAATCCCTTCAGATCGCCTTTTTCATCCCAGGTCAGCGGCCCAATCACGGTTTTCGCCCCGTGCGCTTTCAAATCTTTGATTAAATCCAGCGGCTGCTGGCTGCCGGTTCTGTCCATCGCCTGCGCCAGCGACTGAACGGCGGCATAGGTGATCCAGACGTACGGCCCGCTCGGATCTTTCTTCTCCGCTTTCAGCGCGTTGACAATGGCGCTATTGGCAGGGTCCTGATCGTAGCGTTTTGGCATTGTCACCAGCATACCTTCCGCCGCGGCGCCCGCGATATTGGACAGCGAGGCGTTGCCGACCCCTTCCGGCCCCATAAACACGGTTTTCAGCCCGACGGAGCGCGCCTGGCGCAGCATCTGGCCCATTTCCGGGTAGTAGCCGCCGTAGTAGACGAAGTCAATGTTCTCTTTCTTCAGGCGCGCCAGCAGGGCGGAGAAATCTTTTTCCCCCGCGGTGATGCCGTCGAAGAAGACGATATTGGCCCCGGCTTTCTTCAGGTTGTCCTGCACCGAACGCGCCAGCCCTTCGCCGTACTGCTGCTTGTCATGAATGATGGCGATACGCTGCGGTTTCACTTTCTCGACGATATATTTCGCCGCGGTCGGCCCCTGCGAGGAGTCGAGGCCGGCGGTACGCATGATGTACTGGTATCCGCGTCGGGTCAGCTCCGGGTTGGTTGCCCCGGGGGAGATCATCAGGATGCCTTCATCCTCATAGATGTCGGAAGCCGGCTGGGTGGAAGAGGAGCACAGGTGGCCGATAACGTACTGAATGCCGTCGTTGACGATTTTGTTGGCCACCGCGACCGCTTGCTTCGGATCGCAGGCGTCGTCATATTCGACGGCCACCAGCTTGTCACCCTTAATACCGCCGCTGGCGTTGATGTCTTTAATCGCCTGACGCGCGCCATTGAACTCCATGTCGCCCCACTGGGCCACCGGACCCGACATCGCGCCGACCACGGCGACCTTAATATCCTTGGCCATCGCCGCGTGCGACATCGCTAATGCGACAATGCCCGCGACGATGGTTTTCGCGTTCCTTTTCATGCTGCAGAACCCCGTTCGTGATGTGGTGTAAATGTTTTGTATTTTTATGGTTAAAAAGCATTCTGTGCTTTTATTAAACAACGCCATTTTTACCATTGAGTTTAATGGTTTAGCGCAGCTTTTCACTAAAAAACAGATTAAAATCTCTATTTTTCAGTCGATTAAGCAAAGATAATATTCTGTATTTTGGTGAAGATAAACAAAAAAAAGTCCATCCTGCAGCATAAAATAACGATACATAAGGCGGAATAAAACGCTGCACATTAGGTTAAAATTCTGCTTATTTTTCGATCCATGACGGATTGCGCTACCCTGACTACATCCGGAAAACGAATCCCCTGATGTATGCGCAAAAAACAGCGCTCCGCCAGACAGCAATTTTGGGTACACTGGCGCCTCTGTTTTGCACTGGATTTGCCGCCCATGAAACTGACCATTATCCGTTTACAGCACTTCAGCGATCAGGATCGCATCGACCTGGGGAAAATCTGGCCGTCGCAGGATCTGTCGACCCTAACCCTGGACGAGAATCATCGTCTCTACGCCGCCCGCTTTAACGAACGCCTGCTGGGCGCCGTGCGCGTCACCCTGCGCGGCGTCGAAGCCGAGCTCAGCGATCTGTGCGTGCGTGAAGTGACCCGCCGCCGCGGCGTCGGGCAATACTTAGTGGAAGAGACGTTGCGTGATAACCCGGCCATCAATAGCTGGCGCGTCGCCGACCAAGGGGTGGAGGACCGCGGCGTGATGGCCGCATTTATGCAGGCGCTCGGCTTTAGCGCCCAGCAGACCGGTTGGGAAAAGCATTAAGCCGTAGCCCCAATATGCGGAGCATGACCAAGGAAGAACCCGGCGGCGCTTCGCTTAGCCGGGCTACCTGGAAATTGTAGCCCCGGTAAGCGCAGCGCAACCGGGGTCAGACAACGCATCTGCGGCGTGAAAGGCCCCCCCCATTTAACCCAGCATTTCGCGTTGCAAAAAGGCGTCAAGACCCGAAATCCCCGGGAGCTTACATCAGTAAGTGACCGGGGTTGAGGGCCGCAGACAACGCATCGGCAGCGGGAAAGGCGCCCCCACCCATTTAACCCAGCATTTCGCGTTGCAAAAAGGCGTCAAGACCCGAAATCCCCGGGAGCTTACATCAGTAAGTGACCGGGGTTGAGGGCCGCAGACAACGCATCGGCAGCGGGAAAGGCGCCCCCACCCATTTAACCCAGCATTTCGCGTTGCAAAAAGGCGTCAAGACCCGAAATCCCCGGGAGCTTACATCAGTAAGTGACCGGGGTTGAGGGCCGCAGACAACGCATCGGCAGCGGGAAAGGCGCCCCCACCCATTTAACCCAGCATTTCGCGTTGCAAAAAGGCGTCAAGACCCGAAATCCCCGGGAGCTTACATCAGTAAGTGACCGGGGTTGAGGGCCGCAGACAACGCATTTGCAGCGTGAAAGGCGCCGGTTAAATTATTTGGCGTCGGTCGCCGTACCGTTAGCATGCCAGGTAAAGACCCCGAACTCGAAGCCTTTCAGGTCGCCTTTCTGATCCCACGACAGCGGGCCCATCACGGTGTCTACCGTCGCGCCTTTCAGGTATTTAGCGATTTCCGCCGGATCGTCAGACTGATTCAGGCCCGCCTGCAGCGACTGCAGCGCCGCGTAGGTGGTCCACACGAAGGCGCCGCTCGGATCCTGTTTCTTCGCCTTGATCGCATCCACGATCGGTTTGTTCGCCGGCACCTGGTCGTAGTTCTTCGGCTTGGTCACCAGCAGGCCTTCCGCCGACTCGCCGGCGATGTTAGACAGGGAGACGTTCGCTACGCCTTCCGGGCCCATAAACTGGGTTTTCAGACCGGCAGCACGGGCCTGACGCAGGATCTGGCCCATTTCCGGGTGGTAGCCACCGTAGTAAACGAAATCGATATTCTCTTTCTTCAGGCGCGCCACCAGGGTGGAGAAATCTTTCTCACCGGCGGTGATGCCGTCGAAGAAGACCACGTTCGCCCCGCCTTTTTTCAGGCCATCCTGCACCGCACGGGCCAAACCTTCACCGTACTGCTGTTTATCATGTACCACAGCGATACGCTGCGGCTTCACTTTGTCGAGAATGTATTTCGCTGCGGTGGGTCCCTGATCGGAGTCCAGGCCGGTGGTGCGCAGGATCAGCTTATAGCCGCGCGCGGTCAGCTCCGGAGCAGTCGCTGCCGGCGTGATCATCAGAATGCCTTCGTCTTCATAGATGTCAGACGCCGGCTGAGTGGAAGAGGAGCACAGATGGCCAATAACGTACTTGATGCCGTCGTTGACCACTTTGTTGGCGACCGCTACCGCCTGTTTCGGGTCGCAAGCGTCATCATATTTGACGATCTGCAGCTTATTGCCCTTGATGCCGCCCTTAGCGTTGATATCCGCTACCGCCTGCTCGGCACCGGTAAACTCCTGGTCGCCGTACTGAGCCACCGGGCCGGACATCGCCCCGACGACCGCGATTTTGATGTCTTCCGCCAGCGCCGCGCTGCTCATAACTAAGGCAATACATCCTGCCAGTAACGCTTTACCCTTCATATTCATCCTGAGGCTCCCCATTATTATGGTTTTTGCATTTGTTGTGATGTTGTTTGTTAGCGCATTATTTTGTTTATATCGATAGGAAAAGCATATGATAGCTAATCCACCGGGGGCTGCTCGCGCTTTTGCAGCACACTATGCTAAACATACCGTCATTCTGAGGAATTTGAAACGACTAAATTGCGGGCTATGTAACAGATAAGTGACAAATAAAAAAACCGCGCCAGCATGAACCGGACGCGGTGCAAAACAGGCCCTGATTACCAGCCAGCGGGCAGGTAGCCTACCGCGGACGCTATCGCGTAGACGGCGCTGCAAAGATACAACAACACAATGAAGCATTGGATAAGCGGATGGGTCATCCAGGCCGGACAGGTCCAGCCTGGGGTCAGGTCGCCACGCTGGCGGGCGCCCTTCAGCATCAGGATCGGCATAATTGATAAAATGACGCCGCTGAACACTCCGGCAAAATAGAGCGCGTTGACGAAAGAAACCATGCCGCTATAGGCCAGCACGAACGGCGGGATCGCCACCACCAACAGCACCATCAGGCGCCGGGCGGGCTGTTCGTCATTCCCCAGGCGGAACTGATCGAAGATATTGGTCAGAAAGCTGCCGCCCAGCCCCCAGTAAGAGGTCAGCATGGCGCACAGCGCAAACAGGTTGGCCGAGAAGAACGCCCATTCGCCAAGCGCCCGGCCCCAGGAGATGGTGGCCACATCCGAGATATTGTCCAGGCCATTAAGCGAGATAACCGATAGCGGCACCAGCGCCAGCAGGGCAAAGGTCAAAGCCATACCGACCATAATGGCCCTGGGCAATTTTTCCGGTTTGTCGGCGAAGCCCCGCGCCATCTCCGGCACGATATACTGTGCCGAGAAGCAGAATGCCACGACATTGAAGACCGGAACCATATACAGCCAGTTGCCGTCGAGCAGATAGCCCACGCGGGTGGTCTCTTTCAACAGCGTGGCAATCACCAGCACCGAGATCATCACCACCATACCGATGCTGATAAATTTCTCGCCGCGGCCAATCGCCTTCAGGCCCAGGTAGAGCACCCCTGCCGCCGGGACGAAAAACAGCACGCTGCCCAGCGCCGGCGAGATGCCAAACAACGAGTGCAGCAGCTTGCCGCTGCCGGTCATATAAGCCGTCAATGCGCCGACGCTGTTGACGCAAACGGAGAGGAACATCATCAGCGCGCCAAAGCCGCCGACGTAGCGCTTCGATAAACCGCTGAGCTGCAGATGTTTACGGGTGCGGAGCGTGGATTCCGCGACATAGAGCATAGTCACCGTCGTCAGGCTGCCCACCAGCACCAGCCAGAACAGCAGCGGTAAGAAGCCCGCTTTGCTCGACGCATAGGCGATAGAGAGGACACCCGCACCGATATTGGTACCGACAATCATCGATACCCCTTCGATGAAGCTCAGAGATTTTGTAGGGACAGCCGTACGTTCCCGGCCGGTGAGGACGGGAGAAAAGGTGGAGTTTTCAGACATAATACTTTCCGTTTTACTCCGGCGGTTTTTACCGCCGGAAAAAAGGTGATATCAGGGTGATAAACCACTCACGCTGAGCATGAACAGCTGGCTGCGGCGTCCTGTTTCTGTTCGGCTTCCCTGCCGCCGCAGCCCGCCGGGGAGACGTTAGCTCTTCAGGATGCGCGCCAGAATATCCAGCGCTTTCGAGAACTGGGCGTCGGGGATAGTCAACGGATACAGGAAGCGGATCACGTTGCCGTAGACGCCACAGCTCAGCAGCAGCAGGCCGTTTTCCTGCGCTTTCTGTTGCACAAGGCGGGTGAACTCCGGCGACGGCTCGCCTGTTTGCGGATCGTTAAACTCCACCGCCACCATCGACCCCCGGCCACGGACATCCACGATCGCCGGGCAGGTGGCGCGCGCCTGGTTGAGCACCTCCTGCAGATGGCTACCCAACTGCTCAGCGCGCTGGCACAGCTGTTCTTCGGCAATGACATCCAGCACCGCGTGCGCCGCGGCCACCGCCAGCGGGTTACCGGCATAGGTTCCGCCCAGCCCGCCTGGGGCTGGCGCATCCATCACCTCGGCGCGACCGACAACGCCCGACAGCGGGAAACCGCCGGCGAGGCTTTTCGCCATCGTCATCAGATCCGGTTTCACCTCATAGTGCTGCATAGCGAACAGCTTGCCGGTGCGGGCGAAACCGGTCTGCACTTCATCAGCGATCAGCAGAATACCGTGGGTATCGCACAGATCGCGCAGCGCCTGCATAAAATCGGCCGGCGCGACGTTAAAGCCGCCTTCCCCCTGGATCGGCTCGAGGATGATGGCCGCTACCTGGTCCGGCGCAATATCCGCTTTGAAAATGCGCTCCAGGCTTTTCAGCGCATCCGCGGTGGTCACGCCGTGCGCCTCATTGGGATAAACGCCGTGATACACCGATCCCGGGAACGGCCCGAAGCCGATTTTGTAGGGCGCGACCTTACCGGTGAGGGCCATGGTCATAAAGGTACGGCCGTGGAAGCCGCCGCCGAAAGTAATCAGCCCCGGGCGGCCGGTGTAAGCGCGGGCAATTTTCACTGCGTTCTCAACCGCTTCCGCGCCGGTGGTGAAGAAAGCCGTTTTTGCCGGCCCGTCAATTGGCGCCAGATCGTTGATACGCTCCGCCAGCGAAACATAACTTTCGTACGGCACAATCTGATAGGCGGTGTGGGTGAACGCCTGCAGCTGATCGGCGACCGCGGCGACCACTTTCGGATGACGGTGACCGGTATTTAACACGGCGATCCCGGCGGCGAAATCGATCACCTCATTGCCTTCGATATCCCACAGCGTGGCGTTTTCCGCCTTCTCGACAAAGTAGTTACACATTACGCCTACGCCGCGCGGCGTCGCCTGCTGGCGACGTTGATTCAGTTCTGAGCTTTTCACCTGCGAATCTCCTGTCGTGTATGTCACGTTATCGCAACAAATTAGAAACGATGTCGTTTATTTACACAGTAGTTGGCCCTATAATCGAGTACCAATTTAGAATATCTGAGGGATCCAATTGCGTTCGCTGGTAGGTGACCTGGTGCTGGTCCGTCTGCAGGAAGAGCGGGATCCTCTTCTGCACAAACGCTTATATAACGCGCTGCGCCGCGCGATCCTCGATGGTTCGCTGGCGCCGCAAAGCCGCCTGCCGCCGTCGCGCGATCTGGCGGGTGAACTCGGCGTATCAAGAAACACCATATTAACAACTTATGAACAATTACTGGCGGAAGGATATGTGGTTTCCCGCCGGGGAAGTGGAACATTCGTTGCCCAAACCGCCCCTGAGAGCTCATTGACGGCTAAAGGTCAGCAAGAAAACAGCAGTATCGCGGCACCAACGGTGCATCTTTCACGCCGAGGCCAACATCTGCTCGGCCAGGTCAGCGCCAGCCCGCGCCAGTGGGGGGCGTTTATACCCGGCGTGCCGGACGTTAACGCCTTTCCCCATCCGCTGTTCAGTAAGATCCAGGCCCGTATCAGCCGTCGGCCCAAACCGGAGCGGCTCAGCTATAGCTGCAACGGTGGCACCCCGGAACTGCAGCAGGCGCTGGTGGATTATCTGCGCGTGTCGCGCGGCGTCCACTGTCAGGCAGATCAAATTCTTATCACCGAGGGGATCCACCAGGCGATCGATCTCGTCACCCGCATGCTGTGTGATAACGGCGATCTGGCGTGGGTGGAGGAGCCTTCCTATTGGGGGATCCGCCACGTGCTGGCGATGAACGACGTTCGGGTGGAACCCCTGACCGTCGATGCCAACGGCCTGTGCCCGCCGGAAACGGTTGACGACGCGCCGAGGCTCATCTTCGTTACGCCTTCCCACCAGTACCCGCTGGGCGCGGTGATGAGCCTTGAGCGCCGCCAGCGACTGCTGGCGCTCGCCCGTCAGCAGGGGAGCTGGATCGTCGAAGATGATTATGACAGTGAGTTTCGCTTTTCCGGCCAGCCGATCCCCGCCCTGCAGGGTCTGGTCCCCGATGCCCCGGTGGTCTATATCGGCACCTTCAGCAAAACGCTCTATCCCGGCCTGCGCCTGGGCTACGTGGTGATCCCCCGTCCGCTGGTCAGCGATCTGAAGCACGCCCATGCCGAGCTTTACCGCGGCGGCCATTCGCTGATCCAGATGGCGCTGGCGGAGTTTATTACCGCCGGCCACTATTCGGCCCATATCCGCCGTATGCGGTTGCTCTACAGCCGTCGCCGCGCCTTTTTAACTGAGCTTATCCAGCGGCACTGTATGCCGTACGCCCTGTCTGACTTCAGCGATAATGCCGGGCTGCATTTGATCCTCAATTTGCCCGCAGAGGCTGACGATGTGGCGATTGCCAAAGAGGCTAATGCGCGCCACATTCTGGTGCGGCCGCTGTCGCGCTACTACCTGACGGCGGCGCGGAAGAAAGGATTACTGATGGGATTCGCCAGCCAGCCCGAAGAGCAGATGGCGCCGGCGTTCAGCGTCTTACTCGGCTGCCTGCAGACGCACTGCCCGCAGATGCTCCTGCCCCGGGAGGACGCAGAAAAACAAAACGCCCCAACCTGAGGCGGGGCGTTATCGGGGAGCCTGATATCAGGTATCAGGCAGGCGTGGCGTATCAGGCTTCGATAGCGGCACGCAGTTTTTTCATGGCGTTCTTTTCCAGCTGACGCACACGCTCTGCGGAGACGCCGTAGCGGTCGGCCAGTTCCTGCAGCGTGGACTTGTTGTCTTCGTCCAGCCAGCGGGCGCGGATGATGTCCTGGCTACGCTCGTCCAGGCCCTGCATCGCGTCAGTCAGCTTATTCGCCGCCTGCTCTTCCCAGTTGTCGTCTTCGATGCCGTCGGCAAAGTTAGACGTTTTGTCCTGCAGATAAAGGACCGGCGCCATCGGCTGGCTGTCGGACTCATCGTCGGAAGACATGTCGAAGGTCATGTCCTGGGCCGCCATACGGGATTCCATCTCGCGGACGTCTTTGCTCGACACGCCCAGCTCACGGGCCACCATTTCCACTTCATCCTGGTTGAACCAACCCAGACGCTGTTTGGTTTTACGCAGGTTAAAGAACAGCTTACGCTGTGCTTTGGTGGTAGCGACCTTCACAATACGCCAGTTACGCAGCACGTATTCGTGAATTTCAGCTTTAATCCAGTGCACGGCGAAGGAGACCAGGCGCACACCCACTTCCGGGTTGAAGCGACGCACGGCTTTCATCAGGCCGATATTGCCTTCCTGGATCAGATCCGCCTGCGGCAGGCCATAGCCCGAGTAGTTACGAGCAATGTGAACAACAAAGCGCAGGTGAGACAGAATCAGCTTTTTCGCTGCTTCCAGATCGCCCTGGTAATGCAGCTTTTCAGCAAGCTCCCGCTCTTCATCAGCCGACAGCATCGGCCAAGTGTTAGCGGCCCGGATGTACGATTCCAGGTTACCAACGGGGGCTAAAGCTAAAGTTTGCATTTCTTTGGTCATTCAAATCCTCTCAATTGATATCTTCTGACGCGTTCTTGTCCCCATCAGGCAACAAGCATGCCAGCATTCATGAGCAACGAGAATATCACTCACATTAGTATCAGACAGTGATTTTATCCACAAGTTCCATGCAACGGTGTGAATAAATTACGCACAAAATGTGACACCACGATGAACAAGTGAGGGCAGGAAAAGGAGAACAAGCTTGCGGTATCTTTCCCTGCGAACAGGAACTCATTGCAGCAGGGAAAGATTATATCACGCTTTTTTTAATCGGGAGTAAAGTGACGTAAATGTTGCACTGTCGCCAGCCAGGCGGCGACCCACCCGATCATCGAGCAGACAATCAGCATCAACAGGCACTCGTCGAAGCCCAGGCCGCTCAGCTCAAACTGGGTGCCGAACACTTTCGCCACTTCGGTCACCGCCGACGAGAGGCGCATCACCAGAATCTCCGACAGGATCAGCGATAAAAACGCGCCGGAGAAGCCCAGCATCGCCCCGCCGTAGAGGAACGGACGCAGGATAAAGCCGTCGGTGGCGCCGATCAGCTTCTGCACGTTAATGGTATCGCGGCGGGCAAAGATGCTCAGGCGCACGCTGTTGCCGATCACCAGGAACACCGCCGCCACCATCAGCACGCCGATCATCGCCGACACGCGGCCTACCAGCCCGGTAAGCGAGGAGAGACGGGCAAACCAGCTGTCGTCCATCCGCACCTCATCCACCCCCTGGATCCGCGATACCCGCTCGCGCAGGGTATTGAGCGCTTCCGTGCTCTGGAAATCCAGCTTCGGCACCACGATGGCGACCGCCGGCAGCGGGTTCTCTTCCAGCATATCCAGTGCGCCGCCAAAGCCTGACCAGTTACGGAATTCACCCAGCGCCTCGTCACGGGACAAATAGTTTACCTTGTCAACGCCCTGCTCCGCCTGCAGCTGGCCCACCACCCGCGCCGCGGCGTCGTCATCCAGCGTTTTTTCCAGATAAACGGTGATCTGCGGCGATGGATAGTACTGTGACGCCGCGCTGCTGACGTTTTTGTAGACCATGTAGCAGACGCTTGGCAGGGTCAACGAAATGGCGATGACCATCACCGTCAGGAAAGTCGCCAGCGGCGTGCTTTTTAGATCCTGCAACGCGCCGTGCCAGGCATAGCGCACCTGTTCGTTGAACACGTTACTCTTACGCGAGGCCGGGTTAGGCGCCGCTTTCGGCCGTTTTGGCGCATTGCGCCCGCCGCCGCTGCCACCCGCCGCGTTGCGCAGGCGATCGAACTTACTGCCGAACTGGCGAATCTGGTTCATTGCGTCGCGCTTATTCACCCCGAATGCCTCCATGCAGATGGCCGTCGCTGAGCGACAGCACGCGGTACGGACGACTGGAGATAAGCCCCAGATCGTGCGTCGCCATCAGTACCGTCACCCCAACGCGGTTAAACTCTTCAAACAGACGTAAAATCCCCTCCGAGAGCGCCTCGTCGAGGTTACCGGTCGGTTCATCCGCCAGCAGCACCGCCGGCTTGTTGACCACCGCGCGGGCTATACCGACGCGCTGCTGCTCACCGCCGGAGAGCTGAATCGGAAAGTTCTTCGCTTTGTCCAGCAGGCCGACCTTGTCCAGCGCCGCCGAGACGCGGCGACGAATGTCATCGCCGCTGGCGCCGGCGATAATCAGCGGGATCGCCACGTTGTCATACACGGTACGATCCATCAGCAAATGGTGGTCCTGGAAAATCATGCCGATCTGGCGGCGCAGGAACGGCACCTCACGGCTCTTCAGGCGGCTGATTTCATGACCGCTGAAGAAAATTTTCCCGGCGCTGGGCCGTTCGATACCACAGATAAGCTTCAGCAGGGTACTCTTCCCTGCGCCGGAATGGCCGGTCAGAAACGCCATCTCGCCCGGCTGCAGGTGGAAGGTCACCCCCTGCAGCGCTTGTCTCCCACCGAGATAGGCTTTGCTGACTTGTTCAAAGCGAATCATTCTTAATCCTCTCGGGCAAAAAGTGCCTCAATAAAGTCGCCCGCATTAAACGGACGCAGATCCTCAATACGCTCGCCGACGCCAATATAGCGAATCGGAATGCCGAACTGATCGGCCACCGAGAAGATCACGCCGCCTTTGGCGGTGCCGTCCAGCTTGGTCAGGGTGATCCCGGTCAATCCTACCGCCTCATGGAACAGTTTGGCCTGGCTAATGGCATTCTGCCCGGTGCTGGCGTCAATAGTTAACATCACCTCATGCGGCGCGTCGACGTCCAGTTTTTTCATCACCCGGACAATCTTCTTCAGCTCTTCCATCAGGTGCGATTTATTCTGCAGACGCCCGGCGGTGTCGGCAATCAGTACGTCAACATGGCGCGCCTTCGCCGCCTGAATGGCGTCGAAAATCACCGAGGCGGAGTCCGCGCCAGTATGCTGGGCGATCACCGGGATATTGTTACGCTGACCCCAGACCTGCAGCTGTTCCACCGCCGCCGCGCGGAAGGTATCCCCCGCCGCCAGCATCACCGATTTACCCTGCTGCTCAAACTGACGCGCCAGCTTGCCGATGGTGGTGGTTTTCCCCACCCCGTTTACGCCGACCATCAAAATAACAAATGGCGTTTTGCCTTCAACGTTCAGCGGCTCATCCACTTTGGCGAGAATCTCGCCCATCTCTTCTTTCAGCAGGCCGTACAGCGCTTCCGCATCGCGCAGTTGCTTACGGCTGGCGCCTTCCGTCAGGTTGGTAATGATCTTGCGAGTGGTTTCCACCCCGACGTCGGCGATCAGCAGTTGCTCTTCCAGCTCTTCAAACAGATCATCGTCGATCTTCTTGCCGCGGAACAGGCTGATAAATCCGGAACCGAGATTTTCTTTTGTTTTCAGCAGGCTACGCTTGAGGCGGGCGAAAAAGCCTTCTTTCGTCGGTTTTTCCTGCTCCTGGGCCAGCGCTTCCACCGGCGCCTCGTCCTCGGGCTCCGGCACCACGACCGCCGCCTCTTCTGCCGCCTCGGCCGCCAGCGCCAGTGCTTCCAGCTCTTCATCGCTTAACGGGGCGTCCTCTCCAGGGACATCCGTCTCCTGCGGCTCGGCGATAACGTCTGCCACAGGCTGCTCTGCTACGGCTTCCGCCACCACCGGTTCGGCGATCACCTCTTCCGCCAGAGGCTCAACCACCGCAGGCTGTTCAGGCGGTTCGCTGACCGCGGGCTCCGGTTCAACAACAGGCGCGTCTTCGACCAGAGCAGGCGTTTCCACCCCCTCTTCTTCCTGCACGCTGGCAGGCTCCGCGAGGTGCGCTTTTTCGCTTTCGACCACCGTCTCGGTCACTTCGACGACATCTTCGGCAAACGCCTCCGGGTCTGCTTTCGGCGCGCTCGGCTCAGCAGGGGTTTCCGCTACCGGCGTCTCATCGGCAACCGCTTGTTGTTCTTCTACTTTTTGTTCAGTCTCGGTTTCCTGTGCCTGTTCTTTCTGTCCAAAGCCCAGCCAGGAAAAGAAGCCACGTTTTTTCTCTTTTGCCATTTGCGACCACACTCCTCGCTGTTTTATTCATGGCGCAGCTTCATCAGAAGCTGAAAAAATGATGAAATTAGTCGGATAGTCTATCACTTAACTTAACTCGCAGCACCGCCCCCGGATTAAGGTTTCGTCAACCGCCGTCGATCGCTAGAATAGCAGGCCGGAAGTTGAGACTTGAGCAGAGAGATGAAAAAACCAAACCACGCGGGCAGCGGCCAGATCCGCATTATTGGTGGGCAATGGCGCGGCCGTAAATTACCGGTGCCGGAGAGCCCGGGCCTGCGGCCGACCACCGACCGGGTTCGCGAAACCCTTTTTAACTGGCTGGCGCCGTCCATCGTTGACGCGCACTGCCTCGACTGCTTTGCCGGCAGCGGCGCGCTGGGGCTGGAGGCGCTGTCCCGCTATGCGGCCAGCACCACGCTACTGGAGATGGAGCGCGGCGTAGCCCAGCAGTTGCAAAAAAATCTCGCCACCCTAAAAGCGGATCGCGGCAAGGTGATCACCACCAACACCCTCAGCTTCCTGAGCC
Source organism: Klebsiella sp. D5A (assembly GCF_001620885.1). Classification (NCBI taxonomy): domain Bacteria; kingdom Pseudomonadati; phylum Pseudomonadota; class Gammaproteobacteria; order Enterobacterales; family Enterobacteriaceae; genus Klebsiella; species Klebsiella sp. D5A. The sequence goes on along the minus strand of NZ_LOAR01000005.1, from coordinate 260,225 downwards.
AGCCGGGGACACCGCACCAGATCGTGTTCGTCGACCCGCCGTTCCGTCAGGGGCTGCTGGAGGAGACGCTACGTCTGCTGGAGACACAAGGCTGGCTGGCCGATGAGGCCCTGGTGTATGTCGAAAGCGAAGTCGAAAACGGTTTACCGCCGGTGCCAGCTAACTGGCAGCTGTATCGTGAAAAAGTGGCCGGACAGGTCGCCTACCGTCTTTACCAACGTGAGGCCCAAGGAGAGCACCATGCTGATTAATTTAGGCCGCCTGCTGATGCTGTGCGTCTGGGCCTTTCTGTTATTGAACCTGTTTCAGCCCTTCCCGAAGCCGCTGAATATCTTCGTCAACGTCGCGCTGATTTTCATGATCCTGATGCACGGGCTGCAGTTGACGCTGCTCAAGGCGACGCAGCCGAAAGAGGCGCCGCCGCTGAGCCGCTTTGAGCAAATCCGCATTTTTATCTTCGGCGTGTTTGAGCTCGTCGCCTGGCAGAAAAAACTGAAGGCGACGCTGAAAAAGTAGTCCTGAAAAGGGCTCAGGGATCGGGCGTAAACGCCACGAACGCTGTGCCCTTATAACTCAACATCCCGCGATCGCCCACGCTTAGCGCATGATATTGCGGCGCGTCGAGGCGAAACACCACCTCCAGCCCACCGTTTTCGGGGCGAAAGCTCGCTTCATAGCGCATCTCACTGCCTGCGGGCGTCACCGTCTGCTGCCGCGAGCGCCGATCGTTAATCACTTTTTCCCGTTTATTGCTGACGATAACCCGCTTTTGTAGCAACGGCGCGGCGTCATTCGCCTGTTTCTCACGCCGCTGCTGGACATAGCGAAACGAAGCCGCCACCACAATCACCGCGACGACCAGAACAAAAAAGAGGGGCATTTTACTCATCAAGGTTACCCATAAAAAATATCAGGAATCAGCATACTGCGTCGGGAATAACATTGTCATCTGCTACGCCAAACCACTACACTGAGTTGTAGCATCACGCATCCGTAACTTTCTTTATGATAACAGATACAGGGACTTACTATGCTTTGGTCATTTATTGCTGTCTGTTTCTCCGCATGGCTTTATGTCGATGCATCCTATCGTGGGCCGGCCTGGCGACGTTGGGTATTTAAACCTGTCACCCTGATTCTGTTGCTGTTACTGGCCTGGCAGGCGCCGATGTTCAATGCCATCAGCTATCTGGTGCTGGCCGGCCTGTGCGCCTCGCTGCTCGGCGACGCCCTGACCCTGCTGCCGCGCCAGCGGGTGATGTACGCGGTGGGCGCTTTCTTCCTGTCACATCTGCTGTATACCATCTGGTTCGCCAGCCAGCTGACGCTGTCGTTCTTCTGGCCGCTGCCGCTGGTGCTGCTGGTATTCGGCGCCCTGCTGATGGCGGTGATCTGGAGTCGGCTGGAAGAGATGAAAATGCCGGTGCTGACCTTTATTGGAATGACGCTGGTGATGGTCTGGCTGGCCGGTGAGCTGTGGTTTGCCCGCCCCACCAACACCGCGCTGTCCGGTTTCGCTGGCGCGGCCCTGCTGCTGCTGAGCAATGCCGTGTGGCTGGTGAGCCACTATCGTCGCCGCTTCCGCGCCGATAACGCCATTGCCGCCGCGTTCTACTTTGCCGGCCACTTCCTGATCGTGCGCGCGCTATACCTGTAATTTAGTCCTTGACTCTGGAGTCGACTCCAGAGTGTATCCTACGGCTAATGAGAAAATTATCATTTCCCGGAGGGTGCCATGTCGACTCCAGACGCGCAGGATAAAAAAGTCCCACAATTCTCGTCATTCACCATGCGGCCAGCGACCGCGCCGGCGGAGAGCTGCTGTACAGATCACGCCTGCGCCACAGAATCCGCCCCTGCCGCCGAAGCGCTCGACGACGCCCGCTATAGCTGGCAGGTTGATGGCATGGACTGCGCCGCCTGCGCCCGCAAGGTGGAAACCGCGGTTCGCCAGGTACCCGGCGTCAGTCAGGTCCAGGTGCTGTTCGCCACAGAAAAGCTGCTGGTTAACGCCGAGGGCGATATCCGCGCTCAGGTTGAGAACGCGGTCCGCCAGGCGGGCTATACGCTGCGCGATGCCGATGCTCCCGCAGCAGAGAAAACCCGAGGGTCGCTGCTGCGCGACAATCTGCCGTTACTGACGCTGGTTATCATGATGGCCCTGAGCTGGGGGCTGGAGCAGGCCAACCACCCCGCCGGTCAGTTGGCCTTTATTGCCACCACCCTGGTTGGCCTGTGGCCGGTTGCTCGCCAGGCGCTGCGCCTGATCAAAAGCGGGAGCTGGTTTGCCATTGAAACGCTGATGAGCGTCGCCGCCATCGGGGCGCTGTTTATCGGCGCCACTGCGGAAGCGGCGATGGTCCTGCTGCTGTTCCTGATCGGCGAGCGTCTCGAAGGCTGGGCCGCCAGCCGCGCACGGCAGGGGGTGAGCGCGCTGATGGCGCTGAAGCCCGACACCGCCATCCGTCTGCGCAACGGTGTGCGGGAAACCGTCGCCCAGCGCGACCTGCGTCCCGGAGATGTGATTGAAGTGGCCGCCGGCGGGCGTCTGCCGGCGGATGGCCAGCTGCTGTCGCCGTTTGCCAGCTTTGATGAAAGCGCCCTGACCGGCGAGTCGGTGCCGGTGGAGCGTCAGGCCGGGGAACGAGTCGCGACGGGCGCCACCAGCGTCGATCGCCTGGTGCAGCTTACCGTGATATCCGAACCGGGCGACAGCGCCATCGACCGCATCCTGAAGCTGATTGAAGAGGCAGAGGAACGTCGGGCGCCAATCGAGCGTTTTATCGATCGCTTCAGTCGGATCTACACCCCGGCCATTATGGTCGTAGCTTTGTTGGTCGCCATTGTCCCACCGCTGTTCTTCGCCAGTGCCTGGCTGCCGTGGATTTATAAAGGGCTGACGCTGCTGCTGATCGGCTGTCCGTGCGCGCTGGTCATCTCCACGCCGGCGGCCATCACCTCCGGCCTGGCGGTCGCCGCCCGCCGCGGGGCGCTAATCAAAGGCGGCGCGGCGCTGGAACAGCTGGGCCAGGTGCGGCAGGTGGCGTTCGATAAAACCGGCACTCTGACCGTCGGCCAGCCGCAGGTGACTTTGGTGATCGCCACGGCTGAGGTTGACGACAACGCGCTGCTGGCGCTGGCGGCGGCAGTGGAGCAAGGCTCCAGCCACCCGCTGGCGCAGGCCATCGTCCGTGAAGCACAGCGGCGTCAGCTGAGTATTCCGCTTGCCAGCGGCCAGCTGGCTCTGGCGGGCTCTGGTATCGAAGCCGAGGTGAACGGCAGCCGCATCTTGATCTGCGCCGCCAGCAAAGCCGCCCCGGCAGAGCATGAGGCGCAGATCCAGCAGCTGGAGAGCGCCGGGCAAACGGTAGTGCTGGTGATGCGCGGCGAGACGCTGCTCGGTATTCTGGCGCTGCGCGACACCCTGCGCGACGACGCGCGTCAGGCGGTGGATGCTCTGCATCAGTTGGGGGTTCAGGGGGTGATCCTTACCGGCGATAACCCGCGCGCCGCGGCAGCCATCGCCAGCGAACTGGGGCTGGAATTCCGCGCCGGTCTGCTGCCAGCGGACAAAGTGAAAGCCGTCATGGCGCTGAATGCCGATGCGCCGCTGGCGATGGTCGGGGACGGCATCAACGACGCCCCGGCGATGAAAGCGGCCACCATCGGCATCGCCATGGGCAGCGGCACCGATGTGGCGCTGGAGACGGCCGACGCCGCGCTGACCCATAACCGTCTGACCGGCCTGGCGCAGATGATTTCCCTGGCGCGCGCCACCCATGCCAATATTCGCCAGAACATCGCGATTGCCTTAGGGCTGAAGGGGATTTTCCTCGTCACCACCCTGCTCGGCCTGACCGGCCTGTGGCTGGCGGTGCTGGCGGATACCGGCGCCACTGTGCTGGTAACGGCTAACGCGCTGCGGTTATTGCGTAAGAAGTTGTAGCATAGATACCGGCTTCCCTGCTCGCGCTGCGCTTAGCAGGGCTACGGTTCCAGACCGTCGGGTAGCCCGGATAAGGCGCTACGCGCCGCCATCCGGGGTATTCCCTGCTCGCGCTACGCTTAGCATGGCTACGGTTCCAGACCGTCGGGTAGCCCGGATAAGGCGCTACGCGCCGCCATCCGGGATATTCCCTGCTCGCGCTGCGCTTAGCAGGGCTACGATTCCGGACCGTCGGGTAGCCCGGATAAGGCGCTACGCGCCGCCATCCGGAGTATTCCCTGCTCGCGCTGCGCTTAGCAGGGCTACGGTTCCAGACCGTCGGGTAGCCCGGATAAGGCGCTACGCGCCGCCATCCGGGAAAAGCTCAGTGGCTTTTGCGGATCAGATAGCGGTACGGCAGGGCTTCGGTTTCCTGGGCCACCAGCTCATGCTCCATAAAGCGGCAGAATCCCGGGATATCGCGGGTGGTGGCCGGATCGTCAGCAATAATCAGCAGCGTCTCGCCGACCGGCATCGTCCGCACGGTTTTACGCACCATCATGACCGGCTCCGGGCAACGGAGCCCCAGGGCATCCAGGGTATGGTCAGGAGTGGAGAAAAGTTCGCTCATTTTAGTCTCACGTTAACAAAACGGCCCTAGTTTACCCCCAGTTCGCCAGTACGCAAGCCAGGTTAACGTTTGCGCGAAAAACAACCATTGCATTACGCCGACAACGCAGTATCATGCAGCCGTTTTTTATTGGGTTCCCTCACCCCAACGTTCCGCTGCCGATTGCTCATTCACCTGAAGCATGACGGGCATAAAAAGGTCACAATATGAATCCGTTTACTACCGTACAGCGCAAAAAAGCGCTCGTCTGGCTTTCGCTATTTCATCTGCTGGTCATCACCTCCAGCAACTATCTGGTTCAGCTGCCGATCTCCATTTTTGGTTTCCATACCACCTGGGGCGCGTTTAGTTTTCCGTTTATCTTTCTCGCCACCGATCTGACGGTACGCATTTTTGGCGCACCGCTGGCGCGACGCATCATTTTCGCGGTGATGGTCCCGGCGCTGGTTATCTCTTACGGCATCTCCGCGCTGTTCTATATGGGCGAGTGGCAGGGCTTTGCCGCGCTGGGCACCTTTAATCTCTTCGTCGCGCGCATCGCCATCGCCAGCTTTATGGCCTATGCGCTGGGGCAGATCCTCGACGTCCACGTCTTCAACCGCCTGCGGCAGAGTCGCCACTGGTGGCTGGCCCCCACCGCTTCGACGCTGTTCGGCAACATCAGCGATACCGTCGCGTTTTTCTTTATCGCTTTCTGGCGCAGCCCGGACCCGTTTATGGCCGCCCACTGGGGGGAAATCGCCCTCGTCGACTACAGCTTTAAAGTGCTTATCAGCATTATTTTCTTCCTGCCGATGTACGGCGTGCTGTTAAATATGCTGTTGAAAAGACTGGCGGATAAATCTGATTTGTCGGCATTACAGCCGAGTTAAAGGTACTCGCGGGCCGATGTGTTAAGATAGCCGGATGAGCCATTAGTGGCCGTTTATCGAAAGGAAGATGTCAATGCGCAATTTGGTTAAATATGTCGGTATTGGCCTGCTGGTAATGGGGCTTGCCGCCTGCGATAACAGCGATTCAAAAGCGCCAACCGTTGGCGCAGCAGCGGAGAGCAATGCCAGCGGCCAGGCAATCAGCCTGCTGGATGGCAAACTGAGCTTCACCCTGCCTGCGGGCATGGCCGACCAGAGCGGCAAACTGGGTACCCAGGCGAACAACATGCACGTCTACTCTGACGCTACCGGCCAGAAAGCGGTCATCGTCATCGTCGGCGACAGCACCAATGAAGATCTGGCGGTACTGGCGAAACGACTGGAAGATCAGCAGCGTAGCCGCGACCCGCAGCTGCAGGTGGTGAGCAACAAATCGCTGGAGATGAAAGGCCATACCCTGCAGCAGCTGGACAGCATCATCTCTGCCAAGGGGCAGACCGCCTGGTCTTCAGTGATCCTCGGCAAAGTGGATGACAAACTGCTGACCCTGCAGGTGACCCTGCCGGCGGACAACCAGCAGCAGGCGCAGACCGAAGCAGAAAGCATCATCAACACCCTCACCATCCAGTAATTACTGGCCTGGTGCGATGGCCTCCGGTTCGCTAACCGGGGGCCGTTTTTTTAGCCGCCAGCCCAACAGCAGCGCCGCCATCACCAGCCCAGCCGCGGCGAGATAAATCATCGAGATCCCGGTCCACGCCATCAACAATCCGGCCAGCGGCCCGGTGACCCCCAACGACAAATCCATAAACACGGTATAGGTCGCCAGCGCCGACCCCTGATTGTGCTGCGGCACCGCTTTGACCGCCACCACCCCCAGCGCCGGGAAGACCAGCGAGAACCCCGCCCCGGTAAGGAAGGTGCCGATTTTCGCCAGCAACGGCGTATCGGCAAAGCCGACCAGCAGTAGTCCGATAATCTCCACGCTAAAGCAGAGCATCGCCACGTTCAGTCCACCGAGGCGATTAATGCCGTTAGGAAACAGCAGCCGCGTGCCAACGAACGCGCAGCTGAATAACGTCAGAGCGAAAGCCGCGCCGTCCCAGCCTTTGGCGTCATAAAACAGCGTGATAAAGGTGGCGATCACCCCGAAGCCGGCGGAGGCCAGCGCCAGCGCCATACCGTAGGGCCAGACCCGGCCAAGCACCGCGCGAAACGACATCGCTTTACCTTTGGTAGCCTTCACCGCCGCGCGGGGCAGCGCACAGAGGATCGCCACCAGCGCCACCGCCATAATGACTACCGCCAGGCCGCTGAGGCCAATGTGTGAATAGCACAGCACGCCGAGCGGCGCGCCCATCGCCATCGCCCCGTAGGTCACAATCCCGTTCCACGAGATCACCCGCCCGATATGCAGCGAACCGACCACGCCGACGCCCCACAGCGTCGAGCCTGTGCCGGCGAAGCTCTGGCCGATACCAAGGATCACCCGTCCGAGGCATAACAGCAGCAGGCTAACCAGAGGCCAGCCGCTGCTCCAGGCCGCCAACAGATAGCTCAAACCGCTCAAAAAACAGCCGCAGAGACCGAAGACGACAATCTTTTTAGGCCCCAGCAGGTCGGCATAGCGCCCGGCATGCGGGCGGCTGAGCAGCGTGGCGAAATATTGCAGACTAATCACCAGCCCGTCCCAGAAAGCGCTAAAGCCCATGACATCATGCACATAGCCGGGCAGCACCGCCAGCGGCAGGCCGATGGTGAGATAGCTGGCAAAGTTAAAGATAACGACAGAGACAATCCGCAGATTGAGGCGCAGTCCATTGAGCGCCGGCTCGGCGACGGGTTCGGGCATCAGGTTCCACCAGATTTCGACAATCAGCTTTCACTATTACCACGCTGTCGGCGGAAAAGCAGCCCTCCTTTCGGAATATTGGCAGTCGGCGAACCGCTACACTTATCTGGCGCGACTCATAAAAGGAATACCTATGTCCTCTCCGCAGGCTGATAAAGCCGGGCTCCATATTTTACTTAAGCTGGCAGCGTTAGTGATTATCCTCGCCGGGATCCACGCCGCCGCCGATATTCTGGTGCAGCTGCTGCTGGCGCTGTTTTTCGCTATTGTTCTCAACCCGCTGGTCACCTGGTTCATTCGCCGCGGGGTGCGGCGTCCGTTCGCCATTACCCTGGTGGTGACGGCGATGTTGGTGATGCTCACCGCGCTGCTTGGCGTACTGGCGGCGTCGCTCAATGACTTTGTCGCCATGCTCCCCGATTTCAACCGCGCCCTGACGCGCAAGATCCTCCAACTCCAGGAGTATCTCCCCTTCCTTAATCTGCATATCAATCCGGAGCGCATGCTGCGGCGCATGGATTCAGAACGGCTGATGACCTGGGCCACGACGCTAATGACCCAGCTTTCCGGGGCGATGGCCAGCATCGTGCTGCTGGTGATGACGGTGATCTTTATGCTGTTTGAGGTTCGCCACCTGCCCTACAAACTGCGTTTTGCCCTCAATAACCCGCGCCTGCATATCGCCGGCTTGCACCGGGCGCTGAAAGGCGTCACCCATTATCTGGCGCTGAAGACGCTGATTAGCCTGTGGACCGGGCTGATTGTCTGGCTGGGGCTGCTGGCGATGGGGGTACAGTTTGCCCTGATGTGGGGGGTGCTGGCGTTTCTGCTGAACTATGTGCCGAACATTGGCTCCGCTATCTCCGCTATCCCTCCGATGCTGCAGGCGCTGCTGTTTAGCGGCATTTATGAGTGCCTGTTGGTCGGGGCGCTGTTTCTGGTGGTGCATATGGTGCTGGGCAACATGGTGGAGCCGCGCATGATGGGCCATCGGCTGGGAATGTCGACCCTGGTGGTGTTCCTGTCGTTGCTGGTCTGGGGCTGGCTGCTGGGGCCGGTGGGGATGCTGCTCTCGGTACCGTTAACCAGCGTCTGTAAAATCTGGATGGAGACCACCGTCGGAGGCAGCAAGCTGGCGATCCTGCTCGGCCCGGGCCGTCCCAAAAGCCGGCTCCCCGGCTAGCGGCGTTTGACCGGCCAGAAGATGGTCAACACGCCGGCGACGATGATCGTCACGCCTAGCAGCGATTGCCAGTAGAACGGCTCATGCCAGCCGGGCAGCCAGATGGCGGCAGCCCACACGAGGATATAGCTCAGGCTCAGCAGGGCATACGCTTTCGACAGCGGCAGGCGATGCAGGGCAAAGTACCAGCAGACCATCGACAGCAGGTAGCCCAGCAGGCCGAAAAACAGGCCGAAGGTCCCGGGCTGGAAATGCAGCAGATGCTGGAGAAATGCCACAATATCGGTCAGCGGCGGCAAGGCCACCATGGCGCTGCGCAGCAGCAACTGCGCGGCGCTGACGAGGCCGACGCTGAATAATGCCCAGAGAAAGCCCATCAGACGCTGGTCCCCAGAATGACAATGCCCACGACGATCAACCCGACGCCAAGCCAGTGACGGCGAGCGACCGGCTCATGCCAGATGCCCCAGCCCGCGAGGGTAACCCAGACGAAATTCAGGCTCAGCATCGGATAGGCGATGCTGACCGGAATAGACTGCAGCACGCTCAGCCACAGCAGCATGCCGCAGCCCAGGCATAACAGCGCCATCCCCAGCCAGAAGAGTATATGGCGACTCCGCCGTCCGCGACGGGACGGGCGGGTCGCCTGTTTCTGGCAGAGTTGCCCGGCGCAGCTCAGCAGGCTGGCGAACACCAGACAGATCCAGACGCTCATTGCGGCAGATACTGAAGGAAGACCACCCGACCCAGCTCGTAGGCGTTATCTGGCTTCGGTAACGGTAAGTCAACCATACTCTCTCCTTTATCCATCAACAGCACCAGCGAGACCGGCCCCTGCTGACGGTGCGTGGCCAGCCAGTCGGCAAAACCGGCCTGGCTGACAAAGCTTCCCTGAGCATCCGGCCAGTCGAGACCGTACTTCAGCTCTCCCTGTTTGTCGAACATAATAATATCGCTGCGCTTCAGCTCCCAGGCCAGGCCGCCGGCGATCCCAACGTTGTTGGTCAGGACGTAACGGCTGGGCTGCAGGGATTCACTGACGATATCCACGAGGAACTGCGGCTGTTTGCTGTCGATAACCCGGTCCGGGATGGCGAAGCCCACCAGCAGCGCCAGGCCGAGCGGACAGAGCGCGGCGAGGCTCCAGCGGCGGCCAGGGTTTTTCATCGCCAGCCAGCCCATCAGCGCCCAGACGGCGAAGGCGATCGCCGCCAGCAGACATTTATACAGCTCAATCTTGGTCCACACCGGCTTGTGCATCACGCCCCAGGGTGAGACCACCAGCACGGCGATCAGCCCCAGCAGGCCAACGCCCAGGTTGATCATCCCGTTGATGCGCAGCGCTTTCGCGCCGGTCTTTGCGGCCTCCAGCGCGTAGCGGGCCATCAGAATCGACAGCGGCGCAAAGCACGGCAGGATATAGGTCGGCAGTTTGCCTTTGGCGATACTGAAGAACAGGAACGGCATCGCCACCCAACCCAGCAGATACAGCGCGCCGCGAGCCTCATCGCGCTCAAGCCAGCCGCGCTTCAGCGCCCCCGGCAGCAGGGCCAGCCACGGCAGGCTGCCGGCGATCAGGAACGGAATGTAGTACCAGAACGGCGCTTTGTGCTGGGCATCTTTTTCGGCAAAACGCTGAATATGCTCGACCCAGAAGAAGTAGCGCCAGAAGTCCGGCTCGCGCTGGGCGATAGCCAGCCCCCAGGGCAGCACCACCAGCGTACAGACGATCACCGCCAGCCAGCCGTAGGTCAGCACTTCACGCCAGCGTTTACGGGCGATCACCCACGGCAGCACGCCCACCACCGGCACCGCCAGCGCCAGGAAGCCCTTGGTCATCACCCCCATACCGCAGGCGACGCCCAGCAGCGCGTAGCCCAGTATTTTGCCGCTGCGGCTCTGCGCCTGCGCCGCGCCCCAGAAGCTGCACATCGCCAGCGCCAGCCACAGGGTGATCATCGGGTCCAGTACCGCATAGGTGCCAATCGCATACACCAGCATCGCGGTAAGGAAAATCACCGGCGACAGGACAGCCACCTTTTTGTCGCGAAAGACGCGCCACGCCAGCCAGGCCACCAGCAGGGCAGTCATGGTGATAGCGAAGACCGACCCAAAGCGTACGCCGAAGTTATTATGGCCAAACAGCCACTGACCGATACTGTTGATCCAGTAACCGGCAATCGGCTTTTCGAAGTAGCGCAATCCGAGAAAATGCGGCACCACCCAGTCACCGGTAGCCAGCATTTCACGGCTGATCTCCGCATAGCGGGTTTCATCGGGTTGCCAGAGCAAACGAAAATTAAGCGGCAGCAGGTAATACAGCGCAAACAGCGCAATCAGAGAGACGCCATAGCGAATGCTTTTCATCAAACACCCGAAGTCAGTAATTGTTCACGTCCGAGCCAGCCTTCCCGGCCAGCCAGTTCACCCCGAACCACTTTGCCAGACGGCAGCTCGCTAAAGTCAGCGGGCAGCAGCTGGCTCAGTGGGCAAAACTGAATTTCCTCTTCCGCCGCCATGGTCAGCAGTTCATTGAACTGATCGGCGTAAGCAATACCTTCCACTTCGGCGTGAATGGTATAGACCGGCACGCCCGGGTCGCGATGGATGCAGTCGAGCAGGTAGCGGTTAAAGCCGGCGATATCGACCGCCGTGCCCACCGCCTCATCCCAGGTCGGCAGCGTGACCGGGATCTGCACCGTACCAAACGTGCCGCTACCGAGCTGGGGCAGGAACGGCCGCGTGCCGCGACAGTCGCTGTTGTAGAGAAAATCGAAGGATTCTTTGGCTTTGACCACCCGCTGATCGGCGCGCCAGCCGGCGACAGCCGAACAGGTGACCGGCCGGCCGATGATGCGTTCCAGTTCGAGCAGGCCGCGCTCAACCTCCAGCGCCAGCCGTTCCTGCGGCCAGACGCCGCTCCACGCCTGCCAGCTGTAGTGATCCCAGGCGTGCAGCCCGACTTCATGAGACTCGGCGGCCGCGCGGATCACCGCTTCGTTCCCCGCGCCGATGCGGCGTCCCGGCCACGCGGTGCCAGCCAGCAGAATATCCCAGCCGTACAGCGAAGCCGCTCTGGAACGCAGCATCTTCCACAGAAACTTCGGTTTTACCAGGCGCCACAGATGGCGCCCCATATTGTCCGGCCCGACGCTGAAGAAGAAGCTTGCCTGGATCCCGTGCTGGCCCAGCAGGTCCAGCAGCCGCGGAACGCCGTCCCGCGTTCCGCGAAAGGTATCGACATCTATGCGTAAGCCGACCTGTTTCATGGATTTTTATCGTCCACCAGTTCAACTGTACGCAGGAAGAAGTCCAGCGTGTGTTCGACCGTTTCTTCCATCTCCACCTTCGGTTCCCAGTTCAGGCAGCGTTTGGCGTTGCGAATGCTCGGCTTACGATGCTCAACGTCCTGGTAGCCCTTCCCGTAGTAATCGCTGCTTTCCACTTCACGGAAGCCGGCAAACGGCGGGAAGCGATCGCGCAGCGGATGGCGTTCGAAGCAGGCGAGCAGCATTTCGGCCAGCTCTTTGATGCTCGCTTCGTTTTCCGGGTTGCCGATGTTGATGATCTGCCCGTCGCAGCGGCCGTCTTTGTTCTCGATGATGCGGAACAGCGCTTCGATACCGTCGCTGATATCGGTGAAGCAGCGCTTCTGCTTGCCGCCCTCGATGAGCTTGATCGGCGACCCTTCCACCAGGTTGAGGATCAGCTGGGTGATGGCGCGGGAACTACCGATACGCGCGGCGTTGAGGTTATCCAGGCGCGGTCCCATCCAGTTGAACGGACGGAACAGGGTGAACTTAAGATCGTACTTATCGCCGTAGGCCCAAATCACGCGGTCCAGCAGCTGTTTAGAAACCGAGTAGATCCAACGCTGTTTGTTGATCGGCCCGACCACCAGATTGGAGGTATCTTCGTCGAAGTTTTTGTCGGTGCACATGCCGTACACTTCAGAGGTCGACGGGAAGATGATGCGCTTATTGTATTTCACGCAATCGCGGATGATCTTCAGGTTCTCTTCGAAATCCAGCTCGAACACGCGCAGCGGGTTGCGGGTGTATTCGATAGGGGTGGCGATGGCCACCAGCGGCAACACCACGTCGCATTTCTTAATGTGATACTCGATCCACTCGGAGTGAATGCTGATATCGCCTTCCACGAAGTGGAAACGCGGGCTCTCAAGGAAACGGCTGATGGCGTCGGAGCCGATATCCAGGCCGTAAATTTCATAGTTGTCGTCCTGCAGCAGGCGCTCGGTCAAATGGTTACCGATAAAGCCATTGACGCCAAGGATCAGCACGCGGGTGCGACGCTTAATCGCCACCACCGGTTTGCTGCTGATCACCGCCCCGGACACCAGGCCTAGCGCCTGCGCCAGCTGAGCGCCTTGCATGTACACACCGCGTTCGGTCTGGCCGGTGACAATTTCCAGCGCCCCGTCCTGGCACGCCACGATCAGCGGCGCAACGGAGATAACGGTGCCCGGTTTGGCTGCCGGCAGATCGTGGCGGACGCGGGATTTCCAGACGATAAACTTGTTCGCGCCAGCGTAGCCGAAGGCGCCCGGCCACGGATCCGAGACGGCACGCACCAGATTGTGCAGGGTCTGCGCCGGCTGCTCCCAGTCGAGGCGGCCATCCTCCGGGGTACGACGCCCCACGTAGGTCGCCTGGCTGTGATCCTGCGGGCGCTCTGCGGTTTTTCCTTCAAGGATCGCCGGCAGCGCCTGGCCCAGCAGCTCAGTGGCGGCGGCGCACAGCTTACGATGCAGCGTCAGGGCCGCGTCATCCGGGCCAATCGCCACGGTTTGCTGGGCGACGATATCGCCGGCATCCGCGCGGTTCACCATGCGGTGCAGGGTGACGCCGGTTTCGCTTTCGCCATTGACCAGCACCCAGTTCAGCGGCGCACGGCCACGATATTTCGGCAGCAGCGAACCGTGCAGGTTGAACGCCCCTTTCGGCGCCAGATTGAGGATCTCATCGCCCAGCAGGTTGCGGTAGTAGAAGGAGAACAGCACGTCCGGCTTCATCTCGCGGATACGCTCAATCCACAGCGGATGGTTCACGTCTTCCGGCGCCCACACTGGAATGCCCTGCTCGGCGGCAAGGCGCGCCACGGAGCCAAAGAAATGGTTTTCGCCAGGGTTATCCGGGTGGGTGAAAATAGCAGCGATATCATACCCGGCGTCCAGCAGGGACTGGATACCGGTGCAGCCCATATCGTGATAAGCGAAGACTACGGCTTTCATGAACGATCTTCCTCTTTAGATGCCGTTTCCGGCTGGCGAACAACACGTTGAATAAAGTAGCGGGGACGAGCGCGAACGTCGTTATAGATGCGTCCGATATACTCGCCGAGCAGGCCCATACCGATAAACTGGGCGCCGATGAACATAAACAGCACGGCGAAGAGCATGAACACCCCTTCTGCCGCCCACTGCGGCCCAAAGGCCAGGCGCAGCACCACCAGCAGCAGGCCGAAGGCGAAGCCCAGCAGGGCAATCACGCTGCCGAAAATGCTGAGCAGACGCAGCGGCGTGGTGGTCAGACAGGTCACCAGGTCGTACATCAGGTTGATCAGGCGCATGAAGCTGTATTTGGAGTCGCCGAATTCGCGCTCGGCATGCATCACCGGGATCTCGACCGCGCGACGGGCGAAGGTATTCGCCAGGATCGGGATAAAGGTGCTGCGCTCGTGGCAGTTGAGCATCGCGTCGATAATATGGCGGCGGTAAGCGCGCAGCATGCAGCCGTAGTCGCCCATCGCTTTGCCGGTGGTGCGCTGGATCAGGCGGTTGATCATCTTCGAGGCGCTTTTGCGGAAGATGCTGTCCTGACGGTTCTGGCGGACGGTGCCCACCACGTCGTAGCCTTCATCAGCCTTCTCTACTAACCGCGGAATTTCCTCCGGTGGGTTTTGCAGATCGGCATCAAGGGTAATAATCAGATCGCCCGTCACATGGCTAAAGCCGGCCATGATCGCCGAGTGCTGGCCGTAGTTACGGTTTAACAGCACGGCGACGACGTGACTGCCTTCCGCCTCGGCGGCTTCGGTCAGCATGCGCGCAGAATCGTCGCTGCTGCCATCGTCGATCAGCAGAATTTCATATTGCCGCCCCAGCGTGGCGCAGGCGGTATCCGTACGACGAAGCAGTTCCGGCAGACTATCCTGTTCGTTATAAACCGGGATAACCACCGAGACCTTCTTCACGGGAGGGTAAGTAAGCATATCAACGTCCTGACAGCTGGCGCAGTGCGGAAATGACGCGAGTGACATCGTCATCGGTCATGTCCGGGAACAACGGGAGAGAACAGATGCGGGCGCTGTTCCATTCGGTATTTGGCAGGGAAACCTCAGGGAAGCGCTCGCGGTAATATTTTTGCGTATGAGCCGCACGGAAATGCAGACCCGTGCCGATACCCATCGCCTTCAGCTTTTCCATCAGCGCGTCGCGGCTGATGCCGCATGCGGCCTCATCGACGCGGATGATAAACAAGTGCCAGGCGTGCTGGTGATCCCATGCCGGGACGGTCAGCGGTTTAAACGGCGTGTCCGCCAGCTCGCGCAGGTAGCGCTGGGCAATCTCCGTCCGGCGCTGATTGGCGTGGCTCAGTTTTTCCAGCTGGACCAGCGCCAGAGCGGCGTTGATATCGGCAAGGTTGTACTTGAAGCCCGGGGTGATCACCTCCGCCTGCGGCGCGCGGCCGTGGGTCTGACGATCATAGGCGTCCACGCCCAGACCATGGAATTTCAGACTGCGGATACGGGAGGCCAGCTCGTCGTCGTCGGTGACAATCAGCCCGCCTTCGGCGCAGGTCATGTTCTTGATCGCGTGGAACGAGAAAATGGCGGTCCCCTGCCAGCCAATGTGGCGGCCTTTATAATGGGTACCCGCCGCATGGGCGGCATCTTCAATCACCGGAATGCCGTGGCGCTCGCCCACCGCGCGAATGGCGTCGATGTCGGCTGGCGCGCCCGCGTAGTGCACGGGAATTATCGCTTTGGTACGCGAAGTGATCGCCGCTTCCACCGCGTCAGGGGTAATCATCAGATTGTCGTTATCGACATCGATCATCACCGGCGTAGCGCCCAGCAGGCAGATCATATTGAGAGTGGAGACCCAGGTCTGGGACGGCGTAATGACTTCATCGCCGGGGCCAATACCCAGCGCCATCAGGGTCACATGCATCCCGCCGGTCGCTGAACTGACGGCAATCGCGTGGCGGTTGCCGGTCAGCTGGCAGAATGCCGCTTCGAGTGCCTGATTCTTCGGTCCGGTGGTGATCCAGCCCGACGCTAAAACTTCACGCAGCGCAGCCAGCTCTGCGTCGCCCATCGACGGGCGCGAAAACGGCAAAAAATCGCTCATCATCATCCTGTTCTGTAGTTGACCCACGCACAAATCAGGGTCGTTAGAATAAAATATCCTGCGCCTGCGGACTTAAACGAAATTAAAATGAAGTGAGTTCAGCGCGGCATTCCATTTCAGGGTATTTCGACCACTATTAATGTAGTCGACCTTGCTTAGGATAATATTAAGAAATTAATATTTTCTCAGAATAAGTAATAACTCATTACTAAACAGTATGATAGGAATTTTTTATGGCAGGGGTATGACAGGAAAGCGTTCCTGTTAAGCGGCAAGAAACAGGAACGCAATAGCAAAAAGTAAACGGGAATTAAACCAATACACAATACTTTAATTAGCGATCGTCACGCTTAATGACAAAATGTTAGCGCAGATCACAAAGTTATTTCTGCTGAATTACAAGTTTGCAGGAAAATCCGCAGGTAATTCGCTCGCCGGGCAATTAATGACCTCGTCATTATCGGCGCCACAGTCGCGAATGAAGGTGATAGTGGCGAACTCGTCAATCACTTCCGTTGGATAGGCCGGGCCGGCATCACGGTACGAATTCATCAGCGGAATATGGTCGTTCTGGAAGCAGACGGTTTTTTCCGGGTTATTCATGATCCAGCGCGGGAAGAAAATGGTGCCGTGGAACAGTTTGTCGCCCAGGTTGACGATCAGGCTGACGTCGGTGCCGGTCGGTTCGGTCCAGGAGATTTTGTAGATACTTTCCCCCACCCGCACGATGTACGCTTCCTGATCTTTCACCCAGCGATTGCCGACGATGCCGCTGTGAATACGGTAGTCGAGGGTGTGGCCATTTTTGACGTAAATCTCGTAGTTCCAGCCGTTGTCGTAGGTATAGACCAGATGTTTACCGATAAAGCCGCTGAGGTCATGTTTGTCGAAAGTGCTCATCATTTATTCTCCTCTGTTTTGTTGAGGACAGCATACGTCTTTAAAAAATGAATGAATAACGCTATGTTTGGATTAAATACATCCAAATTTTAGATTGATTATGCACAAGACAACCCTGGAGCAATGGGCGTTACTCGAAAAGGTAGTGGAATTGGGGAGCTTTGCCAGAGCGGCGGAGGAGACCAACCGCAGTCAGTCTTCGGTGAGCTATAACCTCGCGCTGCTGCAGGAGCGCTTAGGCGTGGCGCTGCTGGCGCCGTCCGGCCGGCGGGCGGTGCTGACCCCGGCCGGCGAACTGCTGCTAAATCAGGTCAAACCGCTGCTGCAGGCCTTCGCCTACGTCGAGACCCACGCCGCCACCTTACGCAACGGGGCGCGTACCCGCCTGGATCTGGTGGTCGACAGCATTTTCCCTCGTCAGCGACTATTCGCCATTCTGCGCCAGTTTCAGCAGCGCTATCCGCAGACCCAGGTCAGACTCACCGAAGTGCTGGAAAACGTTGATGACGAGAGCGCGGCGCGGACGGAAGCTGATGTGATGGTGCTGACCCGCCGCCAGGATATTACCGGCCGCGGAGAGTGGCTGATGAATATTGATTTTATCGCCGTCGCCCACCGCGACCACCCTCTCGCCACGCTCGACGGGCCGCTGGAGGACAGCACGCTGGCGCCGTGGCCGCTGGTGCGCATTGCCGATCAGACCGGCGATGGTCAGGCGACGCGTGACGCCTGGACCTTCTCCACCATTGACGCCGCCATTGATGCGGTGATGTATCAGGTCGGGTTCGGCTGGCTGCCGGAAGAGCGCATTCGCCCCCATCTCGACCAGGGCGTGCTGAAGCGGCTGCCCCTCAGCCACGGCGCGCGCCGCGCGACGCCGCTGCACCTGATCGTTAAGCGGGACCTGGCGCCGATCGACGAGCAGGTAGCCACGCTGCTGGGCTTATTCCGGGCGCCCTGAGAAGCGCAGGCGGTGTTTACCGCCCGCGTATAATGATACGATTTTCTTATACTTTCCGGCGCAATATTGATCCAGGTTACTCCCAAAGTATGATGAATCACTAAAATCGTCATACTTTCCTGTCGCTGAGATCGCCGTCTTGTCTATTATCCGCCTCACCCTGCTGGCGCTGGTTGCCTGCGTCCCTTTACTGGCTCAGGCCGCGCCGCACCAGCTCACCACCGCCTGGCCGGTTAACGTCGGCCCGCTGAATCCCCATCTCTATACACCCAACCAGATGTTTGCCCAAAGCATGGTCTATGAACCGCTGGTGAAGTATCAGGCTGACGGTAGCGTACAGCCCTGGCTGGCGACCCGCTGGCGTCACGCCGCCGATGGTAAAACCTGGTGGTTCACCCTGCGCGACGATGTGACCTTCTCCAATGGCGAACCGTTTAACGCCCAGGCCGCGGCGGCCAATTTCCAGGCGGTGCTGGCCAACCGCCAACGCCATGCCTGGCTTGAGCTCGCCAACCAGATCACCGACGTGCGGGCGCTCAGCGCCACTGAGTTGCAGATCACTCTGAAAAGCGCCTACGCGCCCTTACTCCAAGAGCTGGCCCTGCCCCGCCCGTTCCGCTTCATCGCGCCCTCGCAGTTTATCGATGGCGGCACCGCCAGGGGCATTAAAGCCCCGATCGGCACCGGTCCGTGGCGACTGGCGAGCTCGCAGCTCAATCAGCGCGATGTGCTGGTACGCAATGAGCGCTACTGGGGTCGCAAACCGGCACTGCAGCAAATCACCATCAAGGTGATCCCCGACGCTACCAGCCGGGCGGTGGCGTTCGAAACCGGGGAAATCGATATGCTCTACGGTGACGAAGGGCTGCTGCCGCTGGACACCTTCGAACGCTTTCGCCATCACCCCGGCTACGTGGCGCGCCTGTCCGCCCCGGTGGAAACGGTGATGCTGGCGCTGAACGCCAGCCAGGGCCCGACCCGCGAGCAGGCGGTTCGTGAGGCGCTCAACTACGCCGTCGATAAACAGACCCTTGTCGATAGCGTGTTGTATGGCACCCAGCAGGTTGCCGACACCCTGTTTGCCCCCTCGGTCCCCTACGCGCCGCAGGATCTGACGCCGCGCCGTTACGATCCGGCAAAAGCCCGCGCCCTGCTGGAGCAGGCTGGCTGGCAGCAGCCAGAGGGCCAGCCCTGGCGACAAAAAGCCGGGCAACCGCTGGCGATTGAGCTGGCGTTTATCGGCACCGACGCGCTGGCTAAATCAATGGCCGAAATTATTCAGGCCAATCTGCGGCAGGTCGGCGTCCAGGTCACCCTGGTGGGTGAGGAGGAGAGCAGCATTTACGCCCGCCAGCGCGAAGGCCGCTTCGGTATGATCTTCAATCGCACCTGGGGCGCGCCCTACGATCCGCATGCCTTTTTAAGCTCGATGCGCGTCCCGTCGCATGCGGATTACCAGGCCCAGCGAGGCCTGCCGGACAAGGCGCTGATTGATAAAGAGATTAGCGAAGTACTGACCACGGGGGACGAGGCGCTGCGGAGAAAACGGTACCACGATGTGCTGACCCGCCTGCATCAGGACGCGGTGTATCTGCCCATCAGCTATGTCTCGCTGATGTCGGTTGCGCACCAGGAGGTCGGGGAGATCCCGTTCGCCCCGGTGACCACCGAGATCCCTTTCGATCAGATTAACCCGGTAACGCCATAATGCTACGCTATATTTTACGCCGCCTGCTGCTGCTGATCCCGCTGCTGCTCGCCGCCTCCGCCATCATCTTTCTGCTGCTGCGGCTCGGCACCGGCGACCCGGCGCTGGATTATTTACGCCTGTCGAACCTGCCGCCCACTGAAGAGATGGTTGCCTCGACCCGCGAGCTGCTGGGGCTCAACCAGCCGCTCACTATGCAATATCTGCACTGGCTGTGGCGGGCGCTGCACCTGGATTTCGGTCTCTCCTATGCCACCCAGCGTCCGGTCCTGGATGACCTGCTGCACTTCCTGCCTGCCACCCTGCTGCTCACCGGCGCGGCGCTGGCGCTGATCCTCGTCACCTCGCTGCCGCTGGGCATCTGGGCGGCGCGCCATCGCGATCGCCTGCCGGACTATGTGGTACGGCTGATTGCCTTTCTTGGCGTCTCAATGCCGAACTTCTGGCTGGCCTTTCTGCTGGTGATGCTCTTTTCCGTGCATCTGCAGTGGCTCCCGGCGATGGGGTATGGCGACTGGCAGCACCTGATTTTGCCCGCCGTCTCCATCGCCTTTATGTCGCTAGCGATCAACGCCCGCCTGCTGCGCGCCAGCATGCTGGACGCCGCCAGCCAGCGTCACGTGATATGGGCGCGGCTACGCGGATTGAGCGCGCGCCAGGTGGAGCGCCGACATATCCTGCGCAATGCCACCCTGCCGGTGGTGACCGCCCTGGGCATGCACATTGGCGAGCTGATCGGCGGCACCATGATTATCGAAAATATCTTTGCCTGGCCCGGGGTCGGCCGCTACGCGGTTTCCGCCATTTTCAATCGCGATTACCCGGTGATCCAGTGCTTTACCCTGATGATGGTGACGGTGTTCGTGCTGGCTAATCTGGCGGTGGATGTGCTTAACGCGGCGCTCGACCCGCGCCTGCGCCGCCACGAGGAGGTGAGCGCATGAGATGGCTACAAAGCTTTCGCTGGCCGGTAAAACTGGCCATGCTGGTTATCGCGCTGTTGGCAGTCATCGCCATCGGCAGCGGCTGGTGGCTGCCCTGGGATCCAGCGGCGATTGACCTTCAGCAGCGGCTGCTACCGCCGGGCGCAGCACACTGGCTCGGCACCGATCATCTCGGCCGGGATATTTTCTCACGCCTGCTGGCCGCCACCCGTGTTTCGCTGGGGGCGGTGATGGCTTGTCTGCTGCTGGTGCTGCTGATCGGTCTGGCGGTCGGCGGCAGCGCCGGGCTGCTGGGCGGCCGCGCCGACCGCGGCCTGATGCGCCTCGCCGAACTGTTTATGACCTTTCCGACCTCGATCCTGTCGTTCTTTATGGTGGGGGTGCTGGGTACCGGGTTGACCAACGTGATCCTCGCCATTGCGCTGTCGCACTGGGCCTGGTATGCCAGAATGGTGCGTAACCTGGTGGTTTCCCTGCGCCAGCGCGAATTTATCCTCGCCGCCCGACTGAGCGGCGCCANGCCCCAGCCAGTGGCGGCTGTTCAGCGACCATCTGGCCGGGGCGGTGATCCCCTCGCTGCTGGTGCTCGCCTCGCTGGATATCGGCCATATGATGCTTCACGTGGCCGGCATGTCGTTCCTCGGTCTCGGCGTCAGCGCGCCGACGGCGGAATGGGGGGTAATGATCAACGACGCCCGACAGTATATCTGGACCCAGCCACTGCAAATGGTCTGGCCGGGGCTGGCGCTGTTCATCAGCGTGATGGCTTTTAACCTGCTGGGCGACGCGCTGCGCGATCGTCTCGATCCCCACCTGATCGCGGAGCATAGCCACTGATGCCGCAGAAGATCCAACTGGAACAGATCTCGCTTGCCGCTGACCGACCGCTGGTCAGCGACGTTTCCTTCACCCTGCGCCGCGGGCAGGTGCTGGCGCTGCTCGGCAGCAGTGGCTGCGGAAAATCGCTGACCTGCGCCGCCGCGCTGGGCATGTTGCCGCCTGGCGTCAGGCAAACCGCCGGCCGGGTGCTGCTCGACGGCATTCCGGTGCACGGCGAACAAATGCGCGGCACGACCATCGCCACCATCATGCAAAACCCACGCAGCGCCTTTAATCCACTGCAGACCATGGCCGCGCACGCCCGGGAAACCTGCCGGGCAGCGGGTCGTGAAACAAATGACGCCGTGCTGCTGGCTGCGATGGAGGAAGTGGGTCTGGACAATCCACGGGCGCTGCTGAAGCGCTACCCCTTTGAGATGAGCGGCGGCATGCTGCAGCGGATGATGGTCGCTCTCGCCCTGCTCAGCCGCGCGCCCTTTATCATCGCCGACGAGCCGACGACCGATCTCGATGCCATCGCCCAGGCGTGCATTCTCGATCTGCTGGCGGATATCGTCGCCAGGCGCGGTCTGGGGCTGCTGCTGGTGACGCATGATATGGGCGTCGTGGCGCGGCTGGCGCATCACGTGACGGTCATGGAGAACGGTCGCCTCGTTGAACACTGCGATGTGAATACGCTATTTAGCGCCCCGCGGCACCCGCTCAGCCAGCGCCTGCTGGCCGCGCATCTGGCGCTGTACGGCCTGGAGAAAACACCATGAATTTACTCAGCGTCACCGGAGTGAGTCACGATTATCCTCACCACGGCAGGGTCCTGCATGCGATCCATCTCGCCATCGCCCCCGGCGAAACGGTGGCCCTGCTCGGACGCAGCGGCTGTGGGAAAAGCACCCTGGCGCGGATGCTGGTGGGTCTGGAAACGCCGCAGCACGGTGATATTGCCTGGCGCGGCACGCCGCTGACTGCCCTCAAGGGCGAGGCCATCGGCGCCTTCCGCCGTGATATTCAGCTGGTATTTCAGGATGCCTTCAGCGCGGTGAATCCGCGCAAAACGGTGCGCGAGATCGTCAGCGAGCCGCTACGCCATCTGTTACGCTTGTCGCGTGAGGCGCGTTCGCGGCGGGTGGAAGAGATGCTGCTGGCCGTCGACCTCGCGCCGTCGCTGCTCGATAAGCGCCCGGCGCAGCTCAGCGGCGGGCAGCTGCAGCGCGTCTGCCTGGCACGCGCCCTGGCGGTGCGGCCGCAGCTGTTGATCCTGGATGAAGCGGTTTCAAATCTCGATCTGCTGCTGCAGGCGGAGATTATCGCCCTGCTGAAGCGCCTGCAGGCGCAGTTTGACACCGCCTGCCTGTTTATCACCCACGACCTGCGGCTGGTGGAGCGCTTTTGCCAGCGAGTGCTGGTGATGGAGCACGGGCGCATCGTCGAAACCGCGACGGTCAGCTTACCGCTGCGCCTGCACTCCCCTGCAGGTCAGGCGCTGCAGCGCGCGGTGCTGCCACCTTTTCCTGCCACTCTGCTAAACGAGGCCATGCCATGCAGCGCGTAACCCTGACCCTTGATGATGATCTGCTGGCCGCCCTCGATGCGCTCAGCGCCCGCCGTGGCTACCACAATCGCTCGGAGGCGGTACGCGATATTCTGCGCGACGCCCTCAACCAGGATCCTGCGTCGCCGGAATCACGGCGCGGGTATGCCGTCCTGTCGTACGTGTATGAACATGAGAAACGCGAACTGGCGAGCCGGCTGGTGGCCACCCAGCATCATCATCACGATCTCTCCGTCGCCACGCTGCATGTGCATATCAGTCATGACGACTGCCTGGAGATTGCGGTGCTGAAAGGTGACATGGCCGAGGTACAGCATTTTGCCGATGAGGTGATTGCCCAGCGCGGCGTGCGCCATGGGCATTTGCAGTGTTTAGCGGATGAAAATTAAAACGATGGCGAGCTGCTGCATACTGTTTTAAGCCTGTTTGAGACGTTCATTGAGCGTCTCAAGGATCCAGGTATTTACGGAAACCTGCTCCTCCGCAGCGGCGGAGCTAAGACGCTCGCCAAATGACTCAGGATAGCGCAGCGTGAAGGTTTTCATCTTTTCCGGGTGAGCATAAGGCTCAATCCCCGCTTCATGACAATCTGCGAGATACTCCTGTAATGATATCTCGCCCTCCTGTTGTAACCCTTGAATACTATCGGAAACAAAATCGCAATATCCTGATAATCCAAGGAACTTACCGCGGAATGCATTGAGCTCAGGCACGTAATTGATAACGGCAGGCTGGCCGGCAATCTCCATTGAGTTTGGCGTTTTAGGTTTGATCATGGTTTTACCCCTATAGTGATTAACCAATCGCGCACGCTCTCCACGGCGCCTTTGTCAGTATCCGGCGAAGGATGAGGCCTGTGAAAGCTGGCAATGCTGTGGTTCAACAAAAATTTACAGCGCGAGCCGCGTCCTTCTTTAATCTCCCCGCCTAACGCTTTAATTAGCGATTCAATGTCGGCCCATTTAATGCCCTGTGGCACAGGGATTTTAAACAGTCGCTCCAGCGTGTGGCGCTGTTTATTACGTAAAGATAAAACCTGCTGCTCCATCGCCCTGCCCCATGACTTCATCCATTGAAGTCAAGCTAATGATAGCACAAGATGAAGTCAAGCCAAATTCTGATGAAGTTTGTTTATCAACAGTTGATAAACCACATAAACTATACGCTTTGTGAATTATCCCGCTTCGCCAATAATGGCGCCTCATTTAACGATCTCGTTATGGCGAGGCTCCTGCATAAATACAAGTTACCGCCCTGTTGGTATCGAGAGAGACCACTCAGGGAAATACAGGCTTCCATCGAATCAAGGTGTTGCCAAGGTAACTTCTGGCGGTCATGACCGTTCAGATACGTTATGCAGTGCTAAAACCAGGACGTAGGGATCTGCCTGCGCTAACCCTGTCTTGTTCGCCCCTATGAGTGATTTTTTATAGGGATTTTAATCATGTCTTCCATTCAACTCTGCGCCGCCCATCAGGCGACCTCTGGCTTCGACGGCGATGCGATCGCCCAGTACATGCGTACCGATTTTATTACGCTGCAGGAACATCTCAGCGTCCATGAGGCGCGCGAACACTTTATCTCCCAGCTGGACAGCGATGATATTCCCGGCCAGGTGTTTGTCGTCGCCGGCAGGAAACTGCGCGGCAGCCTGTCGGTCAAAAAGCTCCTGCAGGAAGGGGATGTCGGGCAGTCTATCCGCTACCTGATGGACAGCTGCCTGTTTCGCGTCAAACCTGACGACGAGCGCCCGCAGGTGATTGCCGAACTCACCGAGCGCGGCCTCGATCTGGTACCGGTTGTCGATAAAGGCGAGCTGGTCGGCTGCCTGATGGAAAAGGAGATCGCCCATCTGCTGGAGGATGACGTCACCGAAGACGCCCAGCTGCAGGGGGCGACGCTACCGCTGGAAAAACCGTACCTCGAGATCAGCCCGTTGACGCTGTGGAAGAAGCGCTCGGTGTGGCTGCTGCTGCTGTTCGTGGCCGAAGCCTATACCAGCAGCGTGCTGCAGCATTTCGAAGAGGCGCTGGAATCGGCCATCGCCCTCGCCTTCTTTATTCCGCTGCTCATCGGCACCGGCGGCAATAGCGGAACGCAGATCACCTCGACGCTGGTGCGCTCGATGGCGCTGGGGGAAGTGCGGCTGCGCGATATGGGGCGGGTGATCCGCAAAGAGGTGTCGACCTCGTTTCTGATTGCCCTGACCCTGGGTCTGGCGGGCTGCCTGCGCGCCTGGATGATGGGGATTGGCATGGAAATCACGCTGATCGTCAGCCTGACGCTGGTATGTATTACCCTGTGGAGCGCGATTGTCTCGTCGATCATTCCGATGGTGCTTAAGCGGATCGGCATCGACCCAGCGGTGGTTTCCGCGCCGTTTATCGCTACGCTGATTGATGGCACCGGGCTGATTATCTATTTCAAAATCGCCCAGTATTTTCTTGGGTTGAACTGATCAAGTAAGCCCGGGTGCCACAGTACCCGGGCCCTTGGATTACCCTTCCACCAGCGCCTGCGCGCAGGCCCAGGCGCTTGACCACGCCCACTGGAAGTTATAGCCGCCGAGCCAGCCGGTGACGTCCATCACTTCGCCGATAAAGTAGAGACCCGACGCCTTACGCGCCTCCATGGTACGTGACGAAAGTTCGTTAGTATCCACGCCGCCGAGGGTCACCTCCGCCGTCCGGTAGCCTTCGGTGCCGTTCGGCTGCACGCGCCAGGCGGTCAGTGTCTCCACCAGCGTCTGCTGATCGCGAACGTTCAGTTGCTTCAGTGTTACATCAGGTATCTGTCCCAGCTGCTGCAGACACTCCACCAGCCGCTTCGGCAGCTGCATCGCCAGGGTATTTTTCAGGCTCTGGTTGGGATGCGCGCTGCGCTGCTCGTTAAGGAAGTCCTCAAGATTGCAGTCCGGCAACAAGTTAACAGTGACGAACTCGCCGGGCTGCCAGTAGCTGGATATCTGCAGCACCGCCGGCCCGGAAAGGCCACGATGGGTAAACAGCAGATTTTCGCGGAACAGGGTGCCGTTCTCGGCGGTAATGGTAGAAGGCACCGAAACGCCGGAGAGCACCTGAAGCTGCTCGAGCAGCGGCTTATGCAGGGTAAACGGCACCAGCCCGGCGCGGGTCGGCAGTACCTTCAGGCCGAACTGCTCGGCCACCTTGTAGCCAAACGGCGAGGCGCCGAGCCCCGGCATCGACAGACCGCCGGAGGCAATCACCAGCTTTTTGGTCATCAGCGTTTCGCCGTTCACCTGTAGCCGGTAGCCTTGTTCATCTCGCTCGACGCTGAGGATTTCGCTGCGCAGGCGGATCTGCACGTCGCCCTTTTCGCATTCCGCGAGCAGCAGATTGACGATCTGCTCCGCCGAATCATCACAAAACAGCTGGCCGAGCGTCTTCTCATGCCAGGCGATGCCATATTTGCCGACCAGCTCGATAAAGTCCCACTGGGTGTAACGCGCCAGGGCAGATTTGCAAAAATGCGGGTTTTGGCTCAAATAGGCCGCCGGCTCAACATACATGTTGGTAAAGTTGCAGCGGCCGCCGCCGGACATCAGAATTTTTCGTCCCGGCTTTTTGCCGTTATCGAGCAGCAGGACGCGGCAGCCGAGCTGGCCCGCCTGCGCTGCGCAAAACATTCCTGCCGCTCCGGCGCCAACGACAATGGCATCAAACCTTTCCACACCGCGTTCCTCGTTCCCCAATTGTCGGGTTTTGTAAATATTTCACTCTGGTCACACCAGCGGGAAAAATCCCGCATTAGATACATCATTGAAAGATATAGGATTACTCCCAACAGGGTAAAACCTAAACAGGAAGAAAATCAAAAAAAGTCTATATTTCACTTTGCCCGCGCCGCTAAAGTCACTGATAATGCGCCGCGTTCATGTCCTCAAAATGGCGTAACGTCCTATGCTACATTTATTTGCCGGTCTGGATTTACATACCGGACTATTATTATTGCTTGCTTTAGCTTTTGTACTGTTTTACGAAGCGATTAACGGTTTCCATGATACCGCAAACGCGGTGGCTACGGTTATCTACACTCGCGCAATGCGGTCGCAGCTTGCTGTGGCGATGGCGGCGCTCTTCAACTTCTTCGGCGTTCTGCTGGGCGGTCTCAGCGTAGCCTATGCCATTGTGCATATGCTGCCCACCGATCTGCTGCTTAACATGGGTTCCGCACATGGCCTCGCCATGGTGTTCTCTATGCTGCTGGCGGCGATCATCTGGAACCTCGGCACCTGGTATTTCGGCCTCCCGGCCTCCAGTTCTCACACCCTGATTGGCGCCATCATCGGTATTGGTTTAACCAATGCGCTGATGACCGGTACTTCAGTGGTTGATGCGCTGAATATCCCGAAAGTCATCGGCATTTTTGCTTCGCTTATCATCTCGCCGATCGTCGGTCTGGTGATTGCGGGCGGCCTGATTTTCATTCTCCGTCGCTACTGGAGCGGTACCAAAAAACGCGCGCGTATCCACCTGACCCCCGCAGAGCGTGAAAAGAAAGACGGTAAGAAAAAACCGCCGTTCTGGACCCGTATCGCCCTGATCCTGTCCGCTATCGGCGTGTCGTTCTCCCACGGCGCCAACGATGGGCAGAAAGGCATTGGTCTGGTGATGCTGGTGCTGATTGGCGTCGCCCCGGCGGGCTTCGTGGTGAATATGAACGCCTCCGGTTACGAAATCACTCGTACCCGCGATGCGGTCAACAACGTGGAAACCTTCTTCCAGCAGCGCCCTGACCTGCTGAAGAAAGCCACCGGTGTTGACCAGTTGGTTCCATCTCCGGATACCAATACCGCGGCCAACGGTGAGTTTCATTGCCATCCAGCAAATACCATCAACGCGCTTGACCGCGTGAAGACTATGCTGACCGGCGTTGAAACCTACGATTCACTGTCACCGGATCAGCGCGGTCAGCTGCGTCGCATTATGCTCTGCATCTCCGACACCACTGATAAAGTGGCGAAGCTGCCGGACGTCAGCGCTGACGACCAGCGTCTGCTGAAGAAACTGAAAACCGATATGCTGAGCACCATCGAGTACGCGCCAATCTGGATTATTATGGCGGTCGCGCTGGCGTTAGGTATCGGCACCATGATCGGCTGGCGCCGCGTGGCGACCACCATCGGCGAGAAGATTGGTAAGAAGGGCATGACCTACGCTCAGGGGATGTCGGCACAGATGACCGCGGCGGTTTCTATCGGCCTGGCGAGCTACACCGGAATGCCGGTTTCCACCACCCACGTGCTCTCCTCCTCGGTAGCGGGGACAATGCTGGTGGATGGCGGTGGTCTGCAGAAAAAGACCGTGACCAGCATCCTGATGGCCTGGGTGTTGACCCTTCCGGCAGCGATTATCCTTTCAGGCGTCCTTTACTGGCTCTCCCTGAAACTGATTTAAACGTCATTCGATCAAAACGGGTCAGCTTGCTGGCCCGTTTTTTTATCCCGAAGATGTCGTTAGTGCCAGATCATCAGCGCAATCAGGCTCACCACCACCAGACCGCACAGCGCGCTGGTCAGGATAAACTGACGACGGACACGTTCGCAGCGACGAATAAATTCATCATCGTGATGGTCACGGTAACGCTGGGCGTAGATATACCACACCAGCCGCATCTGTTTGCTGGGCTGCCCATGCGAGGTAAAAAAGCCGCCGCCATCAACATACTGATAGAGCAAGGGATCGCAACCACGTAGCACCACCAATAATGCACGCAACGATGAGAAGTAGCGTGCCATATTCACCACACAAACGACACACAGGGCCCAAAACAGCGCAATAGTGCTGATCATACCTCCTCCCCGGCGACCCGCCCACGGAGAAATCCTCCGCGGCTACCGCTCCCCAAATAACCCACGACGATACCGTAAAGAGTGCGATTCCGATCACATTTATTTTTCCGACCGGCTCATTAAATAGTGTAGGAGATCCATTAATTTTTTTACCACAAGGTTATTCGTTATCAATACGTAAGACGGATAAATTTGTTTAACTTTTAGGTGAACCCAGTGCATTGACGGAGTGCGGGGGGCGCTATAAGGTAGGAAATATCTTCTACAATGAAGTCCTTAAAGGCTACCCTCCCGCGAATGTAGCACGCAGGACGCGGGCGAAACGGCAGCGCCAGCTGTCAGGTCCAATGGTCATCGACAAACTTATGGAAGGAGTAACACTATGGCTTACAAACATATTCTTATTGCAGTAGACCTGTCCCCGGAGAGTAAAGTACTGGTTGAAAAAGCCGTTTCTATGGCCCGCCCGTATAACGCAAAAGTGTCCCTGATCCACGTGGATGTGAATTACTCCGACCTCTACACCGGGCTGATTGACGTTAACCTCGGCGACATGCAAAAACGCATCTCCGAAGAGACCCATCACGCGCTGACCGAGCTCTCCACCAACGCGGGCTACCCGATCACCGAGACCCTGAGCGGCAGCGGCGACCTCGGCCAGGTGCTGGTCGATGCGATTAAAAAATATGATATGGATCTGGTGGTCTGCGGCCACCATCAGGACTTCTGGAGCAAGCTGATGTCTTCTGCCCGCCAGCTGATCAACACCGTCCATGTCGACATGCTGATCGTCCCGCTGCGCGACGAAGAAGACGAATAACCTTCCCGTGTTATCCGCGTAAGACGCCCGCCGATGCGGGCGTCTTTATTTTCGCTTTCCCCTCACCGCATGGCAGAGATTAAAGCCATAAAATCGCCATTCAATTAGTGTGATCAACCAGTTATTCGCCAAAACATCTATATAATAATCTATTCATTAAGCCAATAACCGCAGCATGGCGAGTTATCAGACATTTTCGGCGCGTTCTGGCATACGCGTTCATACTTTTTGGGAAAGTAAAACAAGGCGAAGGAATATGAATACTACTGCACCTACGGGCTTGCTGCAGCAACCTCGTCCGTTCTTCATGATCTTCTTTGTGGAGCTCTGGGAACGTTTTGGCTATTACGGCGTTCAGGGGATCCTGGCGGTCTTCTTTGTTAAACAGCTGGGCTTCTCTCAGGAACAGGCCTTTATCACCTTCGGCGCCTTCGCGGCGCTGGTTTACGGGCTGATCTCCATCGGCGGCTACGTGGGCGACCATCTGCTGGGGACCAAACGCACGCTGGTGCTTGGCGCCATTGTGCTGGCGATCGGCTACTTTATGACCGGGATGTCGCTGCTGAAACCGCAGCTGATCTTTATCGCTCTCGGCACCATCGCCGTCGGCAACGGTTTGTTTAAAGCCAACCCGGCGAGCCTGTTGTCAAAATGCTATCCGCCTAAAGACGCCCGTCTCGACGGGGCGTTTACCCTGTTTTATATGTCGATAAACATCGGTTCACTGCTGTCGCTCTCGCTGGCGCCGGTGATCGCCGAAAAGTTTGGCTATGCCGTGACCTATAACCTGTGCGGCGCGGGGCTGATTATCGCGCTGCTGGTCTACTTCGCCTGCCGCGGGATGGTGAAAGATATTGGCTCCGAGCCGGATCATCGCCCCCTCAGCCTGCGCAATCTGGCGCTGGTGCTGGCCGGGACGGTGGTAATGATTTTTCTCTGCGCCTGGCTGATGCATAACGTGATGGTCGCCAACCTGGTGCTGATTGTCCTGTCGATCGTGGTCATTGCGTTCTTTTTCCGCGAAGCGTTTCGCCTCGATAAAACCGGACGCAACAAAATGTTCGTCGCCTTTATCCTGATGATCGAGGCGGTGTTGTTCTACATTCTGTATGCCCAGATGCCGACCTCGCTGAACTTCTTCGCCATCAACAACGTCCATCATGAGATCCTGGGCTTTACCATCAATCCGGTCAGCTTCCAGGCGCTCAATCCCTTCTGGGTGGTGGTTGCCAGTCCGGTGCTGGCGGCGATCTACACCCATCTCGGTCACAAAGGGAAAGACCTGACCATGCCGGTGAAGTTTACCCTCGGGATGTTGCTCTGCGCGCTGGGCTTCCTGACCGCCGCAGCCGCCGGGATGTGGTTTGCCGACGCCCAGGGATTAACCTCGCCGTGGTTTATTGTGCTGGTCTATCTGTTCCAGAGCCTGGGCGAACTGCTGATCAGCGCCCTGGGGCTGGCGATGGTTGCCGCGCTGGTGCCGCAGCATCTGATGGGCTTTATTCTGGGGATGTGGTTTCTGACCCAGGCCGCCGCGTTCCTGCTGGGCGGCTATGTGGCGACCTTCACCGCAGTGCCGGAAAACATTACCGATCCGCTGCAGACCTTGCCGGTCTATACCAATGTGTTCAGTAAAATTGGCCTGGTGGCACTGGGCGTCACGGTGATGATGGCGCTGATGGTGCCGTGGCTGAACCGGATGATTAATACCCCGGCCAGCGCCGAGTAACCGTTTAAGATGGCCGATCCGCGCTGGCGCCGTTTGTTCAGATATTGCGGTTCCCGGCTTACGCTACGCTGAGCCGGGCGACAATTCGGTAGCCCGGATAAGGCGCGTTGCGCCGCTATCCGGGAGATACCACCACGGCGTAATATTACTCCGGCGTACCGGCGTAAATATCAAACCGATGCCCTTTGGTCACCACCGCGTTCGGCGTGGCGACCTCCGCCAGCGGCGGCGCGTAATCCGGGCGCTTCACCACCACCCGTTTGGTCGCCAGCTGGCGCGCCGGGGCCAGCAGGCCATCGGCGTCTAAATCGGGCCCCACCAGCGACTGAAAGACGCGCATCTCTTTCTTCACCAGCGCGCTTTTCTGCTTATGCGGGAACATCGGATCGAGGTACACCACCTGCGGACGCGGGGTGATATCGGTCAGCGCCGTCAGGCTGGAGGCGTGGATCAGCTGCAGCCGCTCCTCCAGCCAGCCGCCAATTTCCGCATCGGCATAGCCGCGCGCCAGGCCATCGTCGAGCAGCGCGGCGACCACCGGATTACGCTCCAGCATCCGCACGCGGCAGCCGACCGACGCCAGCACGAAGGCATCGCGTCCCAGCCCGGCGGTGGCGTCGACGACATCCGGCAGGTAATCACCTTTAATACCCACCGCTTTGGCGACCGCTTCACCGCGGCCGCCGCCAAACTTGCGCCGGTGGGCCATCGCCCCGCCGACAAAGTCGACGAAGATGCCGCCAAGTTTGGGCTCATCGCGCTTACGCAGCTCCAGATGCTCCGTCGTCAGCACCAGCGCCATCAGGTTATCTTCATCCTGCTCCAGCCCCCAGCGGGCGGCTAAAACAGATAAGGCGCCGTCTCCGGCGCCTGTTTCATCAATTAAGCAGATCTTCACCGCAGACTTAACCCTTGATCCCGTAGTGCTCCAGCATCGCGTCCAGCTGCGGCTCACGGCCGCGGAAGCGTTTGAACAGCACCATCGGCTCTTCGGAACCGCCGCGGCTCAGGATATTGTCGAGGAACGACTGACCGGTTTCGCGGTTGAAAATCCCCTCTTCTTCGAAGCGTGAGAAGGCGTCTGCCGCCAGCACGTCGGCCCACAGGTAGCTGTAGTAACCTGCCGCATAGCCGCCGGCGAAGATGTGGCTGAACGCATGCGGGAAACGGCCCCAGGTCGGGCCCGGCACCACAGCGACCTGCTTTTTAATCTCGGCCAGGGTCTCAAGAATTTTCGCCCCCTGCTCCGGCTTGTATTCCGCATGCAGGCGGAAATCGAACAGGCCGAACTCCAGCTGGCGCAGAATAAACATCGCCGCCTGGTAGTTTTTCGCCGCCAGCATTTTCTCCAGCAGCTCCTGCGGCAGCGGTTCACCGGTTTCATAATGACCGGAGATAAACGCCAGCGCTTCCGGCTCCCAGCACCAGTTTTCCATAAACTGGCTCGGCAGTTCGACTGCATCCCACGGCACCCCGCTGATGCCGGAAACGCCGGCGGTATCAATGCGGGTCAGCATGTGGTGCAGACCGTGGCCGAACTCGTGGAACAGGGTAATCACTTCGTCGTGGGTGAACAGCGCCGGTTTGCCGTTGACCGGGCGGTTGAAGTTACAGGTCAGGTAGGCGACCGGCTTCTGCAGGGAACCATCCAGTTTACGCATCTGGCCGACACAGTCGTCCATCCACGCCCCGCCGCGTTTATGTTCGCGGGCATACAGGTCAAGATAGAAGCTGCCGCGCAGCTCGTTGTGTTCGTCATACAGCTCGAAGAAGCGCACTTCCGGATGCCACACATCGACATCGGTACGCTCTTTAGCGGTAATGCCGTAAATGCGCTTAACCACTTCGAACAGGCCGTTAACGGCTTTGTTTTCCGGGAAATAGGGGCGGAGCTGCTCATCGCTGATGCTGTAGAGGTGCTGCTTCTGTTTTTCGCTGTAGTAGGCAATGTCCCACGGCTGCAGTTCATCAACGCCAAACTC
This sequence comes from Klebsiella sp. D5A, assembly GCF_001620885.1. Classification (NCBI taxonomy): domain Bacteria; kingdom Pseudomonadati; phylum Pseudomonadota; class Gammaproteobacteria; order Enterobacterales; family Enterobacteriaceae; genus Klebsiella; species Klebsiella sp. D5A. The sequence continues at coordinate 227,145 of NZ_LOAR01000005.1, read as the reverse complement.
GGCTTTGGCGAAGGCGCGCAGCTGGGCCAGCTCTTTTTCGCCCTGCGGACGGGCGCGTTTTGCCAGGTCGGTGAGGAAGTCGAGCACCTGCTGTGGATCCTCCGCCATTTTGGTGGCGAGGGATTTAAAGGCATAGCTGTCAAAGCCCAGCAGCTGCGCCAGCTCATGGCGCAGAGCGAGGATCTCCGCCATCACCGGGCTGTTATCCCATTTACCGGCGTTCGGCCCCTGATCGGAGGCACGCGTGGAGTAGGCGCGGTACATCTCTTCGCGCAGCGCCTGGTTGTCGCAGTAGGTCATCACCGGCAGGTAGCTCGGGATATCCAGGGTCAGCAGATACCCTTCCTGCTCTTTCGCCTGGGCCTGAGCCTGAGCGGCGGCCAGCGCGCTTTCCGGCATACCGGCCAGATCGGCGACGTCGGTCACCAGCTTGTTCCAGCCCATGGTGGCGTCGAGGACGTTGTTGCTGTACTGGTTGCCCAGCTCAGAGAGGCGCGCGGCGATTTCACCGTAGCGTTTCTGCGCCTCCGGCGGCAGGCCAATACCGGATAATTCAAAATCGCGCAGCGCATTATCAACCGCTTTTTTCTGCGCAGTATTCAGCGTGGCGTAGTTATCGCCATCGCGCAGGTCACGGTAGGCTTTATACAGCCCTTCATGCTGGCCAACCCAGGTACTGTACTCGGAGAGCAGCGGCAGGGTCTGTTCGTAAGCTTCGCGCAGTTCCGGGCTGTTTTTTACCGAATTCAGATGGCTGACTGGCGAGAAGATGCGTCCCAGCACATCGTCCACTTCCGCCAGCGGCTGGCAAAGATTTTCCCAGCTATACGGCGCGCCGTGCGCCACCGCGCTTTCCACCGCGGCCCGGCAATCATCCAGCGCTTTGGTGACCGCAGGGACCACGTGTTCCGGTTTGATCGCAGAAAAAGGCGGCAGGGAAAAAGGCGTCAGTAATGGATTGGTCATATGCGCTGTCCTGTTGAAAAGGGTGAATGAAGCGCGCGTCCGGCGCTTATGCATGAGATCTAGAATGGGGGATAGTTGGGGGAATTTCAATGACGGGCGGTGCGTCATCCTGGGTATTGCTGCGATAAGTCCGCCCGTTGCGGGAAAAGGCCGACACGCGGTGCAGCGTGCCGGAAACCGCATTAATGCCTTTTTTGCGCCATCTCCCAGGCCGCCGACAGATTCAGCCGCTGCCAGAACTGCTGTTCGGGGGTGGCGCCGGAAAGGGGGTAACCCGCCGGCAGCGCGGTGTTGACCATCAACGCCCGACGCTGGGCCGCTGACAGTTGCGGCAGGGCAGCCTCCAGCAGTACTTCCGCCCCCTCAGGCACCTGCAGACGCGGCTGCGGCCCCTTCTGCTGCGGCAGATCGTAGGTCATGGTGAAACGAGAGAAATCACGCATCGCCGGATCGCGCCAGGGATCGTCTTTCACGCTGCTCTTCGCGCACTCAGCAAGCGATGTGCCGCAGGCTTTCGCCAGCGCGGCGCGCAGCTGATCGCGAGCTTCGTTAAATAATACCCGGTAGTGCGGATCGTTAAGATAATGGGCCACGTTGCGCTCGGCCACCATCCGCGAGCCGATCACGTCCAGCGGATAGTGGACGCCCAGCACGATGCGCGAGTAGCCATAGCGGGCGCCGCGGGTTACCAGCGCGTCGTAGCGCTCCGGGATCATCGCCGCCAGCAGCAGCGCATCAGTATAGCCGGTGTTGGTGTGGCCGCTGGGGAACGAGCCGCCGTCGGCGGTATAGGGCTGGTTATCCTTCACCACCACGTCGTCCGGCACCAGGTGAATGGTGTTGCCCTGAACCAGAAACGGCCGCGGATTGTTGAAGTGCTTTTTCGCCTCGCCGGTGCTGACTTCCGAGGCTTTGATCAATGCTGCCGCTTTCCCCAGCGCGCCCTGGTCATAGGCGGTCAGAAACGCTTTGCCCAGCCGCGGCCCCAGCGCATCGCTGAGGAAGTAGAGGTAGCTAATCCCTTCCGCATCGGCCAGCGCCTGACGGCGTGTCGTCTGCACGGCATCGCGATTGATGCTAGTCACCGTCGCCAGATTCTGCTTCACGACGGTCTCCGGCAGGGTGCTGAACGCCGACAACAGCGCAATACCCGCCTGCTGGTTGGCCCGGGTCTGGAAGTCATAGCCGCTGGCCTTCAGCCAGGCGGTATCGGCCTGAGTTTTGTTTTGTTTCGTGTGCGCCAGCCGATCGCGGGTCAGCGTGGCGGCATCCCCCTGCAGAGCGTGACGTAGCTGCGTCAGCGCCTGTTGCTCAAGATCGTCATACGCCTGGCTGGAGGCAGCCGGCGTCACGCTATTGGCGAGGGCCGCCGCCCTGTCCAGCGGGATGTCTTTGGCCAGAACCGGTTGCGCCAGCAGCAGCGCGATGGCCAGCAGTGAGAGTTGCCTTTTCATTATTTTTCCTTTTATTCAGATAATTACCTTGCCTGCACCCGACGCTAGCGCGGCCGTTTGACGTTTTTATGACAGCGTTATGTTTTGCAACGCTTTTGGCAGAAATGAAACAGCGCGGCGGCGCAGCGGTAATCTCGGCCGATCTGCGGTAAACTATCGGTTAACTTGTTTACTTCCCGGAATCTCTGTATCCATGCTCAGTTATCGCCACAGCTTTCACGCAGGCAACCACGCCGACGTCCTCAAACACACCGTTCAGAGCCTGATCATCGAAGCGCTGAAAGAGAAAGAAAAACCGTTTCTCTACCTGGACACCCACGCTGGCGCGGGCCGCTATCAGCTGAGCGGCGAGCACGCCGAGCGTACCGGCGAGTATCTCGAAGGCATCGCCCGCATCTGGCAGCAGGACGACCTGCCGGCAGAGCTGGAGCCGTATATTTCCGTGGTCGAACACTTCAACCGTAATGGCCAGCTGCGCTACTACCCGGGCTCTCCGCTGATCGCCCGCCAGCTGCTGCGCGAGCAGGACAGCCTGCAGATGACCGAGCTGCACCCGAGCGACTTCCCGCTGCTGCGCGCTGAATTCCAGAAAGACAGCCGCGCGCGCGTCGATAAAGCCGATGGCTACCAGCAGCTGAAAGCCAAGCTGCCGCCGGTATCGCGCCGCGGTTTGATTCTGATCGACCCGCCGTACGAAATTAAAACCGACTATCAGGCGGTGGTGACCGGGATCCACGAAGGCTACAAACGCTTCGCCACCGGCACCTACGCCCTGTGGTATCCGGTCGTGCTGCGCGCACAGATCAAACGCATGATCAAAGAGTTAGAAGCCACCGGCATTCGCAAAATTCTGCAAATCGAGCTGGCGGTGCGTCCGGACAGCGACCAGCGCGGCATGACCGCCTCCGGGATGATCGTCATCAACCCGCCGTGGAAGCTGGAGCAGCAGATGAACAATGTGCTGCCGTGGCTGCACAGCAAGCTGGTTCCGGCCGGCACCGGCCACGCCACCGTCAGTTGGATCGTACCGGAGTAATCGCAACCATCGGTGGAACCTTTTAAGCCTCGCGCTACAATCGCGGCAATCAACGATTAAGGACATATGGGCATGAGCAAACATTATGATTACCTCGCCATCGGCGGCGGTAGCGGCGGTATCGCCTCGATTAACCGCGCGGCCATGTACGGCCAGAAGTGCGCGCTGATTGAAGCCAAAGAACTGGGCGGCACCTGCGTCAACGTCGGCTGCGTGCCGAAAAAAGTAATGTGGCATGCGGCGCAGATCCGCGAAGCGATTCATCTTTACGGCCCGGACTACGGTTTCGATACCACCATCAACCATTTCGACTGGGAGAAGCTGGTCGCCAGCCGTAGCGCCTACATCGACCGCATCCATACCTCCTACGACAACGTACTGGGTAAGAACAACGTCGACGTGATCAAAGGCTTCGCGCGCTTTGTCGATGCCCATACCGTGGAAGTGAACGGCGAGACGATCACCGCTGACCATATCCTGATCGCCACCGGCGGCCGGCCGAGCCACCCGAATATTCCGGGTGTGGAATACGGTATTGATTCCGACGGTTTCTTTGAACTGCCGGCGCTGCCGAAGCGCGTGGCGGTGGTCGGCGCGGGCTATATCGCCGTTGAGCTGGCGGGGGTGATTAACGGCCTCGGCGCCGAAACGCACCTGTTCGTGCGTAAACACGCGCCGCTGCGCAGCTTCGATCCGCTGATCGTGGAGACCCTGGTGGAAGTGATGAACGCCGAAGGCCCACAGCTCCACACCAACGCGATCCCGAAAGCGGTAGTCAAGAATGCCGACGGCAGCCTGACGCTGGAGCTGGAAGATGGCCGCAGCCAGACCGTAGATTGCCTGATTTGGGCGATTGGCCGCGAACCGGCGACCGATAACTTCGACCTGGCGGCTACTGGCGTCAAAACCAACGAAAAAGGCTACATCGTCGTTGATAAGTTCCAGAACACCAACGTGCCGGGCATCTACGCGGTGGGCGATAACACTGGCGCCGTCGAGCTGACCCCGGTGGCCGTGGCCGCAGGCCGTCGCCTCTCCGAACGCCTGTTTAACAACAAGCCGGAAGAGCATCTGGACTACAGCAACATCCCGACCGTGGTCTTCAGCCACCCGCCTATCGGCACCGTCGGCTTAACCGAGCCGCAGGCGCGCGAGCAGTACGGCGACGATGCCGTGAAGGTCTACAAATCCTCTTTCACCGCGATGTACACCGCCGTCACCTCGCACCGCCAGCCGTGCCGCATGAAGCTGGTGTGCGTCGGCCCGGAAGAGAAGATTGTCGGGATCCACGGCATTGGCTTCGGGATGGATGAGATGCTGCAAGGCTTTGCGGTGGCCCTGAAGATGGGCGCCACCAAAAAAGACTTCGACAACACGGTTGCCATTCACCCGACGGCGGCAGAAGAGTTCGTCACCATGCGCTAAGACGCGATCGCCGGATGATAAAAAGAAGCCCCAGGGGCTTCTTTTTTTTATGTTCAGGCCACGCCGTTATTGCCGTGGCGCATAAACGCCGGGCGCTGATTGAGCGCCATATACCAGCGTTCCACGGCCGGCATCTCCGGATGGGCAAAAGGGGTCATCTTCCAGCGATGCACCGACAGCCCCAGCACGATATCGGCGAGAGTGAAGCGCTCGCCGGCTATCCACGCCCCGGTACGCTGCAGTTGCGCTTCGACAATGCGCACGCAGTGGGTCCAGGTGGCAATACTCTCTTTAATCGCCGCCGGATCCTGAAAGCGCGGATCTTTACGCACCAGCCCCATAAAGGCATGGCGCCAGGCAGTGTTAAACTCGGTCGCCTGCCAGTCCATCCAGTGCTCCACCTCGGCGGCGGGCTGTGGCTCGGCGGGCAGCAGATCCCAGCGCTCCGCTTTCCGCGCCAGATAGCGGCAGATACTGTTCGACTCCCAGAGCACGAAGTCACCGTCCAGCAGCACCGGCACCAGGCTGTTAGGATTCAGGCGCTGAAACTCAGGCGTATCCAGAGGCTTAAATCCGCTACCGTAATCCTCCTGCTGGTACGCCAGCCCGGCTTCCTCGCAGGTCCACAACACTTTCCGTACATTGATTGAAGAGCGTTTGCCCAGAATTGTTAGCATTGTCAGCGATTCCTCAGCCATAAAAGAGAGATCTTTCACTCTACTCTATTGTCAGCCTTGCCAGCCAGCAACCAGGCAGAGTAGTGGATAATGTGTATAGTTGATTCCAGCCTGTTTGCCGAAAAGGAACCCGACATGTTGACCCCTTTTACCGTTTTGATGCCCGCAAATATTCGTTTTGGCCGTGGTCAGGCCCTGAGCGCTGCCCCCTGGCTGGCGCAGCAGGGCGGCCCCATTCTGCTGGTGCATGGCGCCAGCCCGCAGCGGGCGGCGTTTCTGCGCCATCAGCTGGAGGCGCTGCAGCTGGAGGTCACGATGCTGGCGATAAGCCGCGAACCCTGGCTTATCGATATCGAGCAGGGCGTCCAGCTGGCGCGCGAGAAAGGCGTCCGGGCAGTGGTCAGCCTCGGCGGCGGCGCGGTGATTGACGCCGGTAAGGCGATTGCGGCGCTGGTGCCCGCCGCCGGCCCGCTGGTCGACTATCTGGAGGTGGTGGGAACGGGTCGTCAGCTGGAAGCCAGTCCGCTGCCGTTCGTGGCGATCCCGACCACCGCCGGGACGGGCGCGGAGGTCACCAAAAATGCGGTGATCAACGTCCCGGAACAACAGCGGAAAGTGAGCCTGCGCGACGACCGAATGCTGCCTGACCTGGCGATTGTCGACCCGGCGCTGACCGACAACGCGCCGCGGAGCATCACCCTGAGCTCCGGCCTCGATGCCCTGACCCAGGTGATCGAGCCCTGGCTCTGCAGCCGGGCCACTCCCTTCACCGATGCCCTCTGCCAGCAGGCGATCCCGCGGGGCATCCGCGCGCTGAAAATCCTGATGGAACAAGAGTGTCCGGCCAGCCGCGACGAGATGGCCTGGGTCAGCCTGTGCGGTGGACTGGCGCTGGCGAACGCCGGGCTGGGAGTGATCCACGGCCTTGCCGGCCCGCTGGGCGGCCTGAGCCGCGCCTCGCACGGTGCTTTATGCGGCAGCCTGCTGCCGTTTGGCCTGGCGCTCAATGAGTCGCAGATAAGCGACCCTGCCCTGCGCCAGCGCTTCAACGACGTTCGCCGCTGGCTGGCCGACGGGCTGGACGTCCCTGTGGATCGGGTCTGGGACAGTCTGCGGGAATGGAGCCATCGCGCCGGCCTTGGCACCCTGCGCGACCTCGGCGTAGCGCGCGATGCGCTGGAACCGGCGGCGCTGGCCGCCAGCACCTCCTCATCAATGAAGGCCAATCCGGTCAGCCTGAGCGGCGAACAGCTGCTGGAGATGCTGGAGGCGGCGTGGGAGTGAGCGCCCCGGGATAAAATTTTGTTGCATAATGAATGCTCCGAATTTCATCTGTGCCAGGATGTACAATTTTTAATTACTTATCAACAGCATACTTTAAAATGACAGCTTTTCTTCTCGGCGGAAAAGCGTGATCTCACGCACAGTTTGCTTCACACTCACCGAAGCGACTGTCTACGCTTAATAGACAAGGCCGGGTATGCCCGGCCCCGAACTCACGCTATCCGGAGGTCCGTATCGCTATGTTCAGCCAGAAATTACGCCACGTTGAAGACGACGAGTTAAGGATCGACATCGATCCCTGCTACGAAGCCGATCCGTACGAATTAAAGCTGGATGAGATGATAGACGCTGAACCGGAGCCTGAGGTGATCGAGGGGCTTCCGGCGTCCGATGCCCTTACCCCGGCGGATCGCTATCTTGAGCTGTTTACCAACGTGCAGAAATCACGCATCTTTGCCGACAGCAAAACCTTCCCCGACTGCGCGCCGAAACACGATCCGCTGGACATCCTGCGCAACTACCGCAAGGTCAAACGTCAGCCCGACTTCGACCTGCGACAGTTCGTGGAAGACAACTTCTGGCTGCCGGAGAACCAGACCGACGTCTACACCTCGGACCCCAGCCTGACGCTGAAAGAGCACATCGATAAGCTGTGGCCGGTGCTGACCCGCGAGCCTCAGGATCATATCCCCTGGTCGTCGCTACTGGCGCTGCCGCAGGCCTATATTGTGCCTGGCGGTCGCTTTAGCGAAACCTATTACTGGGACTCTTATTTCACCATGCTGGGGCTGGCGGAGAGCGGCCGTGAAGATCTGCTGAAATGCATGGCCGATAACTTTGCCTGGCTGATTGAAACCTACGGTCACATTCCGAACGGCAACCGCACCTACTACCTCAGCCGATCGCAGCCGCCGGTGTTTGCCCTGATGGTCGAACTCTTTGAAGAGGATGGCGTGCGCGGCGCGAAGCGCTATCTGGACCATCTGAAGATGGAGCACGCCTTCTGGATGGACGGCGCCGAGTCGTTGATCCCGCACCAGGCGTATCGCCACGTGGTGCGTATGCCGGATGGCTCCCTGCTCAATCGCTACTGGGACGACCGGGACACGCCGCGGGATGAGTCCTGGCGCGAGGACGTGGAGACCGCCCGACACTCCGGGCGGCCCGCCAATGAAGTGTACCGCGACCTGCGGGCGGGCGCCGCGTCCGGCTGGGACTACTCCAGCCGCTGGCTGCGGGATATCACGCGGCTGGCCAGCATCCGCACGACGCAGTTTATCCCTATCGACCTGAACGCCTTCCTGTTCAAGCTGGAGACGACCATCGCCAATCTCTCCGGCCTGAAGGGCGATCGCGAGACAGAGGCGGCCTTCCGCCAGAAGGCTCAGGATCGGCGGGCGGCGGTCAACCGCTATCTGTGGGATGATGAGAACGGCTGTTTCCGCGATTATGACTGGCGCCGTGAACAGCTGGCGCTGTTTTCCGCGGCCAGCATCGTCACTCTTTACGTCGGCCTGGCGACTCACGAGCAGGCAGAACGCCTTGCCGATGCGGTGCGGGCCCGCCTGCTCACCCCCGGGGGGATCATGGCCACCGAATATGAAAGCGGTGAGCAGTGGGATAAACCTAACGGCTGGGCGCCGCTGCAGTGGATGGCGATCCAGGGATTTAAACGTTACGGCCAGGATCCGCTGGGGGATGAGATTGCCTGGAGCTGGCTGCAGACGGTCAATCACTTTTACAAGCAGCATCACAAGCTGATTGAGAAATACCATATTGCCACCGGCGTCCCGCATGAGGGTGGCGGCGGGGAGTATCCCCTGCAGGATGGCTTTGGCTGGACCAACGGCGTGGTGCGCCGACTGATTGGCCTGTACGGTGAGCCAACCTAGTCGGGCTGTTCCCGGCGGCTTTCTCCTGCTATGTTCAGAGGATTCGCCCTGCCCGGAATGACGCTTATGCCTGAACTCCTGACGCCGCGCCTGCGCTGCTCACCGCTGCAGCTGGACGACTGGTCGTTTTTTCTTTCCCTGCAGCAGGATCCGCAGGTCATGCTCTACGTCGCCGACCCCCGGCCGCAGGCGGCCATCCGCGAGGCGTTCGATTCGCGGCTGCCGCCGTGGGCGCCGGGGGATGAACACTGGCTGTGCCTGGTGGTGCGCGACAGGCTCACCCATACCCCGCTCGGCCTGACCGGTTACCAGCATCATCAGCGCGAGATTGCCGAGGTCGGCTTTCTCTTCGCTCCGGCGGCGCAGGGCCGGGGCTACGGCTACGAATCGCTGCGCGCGCTGTGCGACTACGCCTTTACCACCGGCGGCGTCCGCCGCCTGACCGCCAGCGTCACCGCCGGCAACGAGGCGTCTAAGCAGTTGTTGCTCAAAGCCGGGTTCCGGCTGGAGGGGGAGCTGCGGGAGAACTACTGGCTGAACGGGCGCTGGCACAATGACTGGCTGTTCGGTCGGCTGCGTGGGGAGGGCGATGCGCCGTAGCGCACCGCCGGTCACAGGCTGGTGGCAGTCAGGATCAGAGGAACATCCCGCCCGAGACTTCCACGCGCTGCGCGTTCATCCACGCCAGCTCATCGCTGAGCAGGGCGGCGATGGCGTCGCCGATATCATCCGGCAGCCCGACGCGCCCCAGCGCGGTCTGGGCCGCGATATGCTGATTCACCTCGGCGTTATCGCGCACCACCCCGCCGCCAAAGTCGGTCTCGATGGCTCCCGGCGCAATGATATTCACCGAAATACCGCGCCCGCCCAGCTCTTTCGCCTGATAGCGGGTCAGGACCTCCATCGCCCCCTTCATCGCGGCGTAGGCCGCATAGCCCGGCAGGGCAAAGCGCGCCAGGCCGCTGGAAACGTTGAGGATCCGTCCCCCGTCCTGCAGGAGGGGCAGCAGCCGCTGGGTCAGGAAAAATGGCCCTTTGAACTGGATGTTCATCAGCTCGTCAAACTGCGCTTCGCTGGTCTCGGCGAAGGGGACGTTAAGGCCGATCCCGGCGTTGTTCAGTAAATAATCAAAGGTGGTTCGCCCCCACTTCTGCGCCAGCACCTGTGCCACCTCGCTGGCGAAAGCGTCAAAACTTGAGATATCCCCGACGTTCAGCGCTAATGCTGCCGCTTTGACCCCTTTTTGCTCAATCTCCGCCACCACGTCGAGGGCCGCCTGGCGGTTGCTGTGGTAAGTCAGAAGAATATCGGTTCCCTTCGCCGCCAGCTTCAACGCGGCGTTTTTACCCAGACCGCGGCTGCCGCCGGTCACTAAAGCGATACGTTGTGTCATCAGAAGACCCCTTTCAGGTTGCGTTGTGATTGTGTTCTAGCTTATTAAGTGCCAGTGAAACAATAAATACGCTACATTACGTTTTACTGTTTCATTCATAACAACAATAGGCGATCGGCATGGATAAAATTCATGCAATGCAGTTATTCATTCGCGTAGCGGATCTGGAGAGTTTTTCCCGCGCCGCCGAGACCCTGGCGCTGCCGAAAGGCAGCGTCTCGCGGCAGATTCAGGCCCTGGAAAGCCATCTTGGCGTGCGGCTCCTGCACCGCACTACCCGCCGGGTTCAGCTCACCCAGGATGGGATGGTCTACTATGAACGGGCAAAGGATCTGCTGAGCAACCTCGATGAACTGGACGGCATGTTCCAGCACGATCCGGCGAGCATCAGCGGCCGGCTGCGGGTGGATATGCCGGTCGGTTTTGCTAAAAAACTGGTGATCCCTCATCTGCCGACTTTTTTACAGCAGTATCCGGGCATCGAACTGGAGCTGAGCAGCAGCGATCGGCTGGTGGACGTGATCCGCGAGGGGTTTGACTGCGTGGTACGCGTCGGCGCGCTCAAAGACTCAGGGCTTATCGCCCGCCCACTGGGCAAGCTGACGCAAATTAACTGCGCCAGCCCGGACTACCTTGCGCGATTTGGCTATCCGCAATCCCTTGAGGATCTGGCGGATCATGCCCTGATCCACTACGCCAGCACCCTCGGGGTCCGTCCCCCCGGCTTTGAGGTGGTGATCGATGGCGCGGTGCGCTGGGTAAAAAGCGGCGGCATATTGACAGTCAACAGCACGGAAACCTATCAGGCAGCCTGTATCGCCGGGCTGGGGATCATTCAGGTACCGCGTACCGGCGTGCGCGAGGCGTTACGCGCCGGCGACCTGACGGAGATCCTGCCCCAGTACCGCGCCGAGCCGCTGCCGGTCTCGCTTATCTACCCGCACCGGCGCAATCTCTCCCGCCGCGTACATCTGTTTATGGAGTGGCTGGGCGGGCTGATGAAAGCGTATGTCGATTGATCCACACGAGTGGAGAACGGGGGGCAGGCAGAGGCGTTCCTGCAGGATACGCCATTTAAGGTATACTTTTTGCTGAATCTCGCGGTAAAAAAGGAAGAAATCACGTATGACGCCGGAAAACGACGATCGACGCCCACCACAGGAACCGGACACGCAGCCGGAGAAAAACAAAAGCCCCCTCGACGCTCTCAATGACACGGCCGTCGGGCAAAAAGCCAGCCAGGCGCTGAAGACCGTCACCGGAACGGCGGCCAAAGTGCAGCGCAACCCGGTGATCGCCCACTTACTGCGCGCCGCAGAACGTTTCAATGACCGGCTGGGCAATCAGTTCGGCGCGGCCATCACCTACTTCTCGTTCCTGTCGATGATCCCAATCCTGATGGTCTCCTTTGCCGCCGCCGGTTTCGTGCTGGCCTGGCACCCGACCCTGCTGCAGGATATTTTCGACAAGATTCTGCAAAACGTCAGCGACCCGACGCTGGCGGCGACGTTGAAAAACACCATCAACACCGCGGTGCAGCAGCGCACCGCCGTCGGTCTGGTCGGCCTGCTGGTCGCCCTCTATTCCGGTATTAACTGGATGGGCAATTTGCGCGAAGCGATCCGCGCCCAGTCGCGCGACGTCTGGGAGCGCCGGCCGCAGGACGAAGAGAAAATCTGGATAAAATACTTCCGCGATCTTATCTCGCTGATCGGTCTGCTGGTGGCGCTGATTATTACGCTGTCCATCACTTCTGTCGCGGGTTCCGCCCAGCAGTTGATTATCTCCGCGCTGTATCTCGACAACATTGAATGGCTGAAGCCCGCCTGGCGGCTGATCGGCCTCGCCATCTCGATTTTTGCCAACTATCTGCTCTTTTTCTGGATCTTCTGGCGGCTGCCGCGCCATCGTCCGCGGCGCAAAGCCCTGTTTCGCGGCACGCTTATCGCGGCGATTGGCTTTGAAATCATCAAAATCGTCATGACCTGGACGCTGCCGGCGCTGGTGAAATCCCCCTCCGGGGCGGCGTTCGGTTCGGTGCTGGGGCTGATGGCCTTTTTCTATTTCTTTGCCCGCCTGACGCTATTCTGCGCCGCATGGATCGCCACCGCGGAGTATAAAGACGACCGGCGGATGCCTGGCAAAACCCACCGTTAACGCATTGCGAGGATGAATTGAAGAGGCAAAATTCATCCTCGCGCTTTATTTCAGTAGATAAATCCACCCATTAACTTTTATTTAACCAAAAACTGGTTTTATCCTCTATCTTTTTAATTGTGTGAAGCATTTCATAGAACCATTTTTACTGGTGTAAAAATTATCCGCTTTTTGCCTGTTTTTTGCCCACTTTCCACGTTTGTTACAGATTGAAATGTCCCTGTGGCTGTGGCTATATGGCTTTTCGTTCGCGCAAAAATAAGAAAGATCTATGCAAGCCACAGCCACCACACTCGAAAACTCGCAGGAAACCGCCCCGGTCAATTCACGCAACAAAGTCGTTGTCGCCTCGCTCATTGGCACCGCCATTGAGTTTTTCGACTTCTACATCTATGCCACTGCCGCGGTCATCGTCTTCCCGCATATCTTTTTCCCGCAGGGCGATGCCGCCGCGGCCACCCTGCAGTCGCTGGCCACCTTCGCCATCGCCTTCGTCGCCCGGCCGATCGGCTCCGCGCTGTTTGGTCACTTTGGCGATCGCGTCGGCCGCAAGGTCACTCTCGTGGCCTCGCTGTTAACCATGGGGATCTCCACCGTGGTGATCGGCCTGCTGCCCGGCTATGAAAGCATTGGCATTGTCGCGCCGATGCTGCTGGCGCTGGCGCGCTTCGGTCAGGGGCTTGGCCTCGGAGGGGAATGGGGCGGCGCAGCGCTGCTGGCAACGGAAAACGCCCCGGCGCGCAAGCGCGCCCTGTACGGCTCCTTCCCGCAGCTGGGCGCGCCGATCGGCTTCTTCTTCGCCAACGGCACCTTCCTGCTGCTCTCCTGGCTGTTAACCGATCAGCAGTTTATGGAGTGGGGCTGGCGCGTGCCGTTTATCTTCTCCGCGGTGCTGGTGATCATCGGTCTGTACGTGCGCGTCTCGCTGCACGAAACGCCGGTCTTCGCCAAAGTGGCAGCGGCGAAAAAACAGGTCAAAATCCCGCTGGGTACCCTGTTGACCAAACACGTCCGCGTGACGGTGCTGGGCACCTTCATCATGCTGGCAACCTATACCCTGTTCTACATCATGACCGTCTACTCGATGACCTTCAGCACCGGCGCCGCGCCGAATGGCCTGGGCCTGCCGCGTAACGAAGTGCTGTGGATGCTGATGATGGCGGTGATTGGCTTCGGCGTGATGGTGCCTGTCGCCGGCCTGCTGGCGGACGCCTTTGGCCGTCGCAAGAGCATGATTGTCATCACCACGATGATTATTTTGTTCGCCCTGTTCGCTTTTAAACCGCTGCTGGGTTCCGGTAACCCGCTGCTGGTCTTCGCCTTCCTGCTGCTGGGCTTAAGCCTGATGGGACTGACTTTTGGCCCGATGGGCGCGCTGCTCCCGGAGCTGTTCCCCACGGAAGTGCGCTACACCGGCGCGTCATTCTCCTATAACGTGTCGTCGATCCTCGGCGCCTCGGTCGCGCCGTATATTGCCGCCTGGCTGCAGGGCAACTATGGCCTGGCGGCGGTCGGCACCTATCTGGCGGCGATGGCGGCGCTGACGCTGATCGCCCTGCTGCTGACCCACGAGACCCGCCACCAGTCGTTGTGATCCTTCGCCCTGACGCCGCTGGCGTCAGGGCTCTCCCCTACTTTTTCATCTGTGACAAAATGGTCCGACACTGGTTGCTATCGCCCTCCGCCGGGGAGACCAGCGCCAGCAGCGCGGCAGCCGGCGTCACCAGGGTCGCCAGCGCCGCCGCTACCGCACCGCGGACAATCAGCGGCCCGGCCTTCACCCCCGCCTGCGGCGATTTAAAGGTGCCCCGTACATACAGCGGTGAACGCAGGGTGATCACCCGGAAGCCTTTGCTTTCCGGATCGATGGTCAGGTCCAGCTGCTCGGAGGCGAAGCTGGCGGTTCCGGTCACATTGATCAGCGCGTTTTCCGTATCGAAGGCAAAAATCTGCGGCCGGGCGACGCCGTTGGTCACGTCGATATTGGCCGCCGCACAGTTCACCCGAACTTCCTCATCACCAAAAATCTGGCCGATCAGGTAGTTACCGACGTTAAGACCGAGAATTTCCATCAGGTTACGACTGATCAGGCCGTCGTTCATCAGCAGTTTCAGGTTGCCATTACTGTTGCCGAGCAGGGCCGCCACCGAGTTGCCGCTGCCGCGCAGCTGAACATCGCCATTCATCTCTCCGAGGGTTTTCTGCATCATCTCGACGTTCGGCATCAGCGCCTTCAGCTTCAGGCGTCGCGCCTGCAGATTGGCCTCACCCTGCAGCGGCTTTTTATCGCCCTGCAAGTGTACGCTGCCGGCAATCGACCCGTTGGCCAGGCCAAAGCGCACCGGCTGCAGGCGCAGGTCGCCATCTTCCAGGATCACATGGGTCGACAGATCGCTGATCGGCAGGGTGCCGCCGTGCTCAATTCTCCGGCCCTTAAAGCGTACATCGGCATCCATCACCTGCCATTTATCGGTTTCAAAACGGTCTGCCGGCAGCACTTTACCCGCCGGCTGCGGTCGGTCGCCCGCCTGGCGCGCAGCGCCTTTCTTCGTCCCTTTGCCGGAATCGACGCCGATTAACGGCCCGAGATCCGCCAGCCGCAGCTGCTTCGACTCCATATCGCCGCTGAGTTTCGGCCGCGGTTTGCCGGTGGTATAGGTGAGGGAACCATGAATGTCGCTATCGCCGATCCGACCATTAAAATCCTGGTAGTCAAAACGCATGCGGTTTTTCTGCTTAAAGTCGGCGCGCAGGCGGCCATCGGTAGAGAACGATGGCGTCTCCGGCAGCAGCACACCGGTCAGGTCGTAGAGATCGCGCAGCGAGTCGCCGGCGAATTTCAGCCGCAGGTCAATACCGCCGACGTTGAGCGGGTCGCTGACCGTGCCGCTGAATGCCACCCGGGTGTTGCCGGAGTGGAAGTCGCCCTGCAGCGGGAAAGGGGTGCTTGCGCTGCGCAGGGCCAGCATGCCGCCGATTTTACCGTTGCCGGTGACCGGCTGGTCCTTGTAGCGGCCCTTCAGCGACAGGCCAAAGACATAGTCACCCACTTTCGCCGCGCTATGCCGATCCTTCGTGCCGGTCACTTCGCTGAACGGCAGCGGTTTGCCGAGGGGATCGACAAGGATGGTGATATCGCTGCGGGTGATCTTGTCATCGATGGCGATAGTCCCGCGGTCAAAGAGAATATTATCGAGGCGAAAGGACCAGCTGGAAGGCGCGCTGTCGCCCGACGTACGCTGATCGCCAGCCAGCTGAAAGGTCCAGTTATTATTGTCTTCCGTCAGGCGGATCAGCCGCACGTCGGGCTGTTCCAGCTTGATCCACGGCAGGTACACCGTTTTGCTCAGCAGCGCCAGCGGGGCGAGGGTCGCCTCCACCCGCGGCAGGTGGATCATAGTCACCTGGGGGATGGCCGGCGGGTTGCCCAGCACGATATCTTCCGCGTGCACATGGGGCCACGGGATCCAGCTGCGCCAGCCGCGCTCGTCCGGCTGCCGCTCCCAGACCACGCCGAGATCGCCGCGGATGGCGAACGGTCGGTTAAGTTCGGCGGACACTTTCTGATTGATCGTCGGCTTCAGCCGGTTCCAGTCAAAGGTGGCCAGCACGATAAAGAAGAGAACGATCAGCAACAGTATCGTTCCTGTGATGATAACCAACGTTTTACGGGTTCTGCTCATCCCTACTCCGCTCCTTTTGCATCACGTCAGTCCTGAATATAGTCAAAACGCGGCGTTTATCCTGGAAATGCGCTTTTCGTCACATTACGCGCGTCAGGTCAAAAAAATAATGGAACGATGTTTTAATATGATTGACCAGCAAAACAGCGCAGCGCACACTAGCGCTTATATCGATTCCATTGCAGGTTCTGGCTATGTCTAAAAAAATTGCCGTTATTGGCGAATGCATGATTGAGCTGTCAGAGAAGAACGGGGCCGTTAACCGCGGCTTTGGCGGCGATACCTTAAACACCTCGGTCTATATCGCGCGGCAGACCGATGCCAGCGCACTGAGCGTCCACTATGTCACCGCGCTGGGAACCGATGCGTTCAGCCAGCAGATGCTCGACAGCTGGCAGCAGGAAAACGTCAACACCGATCTTATCCAGCGGATGGCCGACCGCCTGCCGGGGCTGTATTACATTGAAACCGATGACACTGGCGAGCGCACCTTCTACTACTGGCGCAACGAGGCGGCGGCAAAGTTCTGGCTGGAGAGCGATCGCGCGGCGGCGATTTGCGAAGAGCTGGCCACTTTCGACTATCTCTATCTGAGCGGCATCAGTCTCGCCATTCTCAGCCCGGCCAGCCGCGACAAGCTGTTCACGCTGCTGCGTGAGTGCCGCGCCAACGGCGGCAAGGTGATCTTCGACAACAACTATCGTCCACGCCTGTGGGCCAGCCAGGCGGAGACGCAGCAGGTCTATCAGGAGATGCTTGCCTGCACCGATATCGCGTTTCTGACGCTCGATGATGAAGACGCGCTGTGGGGGGAAAAACCGGTTGCTGAGGTGATCGCCCGCACGCATGCCGCCGGCGTGGAAGAGGTGGTGGTGAAGCGCGGGGCGGATGCCTGCCTGGTCTCGGTTAGCGGGCAACCGCTACAGGAAGTGCCGGCTGTCAGGCTGGCAAAAGAGAAGGTGGTGGATACCACCGCCGCCGGAGACTCCTTCAGCGCCGGCTACCTGGCCGTTCGCCTGACCGGCGGCGATGCTGAATCCGCCGCCAAACGCGGACACCTGACCGCCAGCACGGTGATCCAGTATCGCGGGGCGATCATCCCGCGGGAAGCGATGCCGCAGTAATTCTCCGCAGGAAGCGCTCTCCGGCCGCCGCTGGCGCGCCGGAGAGGCGTTAGTTACTGCCCTGGCGGGATGTCGCTGGCCTCGCTGTGGGCGTCAACTGTATCAGCGCTGCCGCTGACCGCCGCGGCCGCCGGATTCGGCGCCATCAGTTTTTCCCACGTGGCCTGCAGCTCCTTCATGTTGTATTCCGGTTCGCCTTTCGGCTGCTGTAGCACCAGCGCCATATCCTGGGACAGCTGCTGACGCAGGTACTGATTCAGCATGTCTACCGTCAGGGAGTTGAGGAACTCCTGGCGCAGCTTCTGATATTGCTCCGGCGCGATATCCACCACCTGATTCTGCAGGGAGCGCATGCGCTGGCTCATCAGAATATCGGTGTCAGTGCGCGCATAGGTGGCAAACAGCCTCTGCAGCTCGAGGCTTTTCTGGGCGATAAGCGCGTCAAACTCCTCCTGCGGCAGGCCGTTGTCCCGCACTTTCGCCAGCTCGCGCGAGACCACGCTCAGGTTGTTGTTCAGACGCTCGCCCGGCGATTCGATGTTGATCGCGCACTGCGCGCGCTGATAGAGCACCCGGCAGTCAAAGCCAAGACCAATATCCTTCACGTTATTTTTGCTCAGGCTCTGCTGCACGTGCCAGAACAGCGCTTCGCGGGCGAGGTCGTCGCGCCAGTAGCGCTGCAGCGCCGCGGAGTCGCGGATTGGCTGCCAGGGCGCATCCCACATGATGGACAGTTTGTCCTGACGCACCGCGCTGGTCATGATGCTGACCGGCACGGTAGGCAGTGGCGATAAGGTCGGCACCGCCGCGGGCGTTTCCCGCTTGCCCTTCAGATCGCCGAAGGTTTTGCTGATTTGCTCAGCGACGCTGCGGCTGTCGACGTTACCGACCACAATCAGCGTCATGGCGTCGGGGGTGTACCATTTATGATAAAAGTCTTTCAGCTGCGCCACGTCTATCGGCTGCTTCAGCGGCGCGGCAGGATCATGGCCCAGCATGGTGGACCCTTTCAGGCGGTAGCGCCACCAGCCCTCTTTGGTATCCAGCGGCCACGTCGCCACCATGTCGCTGCCCTGCAGCGCATGATTGATCGATTCAGGCGTAATGGTCAGCTTACCGCTGGCGTCCGCCAGCCAGCTCAGCGCCTCTTTCAGCAGATCGTTGCGGTTATTGGGCAGACTGAGATTAAACATTGTGTAATCGTAGGAGACGATGGCCGGCGGCAGAGGACGCTTCGGGTCAATACTCTGCTGCCATAAAGAGCGCGCCTGCATCGTCGGCAGGCTGCCGCTTTGCGTCAACGCCAGGCGAGGAACAAAGCGGCTGAAACCACTCTGCTGAGTGCTTTCGCTCAGCGAGCCAATATTCACGGACAGACGGACTTCAATACGGTCGCTGGGACGCTGCGGCGTGGCCAGCACCTGCCACGTCAAACCATTCGCTAAGGTCCCTTGTTGCCAGGCCGGATCAGGCTGGAGCGCTTCTGCCTGCACATAACCGGCCGCCGCTACCATCAGCAAACCGCCCGTTAAGAGTTTAATTGTTGTGCCCTGCATGTGAACCCCTGATGAACATTCCTGGTTACAACAGCACCCCACTGACGGGCTGCCGAAAAAAAGTGAGAGTGAAATACGTCGGTTAGACCACACGGAGACGAAAATGTCGCATGACAACGCAAAATAATCATTTCGTGTCATTTCCGCCAAGCGGAAATGACCTCTAATTATGCGCAGGAGCCCGTACTCCAGCAAGGGAGTACGGGCCTAAGAGGAGGATTTAAGAGGATAATTCGTGCGATTTGTTCGCTGGAACACGGTTATTCAGAACATCATCCATCTGTTTGGCATCGAGTTCTTTGACCCATTTAGCCACCACCACCGTAGCGACGCCGTTACCCACCAGGTTGGTCAGCGCACGGGCTTCGGACATAAAGCGGTCGATACCGAGGATCAGCGCCAGGCCCGCCACCGGCAAATGCCCGACGGCGGAGATGGTCGCCGCCAGCACGATGAAGCCGCTGCCGGTCACCCCCGCCGCCCCTTTCGAGGAGAGCAGCAGCACCACCAGCAGGGTGATCTGATGGAAAATATCCATATGGCTGTTGGTCGCCTGGGCGATAAAGACCGCGGCCATCGTCAGGTAGATGGAGGTGCCATCGAGGTTGAACGAATAGCCGGTCGGGATCACGAGGCCCACCACCGATTTGCGGCAGCCCAGCTTCTCCATCTTGTCGAGCATTCTCGGCAGCGCTGATTCTGACGAGGAGGTTCCCAGCACAATCAGCAGCTCCTCACGGATATAGCGGATAAATTTGAAGATGCTGAAGCCGGTAGCCCGGGCGATACTCCCCAGCACCACCACCACGAACAGAATACAGGTGATGTAGAAGCAGATGATCAGCTGCCCCAACTGCACCAGGGTGCCGACGCCATATTTACCGATGGTAAAGGCCATGGCCCCGAAAGCGCCAATCGGCGCCAGGCGCATGATCATATTGATGATGCCGAAGATAACCTGGGAGAAGCTTTCAATGACGTTGAAAATCAGCTGGCCCTTGCTGCCCAGACGGTGCAGGGCAAAACCAAACAGGACGGCGAACAGCAGCACCTGCAGAATGTTGCCGCTGGCGAAGGCGCCAATGACGCTGCCCGGGATCACATCCAGTAAAAAGGCCACCACCCCCTGGTCTTTCGCCTGCTCAGCGTACACCGCCACCGCTTTCGCATCGAGCGTTGACGGGTCGACGTTCATCCCGGCGCCAGGCTGCACCACGTTGACGATAATCAGACCGATAATCAGCGCGATGGTGCTGACCACTTCGAAATAGAGCAGCGCCACCGCCCCGGTACGGCCGACGGCTTTCATGCTTTCCATCCCGGCGATCCCCGTCACGACGGTACAGAAGATAACCGGAGCAATCACCATTTTAATCAGCTTAACGAAGGCGTCGCCGAAGGGTTTCATTTGCGCGCCCAGTTCCGGGTAAAAATGGCCCAGCAGAATACCGATCGCTATGGCCGTCAGAACCTGGACATAGAGGCTTTTAAAGATAGAGGTTTTCATAGGGTGTCCTTTGGGAATAACCACAGAGCAAGAAGGGATATTTGACGTCTGTGGCTTAAAAATAACACCCTGGAAACATTTCAGAAATAACTAACGCCGAAAGTGCAACGCAATTGTTAAAATCTTTGAGCTGACTCGCACAAGTCAACAAAACATTTACAAATTTTCATCCTCACGAACCGGGGAGAGATAGCGCGCGCTGAATGCCTCCAGCGGCAAAGCGCAACCGAACAGATGGCCCTGGAGCACCTCGACGCCCGCGGCTTGCAACCAGCGGTACTGGGCGTCGTTCTCCACCCCTTCCGCCACGATACGCAGCGACAGGCCGCGCGCGAGCTGGATCATCGCCGGCACCATGCTGACATCCTCCGGCAGCATATCGATGAATACTTTATCGATTTTCAGAATATCCACCGGCAGAGCTTTCATCTGCTGCAGCTGGTGCAACCCGGCATAACCCATGCCAAAATCATCCAGCGCAATCTGTACCCCGGCCTCGCGCAGCGGTCGCAACCGCGCCATCACATCCTGCGGATCGTCCATCCGGCAGCTCTCCGTCACCTCGAGGATGAGGGTGCCAGGGGCGATACGGTAGCGGGCGATCAGCTTTAGCATCTCCTCGCCACGGTCGTGTTCCAGCAGCTGGAGCAGGGAAACATTGACCGACAGCGGCAGCATAATCCCCTGGCTTTGCCAGGCCGCCAGCTGGCGGCAGGCCTCTTCCATCACCCAGTAGCCGACCGGGATAATCAGCCCGCAGGACTCAATGCGCTCAATCAGCGACGGCGGTAGCGACCAGCTGCCATCCGCCTGCCGCTGGCGCAGCAGCACTTCGGCGCCGCAGATCTCGCCGCTGGCGCAGGCCACCTGCGGCTGCAGCCAGATAGCGAACTGCTGGTTGTCGAGGGCGGTAATAATGTCGTGCTCTTCCATCAGACGGCGCTGAGCCTTTTCCATCTGCTCGGGATCGAAGAACTCAATCTGGTTTTTGCCTTTACGTCGTGCGGTGACGGCAGCCGACACCGCGCGCCGGTAAAACTGCTCGGCGCTGAGCCCGGCGTGGAACATGGCGATCCCGACGCTGGCGTAGGGCCGCAGCTGCAGCCCATGCAGCGGCAAACGCTCATTAATAATAGTGAGCACTTGCTTACTTAACGTCACCGCCTGCCACGGTTCGGCAAGGCCATCGGCGAGAATCGCGAAGTCATACCCGCTCACCTGAGCCAGCACCATTTGCGGCGGAATGGCGGCTCGCAGCTTCTCCACCAGCGTCAGGAGCAGCATTTCGCGCTGGCTCTCCTTGAGGACCCCGGCGGCATCCTGCAGGGTTTCGCAGGCGACGACGATTAGCGCGGCGCTCTGGGGGCGGGCCACCGTCTGCTCCAGCATCGCCAGCAAAAAGGCTTTATTCGGCAGCTCTGAGACCGGGAAGCGGGTCGACTGGATGGACAGTTCATCATGCTGGCGCACCAGGCTCTGCTGGTTGCGGTTATAGCTGCGCACCAGCATACCGATCTCGTCGTCATGGTGCAGGCGCGGGAGCGTTAGCTGATGGCCGAGACGATCCTGCTGGGAGAGATCGTTCAGCTCGCGGGCGATACGCCGCAGGGGGCGCACCATCAGCCGATTGATGCACCAGGTAAGCGCCACCGTCAGCATCAGCACCAAAAGTAAGTAAGCCGTCACTAACGTAGCAAGGGCGCTCATGACGAATTTATACATGCGGTATGAATCCGCCTGCAGCACCAGATAGGCCAGCGGCTGGGGATTAGCCGGCCGTTCCAGTGAATAAATAGGCAGCGAAATCTGCACCGGCAGCTCAAACAGCCGGGTGACGGTCACCGGCACCGGCCGCTCGGGGATAAATCGCATCCGCAGCGCCTGGAACTGGTTCGGCAACACCACATCCGCCCGGCTGACGATGCCAGCAGGCTGGATACGGCTTAAAATGGCTTCCGCTTCCGGAATATCGGCTTTCAGAATAGCCGCAGACAGCGGTTCGCGAACGGATCGCGCGATACTTTCTAACTGCGTGGCCGTGGTAAAGCGACTCTGTTGCACAAAGTGAAACAGCAAAATAGTGCAAAAAACCAATACAAAGGCCATGGACACGCTCGCGACCATCGCCATCTGTTTGATTGTAAGTGAACGGCTGACGCGCAACGGTGTTCTCCACTGATACTGAATGCATACCCGGTATCAATCCTTCAATGCCGGTCGTTTCAGGCTGATTATATACTCAAATCCTTCGCCCACGCCCGCGAGGGATGAAGTGACGGGATATTTCCGCGCGGTGGCGCAGACGCCGGGGAAATCGCCCCGGCGGCCGACGGTGGGCAATGCCTCACGAGTATACGCGAAGCGCGTCGTGGAGTGGCGCTCTGTGACGTAATTCAGCCTATTCTGCTACCAGTCGGCGTAGGGCACCAGCGGCTGGGGCGGCATATCCAGATCCCCCTGCCAGCCGGCCGCCGAGTAGCGGACGTAAAGCAGCGCATGGCTCGGGGTGTAATCCTTCGCCTGCTGAATATCGACCGCGGCGCCGACGAACCAGTTGCTGGTCACCCGCCGCTCCACCAGCGCTCTGGCGGTGTAACCGAATCCCTGGCTGCTGCTCCCCTCCTCCGTCAGCTCGCTGGCGCGCTGGCGGTAGTCGGACGGGATCAGGTTCAGCAGCGGATAACGGGCTTGCGTCTGGGTGCGCGAATGGGACCATGACACCGACCCGCCGAGCTCCCAGGACCAGTTCTCGGTACGCTGACGCCAGGTCACCGGCACGGCGAATGAGAGATACTCCTGCGGGCTGTAATAGCCGCCCTGGCCGAGGGTGTAACCGCTGAGATCTTTGTCGTAGTGCCAGATCATATTGTTGAGGCCGACGGTGACGCGACGATTATTCTCGTTGATGACCTTGTAGTAGTACCCGGTCATCCAGCGCACGCGCCAGTTATCCGCCACGTTTTTACCGGTCAGCGAATCGGCCCCCAGCGAGGACCAGATGCCGTGCGCTTCGCCCCGGTCATAACTGAGGCTCAGGCCGCCGCCGTCGGCGCGGACGCCGCCCCAGGTGGTGCCGGTATGGCTGCTGCTGTCTTTCTGCCCGCCAAAGGAGAGCAGCGAGCTGGAGATGGGGCGCCGGTGGACGTTGACCGTGTACCCCACCGGCCCGACGTCGCTGCTGTAGCTCAGCCCCCCCACCACATCGACGACATTGAAGCCCATCGGGGTGGTGCCGATATCGCCGCTCCAGGTGTCATTCTTCCAGCCGACCGCCACGCTGGCCCCGCTGTCGGTCTGGTTTTTACTGCCGCTGGTACAGGCGATCTCCCCGCAGGTGCCCCAGCTGGGCGAGTAGCTCCCGTCGCTGTGGGTGGAAAAGCTGCCGGCATCCATATTGACCAGATCGGTGCGAAAGAACATCCGGCCATCCGCCAGCGGAGCATCCACCTGCAGCATGGTGGTATGCGCCTTCAGGTCGGAATAGCCGCCGGTGCCGCTGGAACCCCAGAAGTCGTGTTCCAGGGTGACGTTCAGATCCTGCTGGCGATAAAGATCGGCGGCATCGCTACGGATCCCGCGCTTCAGCCAGTCATCCTGGCTGTCGTTGCGCGTCAGCCGCGTAAAGGTATCGTTATTCTGCGGCTGCACGGGGGCGATGCCGGAGGCCACCATCGCCTCCCGGTAGTGCGTCAGCGCCTGCTGCGGCGCCCCGGTCTGGGTGGCAAAGCGCGCGGCATCGCGCAGCACCAACGCGCTCTCCATCGAGGGCGGCTGCGCCTTCGCCTGCGGCACAATCTGGTTAAAAATCTGTTGGGCATCAGCGGTATCGCCAAGGCCGGCTCGCGCCAGCGCGACCCGACGCTGCATATTCATGGATTCGGTCTCTGCGCCTTTCAACTGCATGACCTGCGCCCGGGCGGCCTGTTTATCGCCCTCGGCCAGGTAGACTTCCGCAAGGCCGAGGCGCGCATCGCCATTGTCGGCCTCCTGGCGCAGCACCCGCTGATAGTCGGCAATCGCCGTCTGGCTGTCGCCGCGCTGCTGCGCCCAGTCGGCCAGCGTCAGGTCATAGCGCACCGAGGCGGGCTGCTGTTGGATAAGGGCGATCGCCTGCGCTTCGTTACCGCTGTCGCGCAGCTGGTTGGCCTGGCGCAGCACCCGGTCGCTTTGCAAACGCGCTTCGAGCTCACGAATATTATCCGTCCACGCGCTGCGCGGCAGAGCGGCGATTTGCGCCAGGGCCAGATCGTCCTGGTCGTTTCCCGACAGGTAGAGCCCCGAGGCGTAGACCCGTTCAGCATCCTGCGGCTGGCGGTTGACCATCGCCCGCATCAGCGCGTCGGCCTCCTGGCGTTCACCGGCGCTAACCAGATCGCGCGCCAGACGGTAGGTTATCCACACGCTGTCCGGATCCAGCGCCAGGCGCCGACGCTGGACTTCCGCCGCCTGCGCCCAGTTGCCCTGACTTTCCAGGGCCTGCGCCTGTTTCTCCAGCCGGTCGTTGGTCAGACTGCGCTCAATATCATCGATGCTCCGCCGCTGAGCGGGAGGGAGGCCGGCGATCCAGGCGCTGGCTTTCTCCGGCGATTCGGCGCGATAGAGGTTGGCCAGACCGCGCACCGCCAGATTATTACCGCGATCCAGGCGCAACGCCTGCTGGTAATAGCGCTCCGCCGCTGCCGACTCTTTGCGCGCCGCCGCGACGTCCCCCAATCCCAGCACGGCATAACTGTCGGTGCGATCGACCCGCTGCGCCTGGGCATAATAGTGCTGCGCCTGCGAAAGCTGGCCGGCTTTCAGGGCGTTATCCCCCTGCTTGATCAGTAGCCAGTAACGGTTGGTTTGCAGCAGGCTGTCCCATTTGCCGCGGTTCGGGCTGTCGGGGTCCATGGCAATCGCTTTATTGAGCTGCGCCACTGCCCGCGCGCGATCGCCGCGCTGGGAATAGGCCTGGCCGAGGGCGCCCACCGCATCGCTGTCGCGGCTGTCGGCCTGAACGGCTTTCTGAAGATCCGCGACCGCCTGCGAGGCATTCCCGGACTTGACCGCCGCCAGCCCTTCCGAGCGGGCGCGGAAGGTCGGATCCTGCAGCTGCGCCTGCTGCTGGTCGAGCAGAACGCGGGCGTTCGCCGCCACCGAGCCGGTGGGAAACTGCAGGAGAAATTGCTGCAACGCCTGCACGCTGGCCTTGCTCACCGGCATGCTTTTCACTTCACTGAACCACATGTCGGCGGCGATGCCGCGTCCTGAGGCCGAGCGGGCCATCTCCGCCAGATAGGCAAACCCTTCCTGCGGTTTGTTATCGGCAAACATCTGCTTCGCCAGCGAAGTCAGCAGGCTGACGTTGCCCGGCGCGCTGGCGTTCAGCTTTTTCAACTGGCTGACGCCTTCGCTATGGCGAGCGGGCAGGCGCGCCACCAGCGTCCAGTATTCAATGGCGACGTCAACGTCATCCGGCACCCCGCCGTACAGTTTTTCATAGGCGGCGATGGCTTCATCGACCTTCCCGGCCACGCCCAGCAGTCGCGCCTGCTGCAGCGCCTGCCGGCCCTCGCCGGTGTTGCTTTTCATCTCATTGCGCGACGCCTTCAGCTCCGGGGAGTCCGGCGCCAGCTTCGTCAATCGTTCCAGCTCTTTTTGCGCCCCGGCGGCATCCCCCTGACGCAGCAGGTAGCGCATCCGCGCGGCAATCAGATCCGGGTTGTTGGGATCAATCAGCTCCAGGCGGTACAGCGACTGGCGCACCAGGTCTTCACGATTACTGGCCTCGCCAAGGCGGACCTGCTCCAGCAGATGCTCCTGGGCAGGCGTCGTCGCCGCCTGCGCTAACGGCAGCAGCGCCACGCCGAGGGACAGCGTGAGTAAACTTAGTGAGAGCTTGCGCATTCCTGGTTCCAGTCAGGTTGTAATTCGCCACCCGCAGTGAAACGAAAACGGTGTTGATCCCAACCCTGGCCGAACAGCGTCAGAACTGCGCTGTAGTAGGCATCCGCGCCGGGATAGTTATCGGCGACGCGCTGGCGTTGCACCGACCGGGCCTCGTCGTCCTGTAAAAACGGTAGCATCACCGCGGAGAAGCCCACGGGCCCCTGGCCGCTGGTTTTGCCGGTGGCGATATTCACTTTCTCCGGGGGCACCCCCTGCTCCGTGGTCTGCGCCGCCATCGGCGCGAAGCGTTGCAGCAGTCGCGCTTTCTGCTTATCGCCATCATGGAGCATGCCCACCCACAGGTAGACGCGAATCGCGTCATAGCTACCGATCAGCGGTTTCTCGGTTTTCAGCTGCCAGCCTTTCCCTTTCTCATAACGCACCCAGTCCGGCGTAAAGCCTTTCGGCGCGGTTTCCAGCAGCAGGCGCAGGTTACTGTCGCGCAGGGCAGGCCACGGCGCGCCAAAACGCACAAAGTAGGTGGCCAGCTGCGGCGGAAGATAGCTGGGGTTAAACCGCCAGCCGCTGTCATCGGCAAAACCGACTTTTCCCGGCAGCAGCATCGTGCCAAGACCGGGCACCGCCACTGTCTCTTCCTCGACAATCCGCGCCAGCAGTGCTTTGCCGGTCTCGGTGTACTGCGGCTGCTGCCACAGGCGGCCCGCCTCCAGCAGCGCCCAGGCTATCCACAGATCCGAGTCGGAGGCCGAGTTGCTGTCCAGCAACGTCCACTGCTCATCGTCCTTTTTGCCCCACAGCCAGCCCGGAAGATGTTGTCGCAGGTCGCCTTCCGCCAGGTTGTTCTGCGTCCAGGTCAGTAGTTTGTCGAACCCTGCGCGATCGTTGGCGGCCAGGGCGAAAAACAGGCCATAGCTCTGTCCTTCCGAGGTGGAGATTTTGCGCGCATCGCTGGGGTCAATCACCCGTCCCTCAGGGCTGACGTACGCTTTTTTAAACTGCTCCCAGGCGGGCCACTGGCAGGCGGCGCTCACCGGGCCCGCCGCCAGCAGCAGCGCGGAGAGCACCGCGCCACAAAGTACTTTCATCATGGTTTATTCATCATCCAGGCTAAGACGGCGGCGACTGATGATGCGCAGCATGCGCCACAGCACCCACGCCAGCAGCACAATACTGATAGCGGCGAAGATCGCCAGCAGTATCGGGTGGTTAGAGAGCGCGAACCAGATGCGCTCGAACCAGGGCAGATGACCCACGTAGTAGATATCCCCTACCCGCAGACTGTTGACGCCGGACTCGCGGATCACCGCTACCGAGCCAAACATTGCTGCCCGCTTACCGCTGTCGTTGAGGGCGTTGGTCAGCAGTTCATTACCGCGCGGGCTGTCGGCCAGCAGGGCCACCACGCTGCGCTGATCGTTATACGGCGACTGGAAGCCAATCACCGCCGCCATCGGCCCGGAAGAGGTAATGTCGGTGCGGGTATTGGGCGTGCGGGCATCGTCATCGGGATAAATGCTCGCCAGGTCATAGTGGCGCATCGGCATTTTCACCCAGCTTTTGGTCGCCTCGACCAGCAGGTTGATTTTGGTGTCGTCCTTGAGGGACGACGGGATCGCGCCGATCAACAGCAGATCCGCGTCTTTGTTCTTGATCTGGTTGCCATCGTCGGTCATCTGCAGATTAATCGCCGCCAGACCGGTTTGCGAACCGATACCGCCCAGCGCCTGCAGCAGCGTCGCCACCTGGCCCTGGGTCGGCGCTTTCGGCACCACCACCAGCGTGTCGGAGAGGTCGGCCATACGGCTGTAAGGGAAGCCCGCATTGGCGAAGACGCGCAGGTCCGGCAGGGCGATAAAGTGATAATACTTCGAGAAGTCGATGGTCGAATCGTCGCCAATCACCACATGGTTCTGCACCGGCTGGAAGGTAATACAGTTGTCGATGGAGCCGCCCGGCATCGGGTTCATGTACTGGAAGTCAAAGCGCAGCTGGTTGACCGCCCCGAGACGCAGCGCGGGGATGGTGACCTCTGATTTGCCGTCCAGCAGCCCCTGCAGCACCGGCAGGCGCAGGATCAGTTTGTTCACGTCCTGAGCGCTGTTCAGGCTGAACGACTGCAGGAACTGGTCGTTGAGGCTGATATCCATCCGCGAACTGTCCTTCACCGGCGGCATGGTGTAGCGATATTTCAGATCCATATCGATGCCGTTGGCCCGCAGCAGATAGAGATCCGGCGGCAGATTAAGCGCCACGGTGATGGCATCCGGCACCAGCCCGCTGGACTGCAGCTGTTGCTCATAGGTTTTCAGCTCAGCGAAGGTGACCGAGCGGTCGGTGCGCACCCAGTTCGGTGCGTCGTAAGGCTGACGCGGCTGCAGGGTTTTGATGCCGTCCACGGTGACGCTGCTGCCGCGGAACAGAATATTGCCCTGGGCAATCCCCTTCGCTGCCAGCAGCAGGTCGTTATCATCGCGGCCGAAAATTACCAGCAGCTTGACGTAAGGATCGTTCGGGTTGTCGATCATTTCGATGGTCGGCGCCTTGACCGGCGGATGATCGCGCAGGAAGTCCGGGCGCTTGTCGTTGGTGGCGAAGACAATGGCGTTACGATCCGGCAGTTCGTTGAAATAGACCGGGAACTGCTGGCCGCGCCAGCCGGCCTTGCTGCCGAACCAGGAGGCGACAATCGCCGCCGCCTGCTGCTGGGCCACCGCTGGCGAGCCCGGGAAAATCATCGGTAGCGTCAGCGGGCGGTTATCGCGCGGATCGTAGAACGGCACCGGGAAGTGTGACAGATCGTTATGCACCTTCAGCGACTGGTAGGTGAGATCCAGATAGCTTTCGCGCCCGACGTCCAGCCACAGCGTGCTGCTGGCGGGGTTTTCGCAGACATCGCGGTAGTGACCGACAAACTCCAGCCGTACGCGGTTGAAGTCGGTGATGTACAGCGGGTCAATCGGCAACTGCGCGCGGATCTTTTTCCCCAGCTGCTCTTTGGTCACGGGCAGGACGCCCATCAGCTCATCGTTGAGATAGACTTTCAGCTGCGACTGCACGGGCAGCAGCGAAGGCGATGGGGTGTATTCCAGGTTGAGCAGCGCGTTGGCGACCAGCTCATCGCTGCGCATGCCGAATTCGACCGACGCGTCAGGCCGTGAGCCTCGCAGCACGATGCTGCCGGGCGGCGGCGCGATGGTGGCAAAAGTCAGCTTCACCTCCCGCTGCGGGACGTTCTCGGCCACCGCCGCCGGGGCGGTCGGTTCGGCAAGGGCCGCCGTTGGCTCGCCCACCACGATCGGCGCGCCCGGGGTCGCTACCTGCGGCTGAACGCCAGGGGCGGCGTTCGCCACGACGGCCGGCGCCGCATAAGAGGCCAGCGGATACCAGCTGCACATGCCCACCGCTACTGCACACATCCAGGAAAGTTTTCTTTTCATCGCATTATCATCATTGTTGAGCCATTGCCGGGTCTGCGGAGAGCGTCGGCGCGGCGCGTTCAGGGCGTCGGGGTACAAACGACACTATCCAGGCCACCAGCGAAGTGAGCGCGCGGAAAACCACCTTCACCGACGGCGGCGAAAACTCCGCCAGGTGACGATAGCCACGGAAGCCCAGCTTGAGGATATCCAGCAGGCTTTCCATCGGCTTGTCTTCCGGGAAGCTATCCTGCCAAAGCGCCCACGTATCAGCGCGGGCAAACGTACACTGCACAAAATCGATATGCTGTTGGTTGGTCAACGGCAGTAGCTGGAGCCCCACCTCGCTGCCGTTGACCCGCGCGACCCTAACCGGGAAGGCATATTCCTGCTGTCCCCGTTTGAGCAACAGCCTGGCGTTCTGGCCTTCCAGCACCTGCGCGTCGCCGTGAATTTTGATCCCCAGCCCGCCGTCGGAATAGTCGTGAACCGTGCAGGAGAACAGATGGCCATCTTCGCGGGCAATCGCCGCCGGCATGCTCATTTCGACACGATGCGAACGGCGAACCTGCTTGCTTTCGACCGAGACCGCCACCGCGCCGCCAAGAATAATCAGGTTGTAGAACACCCAGACAATACTCACCCAGACGGTGAGAATTTCGTTTTCCGGGCCATACATAAATCGCCAGATCCCCACCGCGACGCCGACCAGATTGAGCAGTACAAGGTAGATATAGGGCCGGGAGATCACCCAGTCGACATACTCTTCTTCCACCAGCCCGCCCTTCGCGGTGACGTTGAACTTACCTTTATGCGGGTTAATCAGCGCCACAAAGGTGGGCGGCGCGATATACCAGGCCAGCACCGTCTCGTAGATTTCACTCCAGAACGAATGGCGGTATTTGCCCTGAATCTTCGAGTTGGTCAGGCTGGCGTGGATCATGTGCGGCAGCACGAACAGCGCGATCATCAGCGCGGGCGCATAAATGATATAGGCATGGAGCAGCAAAAAGGCCAGCGGCGCCGTGAGGAAGATGAGGCGCGGAATACCGGAGAGGAAGTGGAGCATGGCGTTAGCGTAGCAGACGCGCTGCGCCAGCTTCAGGCCTTTGCCAAACAGCGGGTTATCGAGCCGGAAAATCTGCACCATCCCGCGCGCCCAGCGGATGCGCTGGCCGATATGCGCGGACAAACTCTCCGTCGCCAGCCCCGCCGCCTGCGGGATCCGCATATAGGCTGAGGTGTGTCCCCGCCGGTGCAGACGCAGAGAGGTATGGGCATCTTCGGTTACCGTTTCGACGGCTATCCCGCCAATCTCATCCAGCGGGCCGCGACGGATAACGGCGCAGGAGCCGCAGAAGAAGGTGGCGTCCCACATGTCGTTCCCGTCCTGCACCAGGCCGTAGAACAACGTCCCTTCGTTCGGCGTTTTGCGAAAGCGGCCAAGGTTGCGCTCAAAGGGATCGGGCGAGAAGAAGTGGTGCGGGGTCTGCATCATCGCCAGCTCTTTCTCTTTCAGGAACCAGCCCATGGTCATCTGCAGAAACGAGCGCGTTGGCACATGGTCGCAGTCAAAGATCGAGACGAACTCCCCTTTAGCGTATTTCAGCGCATTGTTGATGTTACCGGCCTTGGCGTGCTCGTGGCTGGTACGGGCGATATAGTGCACCCCGACATCTTTGGCAAACTGGCGAAACGCTTCCCGTCCACCATCGTCGAGGATCCAGATGTTCAGCTTGTCCTTCGGCCAGTCGATGCCCTGCGAGGCGTAAATGGTGTTTTTCACCACGTTGAGATCTTCGTTGTAGGTAGGGACGAAGATGTCCACGGTTGGCCACAGATCCATATCCTCCGGCAGCGGCACCGGCTGGCGGTTCAGCGGCCAGACCACCTGGAAGTAGCCCAGCACCAGCACCACCCAGGCGTAGGTCTCTGCGAACAGCAGAATGATCCCGCACACCAGGCTTACCGGGTCGTTCCAGTTCAGCGTCGAGGTGTAGCGCCACCAGATATAGCGGCACGACACCGTCAGCGACAGCACGATAAGCATCAGCGCCGAGAAACGCCCCGGGATGCGCCGCACCAGCAGCGCCACGCCCCACAGCAGCATCAGGAAGATAAACTGCGACAGCGGGTTAAAGGGCTGCGTAATACACATTAGCGCCAGCACCAGCGAGCAGAAGGTCACCCCCCCAAGGATTGCCCGGCGCAGCTTCGGATTAAGGTGCGCCAGCTCTTTCTGTTTATCCAGATGGCCGGTGCGGGCGTTCACCTGTTCAGGCAGTTTCTCCAGCCATTGCGTATAGCGACCGTGCACCCCTTCCAGGGCCGCCAGCGAGCGCCAGTTGACCTTTTTTTCCGGCTCCGGCACGCGCGTCGCCAGCAACCACAGGGATTGCAGCAGGTAGCGCAGCGGATCCAGCGGACGCGGGCGATGCGGATTAATATGGGGAAAATAGGTTTCATGGTGGGCCAGAATCGCCTGCCAGCGCGGCGTCTCCAGCGGCATCAGCGCCCAGACCAGCGACGCCCACAGACAGCCAAGCGACGCCGAAAGCCAGGAGGCCCCGTGCTGCCGATAGTCGTCATAGCGCGCGCGCAGCCGTTCCCCCACCGGCGGAGCCAGCAGCAGCGTGCTGAGGCGGATCATGCCGGCCTCCCGCCGGAATAGTGGATCAGGCACCAGTTCGCCAGGGTCAGCACCTCTTCCGCCGCCAGGGAGTCCTGACGATACTCCCCAAGAGGCTGTTTCGCCGCCAGGCACTCGGCCATCGCCTCGTCGCGGTGAATCGTCACCGGCAGGATGCGCGGCTGGCTCTCCAGCCACAGCTGGTAGAGATCTTCCTGTAGCTGGCTGCCGACCCGCAGATCGTTAATCAGAATGTCGCTGTTGGCCGGGAGGGGCTGCTGGTGTAGACGGATATGGCTATTGGCGTCGGGATGAACCACCACCAGTGTGCGATCGCACAGCGTCAGCAGCTCGCGGGTTAATGGCGAATAACCGTTCGGCAGATCCAGCAGCAGCCAGCGGTACTGGCTCTGCAGCCGCTGCACAGCCTCCGCCATCGCCCCCAGCGCGGGCTGCAGCTGGTCAGCATTTTCTCTTTCGCCGGCGCTGAGCTGGCCAAACGGCAGCAGATCGATATGTTGCGTATAGCGCAGACCCGCGTCGCGCCAGTCCCGACCGTCGAGCAGCGCCCGCGCCCAGCCGTCCTGATGATGGACGTCGGTATTGAAAAAAAAGCGCAGCATATTATCCGGGCTGGCGTCGATCGCCAGCACCGTTTCACCGAGCAATTGCAGCGCCCAGGCGAGTGCAGCCGTAATGGACGTGACGCCAGTCCCCCCGCGCACGCCCTGTAATCCCAGAATAGCCATCTCCGGCTTCCTTATTTTTTCTCTGCAAACTCTGCCAGTAACGGCCAGCGCTTCAGCGCCGCATTCAGCTGCTCGCGCCGGGAAATATCATGATAATCAATATCCGGCAGGGAAAATGCCCGGCTTAGCGCCAGAAAATCATTTTGAAAGGTGTACCCCAGCGTGGCGTCCGTGGGTACTGCAGGATCTTTTGCTGGCATATCTCTGTCCGTTTGAAATTTATTATTAAACCAGAGGACGAATACAGCGCATCCTTAAAAGCAGGTGTACATGCTAAAACTGATGACCTTTAATTTCAATGTTAGGTTTACTCTGCCGGTTTCGCTAGTAAACTTATCCAGTGTCAATCAGGGCGCACGAGGGATGCCGTGGATAGTGTATTTACTTTGGGTATTTCATCATTATGGGATGAAGTGTGCCATATGCCGGTCGGTGGGGTATGGTGGCTCAACGTTGACCGTTATACCGATGCCGTCAGTCTGTTTAATCAGACGCTGGCCGCGCAGGCGAAAAACAGCAAGATCGCCGCGCTGGTAATGGGAGACAAACCTAATAATATCATTTCATTAGATAATGAAGGTGGCCCGGATAATATCGCGCTGTTCACCCTGCCGAATCGTCCGGAAGCCCTGGAAGAAATACATCGTGATTTAGTCTGCTCCCTCGAACCTGGCAATTACTTGTTTATTCTGCTATGCGCTGAAAATACCTGGCAAAATATAAATAAGGATAAGCTATGCGCCTGGGTGGAAAAGACCAGCCGCTGGGCGCAATATCACCGTTGCGCGTTCCTGGCGATCAATTCCGCCCAGGATATCGATCGACAGCTCACCCCATTATTACGCGAGTACCGTTCCCTTTCCGGCCTGGCAAGTATTCGTTACCAGGGCGACCGGCATCTCTTTGATATTGCCTGGTGGGGAAGCGACAAAGGCATCAGCGCTCAGCAGCAGCTGATGGTCCAACACGATGATGCCGGCTGGCGGCTGGCGCAGGAGACGGAAACCAGCGTTCAGCCACGTAGTGATGAGAAGGTGATCCTCAGCAATATGCGCGTGCTGGAAGGCGCCCCGCCGCTGTCGGAATACTGGACCCTGTTCGATACCAACGACGAGGTTTTCAACGCCGGGCGCACCGCACAAGCGGCCACGGTACTTTTCTCCATCACCCAGAATACGCAAATTGAACAGCTGGGCCGCTATATTCATACCCTGCGTCGCCAGCGCGGTACGGCGCTGAAAATTATTGTCCGTGAACAAACGCCCAGCCTGCGCGCGACGGATGAGCGGCTACTGCTTAGCAGCGGCGCCAGTCTGGTGATCCCCAGCAGCGCGTCGCTCTCCCGCTGTCTGACGTTGATCGAAAGCGTGCAGAACCAAAAATTCTCCCGCCATATTCCGGAGGATTTCGCCACGCTGTTGACCTGGAGCCAGCCGTTAAAGCTGCGCGGCTACCAGAAGTGGGATGCTTTCTGCGAGGCGGTACAGAACGTGATGGCCAATACCCTCCTGCCCGCCGACAGCAAAGGCGTGATGGTGGCCCTGCGCCCGGCGCCAGGGCTGCGCGTTGAGCAGGCGCTGACGTTATGCAAACCCAACCGGATGGGCGATATCATGACCATCGGCAATAACCGGCTGGTGCTGTTTTTGTCGTTTTGCCGGATTAATGACCTCGATACCGCGCTAAACCACATTTTCCCGCTGCCGACCGGCGATATTTTTTCTAACCGCATGGTGTGGTTTGAAGACAAGCAGATCCTCTCGGAAATCGTGATCATGCGCGGCGTCGAACCGGCGCGCTGGAACACGCCGCTGCCGCTGTCGGTGGGTAAAAACGAGACCATCAACGCCACCCACGATGGACGCCACTGGCGACGCTACCCCGAGCCGCACCGGTTAACCACCCGCGAGGAACAAGCCTGATGATGTCTATCGCCGATATTCTGCAACTGGTGGTGCTCTGCGCCCTGCTGTTTTTCCCGCTGGGTTACCTGACGCGCCATTACCAGCGCCGTATTCGCACGACGTTAAGATTGATGTTCTTTAAACCCCGTTACGTGAAACCGGCAGGCGTATTACGCCGGGGAGCCACGGTTAAGCAAGGCAAAGCGAACAAATGACAAACACTAAACCGACCGCGACACCGCTTCCGCTCTGGCAGTACTGGCGCGGCCTTGGCGGCTGGAATTTATATTTTCTGGTCAAATTTGCCCTGCTGTGGGCCGGGTATCTCAATTTCCACCCGATGCTGAACCTGGTGTTTCTCGCCTTTCTGCTGGTGCCGATCCCGCGCGAAAAGCTACACCGTATCCGCCACTGGATCGCTATTCCGCTCGGCTTCGCGCTGTTCTGGCACGATACCTGGCTGCCCGGTCCGGAGACGCTTCTTAGCCAGGGTTCGCAAATCGCCGGCTTCAGCGCCAGCTATATCTGGGATCTGATCGTCCGGTTTATTAACTGGAGCATGGTCGGCGCCTTCTTTGTTTTACTGGTCCTGTGGCTGTTTATCAGTCAGTGGCTGCGCGTCACCGTGTTTGTCTCCGCGATGGTCGTCTGGCTGGCGGTCAGCCCGCTGCTGCCAGCCTTTACCCTATGGCCCGCCGGTCAGCCCACCACGGCCGCCGCCACGACCGCGCTGGCCAATACCGGGGCCAACGCCGCCGCTGGCACCGCGACCAGCCCCGCCAGCAGCGATATTCCACCGCAGACCGAGCCGCCGACGTCAGCCAATCTCACCAACTGGCTGAACGGTTTCTATGCCGCCGAGCAGAAACGCAAAACGCCGTTCCCGGACCAGCTGCCGGCGGATGCCCAGCCGTTTGACCTGCTGGTGATCAATATCTGCTCGCTCTCCTGGTCGGATATTGAAGCCGCCGGTCTGATGGACCATCCGCTGTGGAAGCATTTCGATATTGTCTTCAAAAACTTTAACTCCGCGACCTCCTACAGCGGCCCGGCGGCGGTGCGCCTGCTGCGCGCCAGCTGCGGCCAGCTGTCGCATACCAACCTGTATCAGCCGTCCGGCGCCGATTGCTACCTGTTTGAAAACCTGGCGAAACTCGGCTTCAACCAGCAGCTGATGCTCGGCCATAACGGTCTGTTCGGCGACTTCCTGAAAGAACTGCGTTCGCTGGGCGGCATGCAGAGCCCGCTGATGGACCAGACCGGATTGCCGGTCAGCCTGCAGGCGTTTGACGGCTCCCCGGTGTATGAGGATCTGGCGGTCCTCAACCGCTGGCTGAAGACCGAAGAGGCCAGCAGCAATCCGCGGAGCGCCACCTTCTATAACACCCTGCCGCTGCATGACGGCAACCACTTCCCGGGACAAAGCAAAACCGCAGACTACAAAGTGCGGGCGCAGAAGCTGTTTGATGACCTGGATAACTTCTTCACCGAGCTGGAGAAATCGGGGCGGAAAGTGATGGTGGTGGTGGTGCCGGAACACGGCGGCGCGCTGAAGGGCGATAAGATGCAGGTCTCTGGCCTGCGGGATATCCCGAGCCCGTCGATCACGAACGTCCCGACGGCGGTAAAATTCTTCGGCATGAAAGCGCCGCATGAAGGGGCGCCGATTATCATCGATCAGCCCAGCAGTTACCTGGCGGTGTCGGAGCTGGTGGTGCGTGCCCTCGACGGCAAAATGTTCAGCGAGGACAGCGTCAACTGGCAGCAGTATGTCGCAAACCTGCCGCAGAGCGCAGCGGTGTCCGAAAACGCCAACGCCATCGTCATCCAGTATCAGGGCAAGCCTTATGTCCAGCTGAATGGCGGTAGCTGGGTGCCTTATCCGCAATAAGCGACAAGGCCGCCCAAACTGGCGGCCTTACATCGTGAGACGTTCCCATTCTCCCTTCCCCACCCGCATGCCTACGGGCGGGGAAGGCGGCAAATCAATCACCGTCTCTAACGCTGATCCTGTTTCGCCAGCCAGACCAACTGCTTGAGGCTGGCAGAGTAATAATCATCCTTGTCGTCAATCTGCGGCGCCTCCTGCGGTTCACCCAGCGTCAGATCGCGCACCGCCAGCAGGCCGCCGGCCATATACCAGGGTGCCACCTCGTTGGTGCTGACGTTGATCCACGCCGGGGTTTGCAGGCGCGGGTAACTCTGCATCCAGGCCTTCCACGGCGCGAGCAAAGCGCTTTGCGGATCGGCCCATGAGAGATACAGCGGGATACGAATCGCATCGAAACTCATCCGCGGCGGCCACTCTTTGGCTGGCAGCATCTTGCCATCTGCCCGCAGCGCCACCCAGTCGCTGGGCAGGTGTGATTTCCCCCACCCCATCTGCCCCAACAGCGCCTGTCCGTCGGTCTGCAATGTCCGCCAGGCGGTCAGATGCGTCCGCTCCGCGAAGGCGCGCCAGGCCGGGAAGATGAAATAGGAGGGATTAAGGTTCAGATGGTCGTTGAGATTGAACCCTTTCACGCCCGGGAGCATCACCTGACGACCGGCGAAGGTCACCACCGTATATTTCAGCAGGGAGGCGGTGATGGCATCCGAGGCAATCGCGTAGCGCTTGTCCTGCCACTGCTTTTGCGCACGCAACAGCGCCCAGGCGATGAGAGTATCACCATCAGAGGCGTTGTTTTTATCGGCGATAGGGTCCGGCGCCACCGGGTTATAACGCCAGTAAAACAGCCCGTTAGACTTATCGCGCAGGGTGCTGTCCGTCCACTGCCACAGCTTGTCGAACGCCGGGCGATCGTTATTCGCCACCGCCAGGAGCATGGCAAAGCCCTGACCTTCCGTATGCGACACATTGCCATTGGCGGTATCAATGATACGGCCGTCCGGCATCATAAAACGGGCCTTATAGCGCTCCCAGGCCGTATCCGCCCACGCCCGGGGCACCAGCATCACTGCCGTTGTCACTATCACCGCCACTAAAGCACGCAGGGGCATACATTCACTCATTATGGATGGTAGTAAAGAAACTGAACGTCAGAGACAGAGAACACCCGCTCACGTTGTAAAACGACATGAGCACTGCCTCCCTGACTCTGCAGCCAGCGAGAATATAACCCCTCCAGTATGGCACAGAACGCGTTGCACCAGCGCACGCGTCCCGCGTCGTCCCGGCTGACCGGCAACGCCTGATGGCGCAGGCGCAGGCCATCCTCACCGACATCAATCGTCACCACGCCCCAGTGGAAATGGGTCAGCAGCCGGTTGATATTCGCCTCCAGCTCTCCCACCGTCTCCGACGCCGGCAGCGGATGGGTCTCCGCCAGCGAGGCGCCCATCTGACGCAGGAAGGGCTGGCTTTCCAGCTCGCCGGCATTATTTAACATACCTTCGACCATAATAACCAACAGATCGAACCATCCGGCAGGCGTCTGCTGCTGCTGGAACCAGGTCGTGACCACCGGGTTATTGTTCTCCGTCATCATCAATGATCTCCCAACATATAGCGGATATAGAGCCCGGCGGTGCTTTCGTTATAATCCCCGAAGGTGTCATAGCCAATCTGGCCCCCCAGCGTCATCTGTTTGTTAACCTTGTAGTCCGCCCCGGCGCGCAGGGTATAGCCGATGCCGCTCTTCGAGGTCGCGGAATAGTAGGCTTCCTTGGCAAACCCATTGCTCACCGCCGTCTCCAGGGTCTGCTGCCACTCCGAATTGGTCGGGAAATAGGCGCTCTTATCCTGACTGTAAGACTGGTACCCCACCGAGCCGCCAAGCTTCATGGTCCAGTTATCATATTTCTCCGTCAGACTGACCGGCAGCGACACGCTGACATAGTTTTGCGGGCTAAAGTAGCCCCCCTGACCATAGGTGAAGTAGCTGAGGTTCTTGGAATAATCCATATAGCTCATGCTCAACCCGGTCTGTAACTGGCGATATTCGTCATGATAGGGCCGCAGATAGACCCCGGCATTGGCGTTAATGCTGGTGTTGCTGGCGACGTTCTGCCCCAGGTAGCTGTATCCGCCACCGCCGACATAGAAGCCCGCGTCGCCGTCGTCATAGCTCAGCTGCAGGGTGCCGCCGTTTTTCGTCACCTGCCCCCAGGTTTTACCGGAATAAGTGTCCTTCAGACCAACGTAAGAAAGCAGGCTGTCGGTCAGTGAGCGGCGTTCGCCGGTCAGGATCAGCGACAGGTAGTTGCTCAGCTTAGGCGACCATTTCACCCCACCGACAACGGTATTGAGATCCTGGCCCAGCGGCGTGCTGCCAATATCGACGCGATAATCGTCACCGCTTAACGCCAGCGCCAGCTCGACGCCGTTAGCCTTCTGCGAATCGGTTGAGCCGCTGGTCTGGTCAACGTTCGGCTTAAGGCTGGAAGAGGCCAGATAGCTGGCGACCTGTCCCGAATCATAGCTCCCGAGCTTCGCCAGGTTTTCCATCCCGCTGCTGGTGGTCGGATTGAAATCTGCCGCATTCAGGGTGCCCAGGCCGCTTAAGGCTTCGGCCCCCGGATTGCTGGCAAAATAGGCCGTCCGCTCCGCCTCGGTCATCGAGGCGATCGCCGCCTGCTCGCTGGTGGCGGTACTCACCATATTGGAGACCGCGTTAGCCAACGGGTTGGCGCCGTACCGACGCCAGGCGTCGCCGCTGGCGGTTCCGGCGTTCAACGACACCGGGGTGACGGTAAAATCAAAGCGCGAATCGCCAAATGGCGAAGAAGACCAGGTCAGCGGCGTCCGGAGCTCCGTCAGCTTGCTGGTCCCCGATTCGCCGTCGCGCCCGCGCACGTCCATACCGCCCTGCAGCCAGCTGCCGGTTTTCTCCTGCAGCGACTCCATCATGGTGTCCACCTGGCGCAGCATCCGCGTCTCGGCGGTATCGACCGGCAGATCGGGGCGCTGGATCCCCGGCAGCGTGGAACCGGGCGCGGCGGCCGACTGGGCGACCTGCCACGGCATATACTGCCCGTAGGCGGAGGCCGTTCGCGTCGGCGCCGACGTTTGCGACACGCCGATGAAGGGGTTATCCGCTGCCAGCACCCCGCCGACGGTTGGCGTTTCGCTGCTGTTGGTGCTTTGCATACCCAGCAGTTTGCCGCGGGCGCTACGCAGGTAGGTCATCGCCTGCTGATGATGGCCCTGCGCCTCTGCGACTCTCGCCAGCAGCAGTAAGCGATCCGGGGAGTTATCCTGGCGCAAACCGCCGGCCAGCTGTTCGGCACGATCGTTGTTCCCCGCCGACAGCGCCACGTCGATGGCCCCGGCGCGCGCGTCCTGGTTCGGCGTATCGCGCGTCATCAGGTAGTCATAGACCACCCCGGCCTCTTTGTTCATTTTGCCGCTCTGGTACAACCGCGCCATCGCGAACATCAGATCGGTATTCTGCGGATCGCTCTGCATGGCGCGGATCAGCTTGTCATACGCCGCAGCGTAATTGCCCTGCTCGCGCAGGCGATCGGCTTCGTTGATCACATAGCCATTGCGAATACTCGCCAGCTGCGTCGGCGTACTGCTGGCCTGCAGCTGCGGATTGCTGAGCAGGTTCTGCGCCTCGCCGGTCAGCCCGGCCTGGTTCAGCACCGCAATCTGATCGGCGTAATCACCGGCGTTGCCAGACACGCCGCTGCTGATATTGTTGCGCACCAGCGAGACCGCGGTGGTCAGATCGCCGCTTTCGGCCAGCAGCCGCGCCAGCTTGCCGGCGTCCGCCGGGGCTTTCGGCGGCGTGGAGGCCATCGCCCGCAGGGTATTGCTGGCGGCAGTGCGGTTGCCCTGCGCCAGATAGTTTTCGGCGGTCACCAGCTGCAGGTTGTAGTTCACCCGCTGGCGTAAATCGCGCATGTCGCTGGTCTGGCTGCCGCCGGGAATGCGCGCCAGCAGCGTCTGCGCCTGCTGCCAGGCGCCATTTTCACTGGCAAACAGCGCAGCGGCATACAGCGCATTGTTGCTGGCGCCCGGGCGATAGGCCGCCGACATCAGCGAAGAGGCCTCGCTACCGTTACCCGATTTTTGCAACAGCCGGGCCAGATCGAGGCGCAGCCAGGGATCGTCCGGATAGCGGGCGACGCCTTCGCGCAGAGTGGCAATCGCGCCGCCTGGATTACCGCTGCTGACCTGCGCCTGGGCCTGACGGCGCACGGCATCGCCCGGCATACCGGCCACCACCCGCGGCTGCAGTTTTTGCTGCAGGCTCTGCGGGAGCGTCTGCAGCATCGCCTGCGCCTCGGCGGATTTATTCTGCTCGCGCAGCACGTAATAGAGGTTTTCCCGCCCCGCCGCGTTCTGCGGATCGTCGCTTAACAACGAGCGCAGCGTTTGCTCCGCCTGGGGCAAATCTTTGTTATGCCGCAGTACATCAGCGCGGAACAGCTTCGCCGAGGCGCCCCGCGCCCCGCTCTGCTGCGCCAGCGGCGCGGAGAGCGCCAGCGCCTGGCTGATATTGCCCTGCTTATAGGCCTGCTGAGCCTGCGCCAGCTGGCCGTAGAACAGCGCATCGGCCGCTTGCTGACGACGGGTCGCCGAGGCGTCGCCGCCGAGATCCGCCGCCCGGCTCAGATACTGCGACGCGGCCTGGTAGTCGCCGCTGCGCTGCGCGATATAGCCCATGCCCGCCAGCGCATCGGCATCCTGCGGGTTGGTCTGCAGCACCTCTTCAAATTGCTGCTTCGCGGCGGCGGTATTGCCGCTGTTCAGATTGGCGTAGCCCTGGCCGCGCGCCTGACCGCTGCGCCGTTCGCGAAAGTAATTCTGAACTTCGCTATCCTGCGGATGCCGCTGCATCCAGGTATCGTAATACTGCTCATCCCCGGCCTGCGGGCCCAGCCAGAGCAGCGCCTGACGCAAGCCGCTGTCCGCCTCTTTATTGCCGCTGGCCATCGGCTCCAGCAGGGCGATCCCTTCCCGGCGGGTCTCTTCCCGCCAGGTTAAGGCTTTGCCCAGCGCCACCCGCGGGGCGTTCTCCTGCGGATGCTGGGCCACGTACTGGCGCAGTTCGCTGATGGCCTGCGGATAAAGCGATTTGTCGCTGGCCATGGTCAGGTAATATTCCGCCGCCAGCCCGGCAGGCGGCGTATTGCCATTAAACATGCTGCGCCAGGTCGCCAGCGCCCCGGGGATATTGCCGCCGCGCGCCTGCTGGCGGGCCAGGCTGAGCTGCCCCTGCGGCACCTGCGACATCTTTTTAGCGTTGTCTAAAT
Source organism: Klebsiella sp. D5A (assembly GCF_001620885.1). Lineage (NCBI taxonomy): Bacteria > Pseudomonadati > Pseudomonadota > Gammaproteobacteria > Enterobacterales > Enterobacteriaceae > Klebsiella > Klebsiella sp. D5A. The sequence continues at coordinate 185,201 of NZ_LOAR01000005.1, read as the reverse complement.
CCTGCAGCCCCGGGCTGTCCGGCGCCGCTTTCGCCAGCCGGGCGCGCCACTGCGCCGCCGCCTGCATATCGCCACCCTGCTGCGACCAGAGCGCCATCAGATACAGCGCCTGGGTGTTATTGGCATCGACCGAAAGCACCTTCTGCAGGGACTCCATCGCCAGTTCGTCATGGGATTTCTCATGCCAGTAGTTGGCCTGGGCGAACAGCGCCTGCAGCGCCGCGTCGTTACCTGCCGCCAGCGCGCCGCCAGAAGCACCGAGAGTCAACGCGCCGGTGAGGCAGAACGTCGTGAGCCGGCGGGAGGTTTTCATCGTTATTGTTATCTTTCTTTTCATTAGTTATCCCCCGAACCCAGACGCTTACGGGCATGACGTTTAAACATCGCGGTCAGCGCCAGTCCCATTATCGAGGTGGCAATCAGCCCCAGCACCGCCAGGAAACCGGAATGCTGGCTGGCATACCAGACAGCCATCATGTACCACGGCATCTGACCGCTGGGGAACGGCGTGCTGACCTGGAAGCTGCGCACCCCGTTATCACTGGTGATCACCGCGGTATCGCCACGGATCCCGGCGTTGATACGCGGCGAGTCCAGATCGGTCTTCAATCGCGCCAGCTGGTCATCATTGCTGGCCATCGCCACCACCACCAGGCGAGTCGCGTTCCACGGCGAACGATAGCTGATGAACCCGCGCCAGGCGCTACTGGACGAGAAGTAGCGATCGGCATCGAGGCTGGCCGAGGTCCAGTCGCCGGTTAGCCGACGCTGCACTTTTTGCCACAGGTCAGGCTCGCGGACGCTCAGCGTGTTATCCACCGGACGATACGGTGAATCAGCCAGCAGGCTCTGGTTAAAGGCCTGCTGATCGAGAGCGGTGACTGCCAGCACGTCACGTTCGCGCAGCGACTGCAGATCCGCGCCGCCGGTCGGCATCCCGAGCACGACGCGGTTATTCGCCAGCGCCGTGCCGGTCGCATTTCCGGAGCGCGCCGCCAGATTCAGCAGGGTGGCCACCTGGGTCTCAGACGGGTCCGCCGGCAGCATAAGCGTCGTTTGCGAATAGTCCGCCAGTCGCGAGAAAGGGAATGAGGCGCCAACGAAATAGGAGAGGTTTGGCAGCAGCGAGAAGTGTCGCGTTTTGCTCAAATCAATCCAGGAATCGTCAGTGATCCGGCTCTTGATATTGTTATTCAGCAGTACCGAGCACGGAACATCATCCTTCGGCACCACATTGAAGTACATCGACAGCTGGTTATCGCCGTAGATCAGATAGGGCGCCAGCGGGATGGTAAAGCGCTCCTGGCGCGCATCGCCCCCGAGGTGGCGCCAGACTTTCTCCAGCGGCCCCTGCTTGTTCATCGCCAGGTTATTGAGGAAGGTACCGTTGAGCGTGACGCTCAGCAGGGACTTGTCCTCATTAATCCAGCTTTCCGACGGGAAGCGGTAGCCAACCTGTAGCGGGATCGTCTCGCCATCCCAGAGATAGAGGTCGGGCGCGGCGCGAAAGGCGATACGTAAAGGCTCATGCCAGACGCCGCTGACGGTCGGGCTTTGATCCTTACGCAACAGTTCGCTGAGCTTGACCGGACGATCGGTGGGGATCCAGCGCGGCGCATCGTACGCTTTACCAACCGGGATGGTCTGCGGTTCGACATCCAGCGTCGCGGTTTGCGGCGCGAAGTTGCTGCGGGTCAACCGCCAGGCGGCCATGCGCAGCGCGGTATCGTTTTTACCAACAATCAGCAGCAGTTTGTAGGCCGGATTGGCGGGGTTGGCGATGATGCGCAGCAGCGGTTTATCGGTTTCCGGCAGCGTCATGCCGCCCACCTGCTCGCCCGGATGGCCAATCACAATACCATGGCGTTCCGGCAGGCGATCGCGCAGGGCGCTGAAGGCGATGCCGCGATAGTCCGCCTGGATACCCAGCCATGAAGAGACCAGCGCCGCGGCGCTGAAGACGTCAGCTGAGGGCTTCGCCCCATAGGCGACCGCGATGTCCGCCGGGGTCATCTGCATGCTGTCAAAGAAGGGGCGTGGGAAGTGGCTCAGGTCGTCGCTGATGTTCAGTTGCTGGCTTTCCCAGCTGAAATGCGACGTGGGCAGCACCGTCACCCGCGACGAATCATGGATGTCACGCTGGCACTGCAGGGTATCGCCATCGTTGATCTTCACGCTCAGGTTATTGCTGGAGACCATCAGCGCGGGCGGAATATCCAGCTGATAATGGGAGACATCCTCGCCATCAGCACCCAGCGGCAGGGTGCCGAGGGGCTGACCGTTGAGCATCAGCTGCAGGGTGGCGTTGCGGCTCGCCATTTCCGGCGATACGCGGACGGCAAGGCTGAGCTGGGAATGGATCACCACCTGGTCGGAAGGCAGCGTAAAGCTAACGCCCCCCTGCCGCTGGCCGCCGCTGAGGATAATGCCATCCGGCATCCCCATTTGCGCCAGATTCAGATCGCCTCCCCAAACCGGGGCGACGGGGATGACATCGGGCGCAACCGTGTCGCTCACCGGCGGGGTTACTGCGGGCATCTCAGGCACAGGCGTTGTCAACGCCGCATCGCCTGCGGGGGCGGGCGCTACCGCTGGCGTGGCCTCTTCCGGAGCGGCCGCCGGAGGTTCGTCACCGGGCTCATTGTCCGCCGCGCCGTTGAGCTGCGGAAAACTCAGCGGGGCTGAAGCGCCAGTAGCCGGCTCTTCACTGTGCAGCGCAGGCGCAGAGAACATCCCTGCCAGCAGCGCCAGCGTCGTTAATCGCTTCATAACGTCCCATCCTCCTGCGCCGTTTTCGCCACAGCCGTCCGGCTGCGCTGGCTGCGACGGGTTTTCCACGTCAACCAGAACAGTTCGAACACGCAGCGCAAAATGGTGAAGAAGGAGCGGAACGGGTTATCCTGCGGGCGCGGCGGATTAATCCAGGCATCCGCGCGGGCCAGCACCACCCGCACCAGTTCACGGCGGCGCGAGAGAGGAATATCTTCATCAAACTTGAGGCGCAGGAAGCGCTCGTCTGAGGTGACCAGCTGAGCCGGAATGGAGATAGCCCCGGACTGCAGGATCAGCTCAATCTCTTCGATATCATCCTCCAGATGGCGCATATCCGGCGCGGCCACGCGGCAGCCGCCCATCGACAGGTCCGCGGTATGGCTGCGGGAAACGATACCGCTGGCGTAATGGATCACCACCGGAATGTCGACATCGATACGAATGGTTTTTCGCACCTGCCGCGTTTCGCGCGCTACGGCAATCGCCGCCAGCAGGAAGATCAGGCTGTAGATCCCCCACCCGACGTTGAGGGCGATAACATTGGGATCCGAGCCAAAGTAGTCATGGCCTATCGCCCGGACGATGCCGACCACCACCCCCAGGGCCAGCAGGCAGGCCACCACCAGGTGCGGCCGCACCACGGTGAAATCGAAGTAGCCGACGTCAAGCAGCCCACCCTTATCGGTAACGTTGAATTTGCCGCGTTTGGGGAAAATCATCGTCACCAGTGTCGGCAGCACCAGGTGGAAGGCCAGCACAATATCGTAGATCTCCCCCCAGAAGCTGTAGCGATAGCGGCCGTTCATTCGCGAACCAACGTAAATAGCGAGGAACAGATGCGGCAGGGCATAGGAGACAATCAGGCTCGCTGAAGAGTAAATAATATTGAGGTTAAACAGCAGATAAGCCAGCGGGGCGGTGACAAACACCACCCTCGGGAGCGCGAACTGGTAGTAGAGCATGGCGCTCAGGTAGCACAAGCGCTGCTGGAAGGTCAGGCCGCGACCAAACAGGGGATTATCGACGCGAAAGATCTGCGTCATCCCGCGCGCCCAGCGGGTTCGCTGGATGACGTGCACCACCAGACGTTCGGTGGCGAGACCAGCCGCCAGCGGAATATCGAGAAAGGCCGACTTCCATCCCAGACGCTGAAACTTCAGCGCCGTATGGGCATCTTCGGTCACCGTTTCGACAGCGAAACCGCCGATCTGCGCCAGCGCCTCGCGGCGGATCACCGCGCAGGAGCCGCAGAAAAAGGTGGCGTTCCAGTTGTCGTTCCCCTGCTGAATCGGGCCATAGAACAACATCCCTTCGTTCGGGATGTTGCGCCCGACGGAGAGGTTACGTTCAAACGGGTCCGGGGAATAGAAATAGTGCGGCGTCTGCACCAGAGCCAGCATCGGATCTTTCAGGAAACCGCCGACGGTGGCCTGCAGGAAGACGCGCGTGGCGACGTGGTCGCAATCGAAAACGCAGATAAGCTCCCCGTGGGTCAGGGTCAGCGCATGGTTAAGGTTCCCCGCTTTGGCGTGCTTGTTGTCGTTACGGGTGATATAGCCCACGCCGACGTCGGCGGCGAACACGGCAAACTCACTGCGTTTGCCATCATCCAGAAGATAGATCTTCATTTTATCTTTTGGATAATCAATGCATTGTGCCGCCAGGACGGTATCGCGCACCACCTCTAACGGTTCGTTATAGCTCGGGATATAGATATCGACCGTCGGCCACTTACTCATATCATCCGGCAGTGGAACAATGCCGCGCTTCAGCGGCCAGACCGTCTGCAGGTAGTTAAGCAGCAGCATCACCCAGATATAAACTTCCGCCAGAAAGAGTCCCATCCCGAGAATGGCTTCAATGGATGAGTTGAAGTGCAGGGTCTGCGTGAGGCGAAAATACATGTAACGCGTGGACATCAGCAGCGACGTGACGACCATAATGACCGATACGCTGCGGCGCTTGCTGAAGCCCATCAGAAAGAGAATACCGATACTTAGCAGACCAAAAATATACTGCTTTTGGCTGTCCATCGGCGTGATCACCACCAGCACGGCGACGGGAGACAGCACCAGCGCCAGCAACCAAAAAAGAGATTTTTTCATTCAGCAGCCCTGCAATAAGTTAAAGCCCTGACATGCGTGGCTGGCTGTGCACCGTGCCATCGCCAATATGGATACCCAACAGCGAAGATATCTTTTTAGCCATGATTTCAATATCAAAGGCCGCTGCGGAGGAGGCGTTGAAGTCCAGGATCGACTTCTGCGAGGCATTAGCCTCTACCACGCTTTCATCACGATGGATCACGCCAAGCAGTCGCTCGCCCAGTTTCTCTTCCATCAGGCTGGTGACGTCCCGGCTGACCTGGCGACGGCTATCGCTTTGGTTTATGACGAAATAGTGCCCGTGCTTATGATTCAGCGCCCCGCCGGTCAGGCGCTGTTTTTCCACGTGCGCCAGGGTCGACATCGAGGCGGTATCCGCCAGCAGCGGGATCAGATGCAGGTCCGCCAGCCCCGTCAGGGCCTTCAGCGCCGGTGAAGGCCCTGGCGGCATATCGGCGATGGTGATAAGCCCGGGATAGTTGAGCAGCGCCGACAGACCGCGCTGGAGAAAATGGTCATTGTGGGTCAGTTGCTCATCAAACGCCTGACGCTGCGCCTCGCTCACTTCGCCGTAAGGCAGGACGAAAATATTGCTGCCGGCGCTCAGCACACACTGGCTCCAGTCATGCAGTTCCAGCGCCTTCGCCACGTAGCCCCGCTCATCGCTCAGCGGCACGCCAAAATGCAAACGCAGCGCGTTCTGGACGTCAAAATCCAGCGCCAGGACTTTGCTGCCAGTCCGCGCCAGCGAATAAGCTAAATTGGCCGCAAGGGTCGTTTTCCCCACGCCACCTTTCGGTGAACAGACGCAAATCAACGGCATGTAGCGATCCTTTCCAGAAGAGATTTCAAAGGCTGGTCTTTATTTTTCGCCACCGGCTCCGCGGTTTTTGCCGCGAACAGGTGGGCATAGTTGTCGGCGCCCGGCGCAGGCCGCGGGGCCATCCTCGGCGGCGGGGCCATCACCGGTTCAGGTACTGGCGTCGCTGCCAAGGGCTCTGCCGTCATCGCCGGCGCCGGAGCGACAGGTTCCGGCATTGCAGGTTCTGCGACCGGCAGTGGGATCGCGGCAATAACTGGGGGGACTGGCGCAACCGGAGGTGATGCTGGCGCGGCGACCACAGGGTCGACACGCTGGAAGAGATCCGCAGGCACGGGCTGCGGCAGCGGCGCGGAGACCGACCCTCCCAGCGCCAGAGAAGCGGGTTTCCCGGCGTCGGGATTCAGCTGATTGAGGATCGCCCAATCCCCATGTTCCCGCGTGGCGGCTTGCGAAGAAAGATCCTGAAATTTGAGGTTTTGCGTCCGCGTTTTTTCTTGAAAGCGCTGCAGATCATCATAATGGTTCATTGATAACCTCATGATTTTAAAAATTTCATATTAAGTTTGTTGTTATTTTCTGGGTATATTAAAAATATCGTGACGCTTCTGGTATGGCAGATAAAGCGCCGGTGGTGACGTACCAATACACACGATTGACAGGGTTATAATAGTTTAGAATTTGATTTTTGGGATGATTCCACGGCAGAAGTATCGCTACACTAACACTTCCCTTTCAGAAGGATAGCCCCATTTTTTAGGTATGCGTACATCCTTAACCCCCGCAACCATCGCGCTTCCCAGTCGTTTTTATATAAAAGTATTACGCCATGATGAAATCATAGCGTCAGTTGGACGAAAGAATAAACCTGAACCATTTTAATTTCTCTTTAATTCTATAAAAATGGACTGAAAGGCTTATTTTTTCGGATAATCGACGAAGAATGCTCCGAGAGTATTGCAGAAACTGCGGTAATGAACGGTGTTGCCAGGTTTCCTCTCCGGCGGAAGAGAAACTCCCGGTCCTGGGACCGGGAGTGTGCCATCAGGCGTGGGGTTTTTGCGGATTCTCATCCTGATCGACGGCAAAGCAGGCTACCAGCTGACCGCCGTAATCCTTAAGCTGCGGCTGAAGCTGGGTGCAGGGACCAAAGCGTCGACGGCAGCGCGCGTTAAAGGCGCAGCCCGGCGGTGGGTTCAGCGGGCTCGGCAGTTCGCCGGTCAGCTTGATCCGCTCGCGCCGATCGTCCGGATTCAGACGCGGCGTCGCCGACAACAGCGCCTGGGTGTACGGATGACGCGGATTGTTGAAGATCTGGTCCTTGGTGCCCTTCTCCACGCAGCGGCCGAGATACATCACCATCACTTCATCAGCGATGTGCTCGACGACCGACAGGTCGTGGGAGATAAACACGTAGGACAGCCCTAAATCCTGCTGCAGATCCATCATCAGGTTCAGCACCTGGGCACGTACCGAAACGTCCAGCGCGGAAACCGGCTCATCGGCAATCACCACGTCCGGATCCAGCATCAGCCCGCGGGCAATAGCGATACGCTGACGCTGACCGCCGGAGAACATATGCGGGTAGCGATCGTAATGCTCGGTTTTCAGGCCGACCTTCGCCATCATCGCCAGCGCTTTTTCACGGCGCTGCTCTTTACTCAGGCTGCTGTTAATCAACAGCGGCTCTTCCAGAATCTGCCCCACTTTTTTTCGCGGGTTCAGCGAACCATACGGGTTCTGGAACACAATCTGGATTTTCTGCCGCCGGAGCTTCTGCGCCTGCGGGTCATGCTTAAGCAGATCCTGCCCCTGATAATACAGCTCACCGCCGGTGGGGATCTCAATCATTGTCAGCAGACGACCGAGGGTCGATTTGCCGCAGCCCGACTCTCCCACCACCGCCAGCGTTTTACCACGCTCAAGGGTAAAGGAGACGCCGTCCAGCGCTTTCACCAGTCGTTCCGGGGCGAATATTCCCTTCTTCACCGGGTAGTGTTTTTTCAGATCAATGGCCTGCAACAGCGGTTGTTGCGTGGCGGCCTTTTGCATACTCATAATCCAGGCCTCCCGGCATCATCGAGTGGGTAGTGACATTTAGACTGACGGCCGCCGGTAAGATCCGCGAGCGCGGGCTCTTCGCTCCGGCATTTATCCGTGGCATAGGGGCAGCGCGGGTTCAGCAGACAGCCGACAGGACGGTCATATTTCCCCGGCACCACGCCCGGCAGCGACGCCAGACGCGCCTTATCCTGGGCGAACTCCGGCAGCGCGCGCAGCAGCGCCTGGGTGTACGGATGACGCGGCGCGCGGAAGATATCCTTCGCATCACCGGTCTCCACCACCTGACCCGCATACATGACGATAATTTTATGCGCCGCCTCGGCCACCAGCGCCAGGTCGTGGGTGATCAGCACCAGCGCCATATTCTCCTGCTGCTGCAACTCCAGCAGCAGCTCGATGATCTGCGCCTGAATAGTCACGTCCAGTGCGGTGGTCGGTTCATCGGCAATCAGCAGTTTTGGCCGACAGGCAATCGCCATCGCGATCATCACGCGCTGACTCATCCCGCCGGAAAGCTGATGCGGATAAACGTCAAGCCGCGACGCCGGATCGGGAATACCCACCAGGTTCAGCAGGTCGATGGCCCGCTGGCGGCGAGTTTGCTTATTGCCGCCCTGATGAACTTTGATCGCTTCCATAATCTGGTAGCCGACGGTATAGCACGGATTGAGGCTGGTCATCGGATCCTGGAAGATCATCGCCACTTCCGCCCCCACCAGCTGACGCCGCTCTTTTTCAGAGATGCGCTGCAGGTCGCGGCCGTTGAACTCCAGTTTGTCCGCCATCACCCGCCCGGGATAGTCAATCAGGCCCATAATCGCCAGCGAACTGACGGATTTACCGGAACCGGACTCCCCCACAATACCGACCACTTCACCCTGCTTCACGCTATAGCTGATGCGGTCTACGGCGCGGAACGGCGCGTTCTCATCGCCGAAATGCACCGATAATTTATCTACATTTAATAACGCCATCTCGAACCTCTTACTGCTTCAGTTTGGGATCGAGCGCGTCACGCAGACCGTCACCCATCAGGTTAAATGCCAGCACCGTCAGCAGGATCGCCACGCCCGGGAAGGTCACCACCCACCAGGCGCTTTGCGCGAACTGCAATACGTCGGAGAGCATGGTGCCCCACTCAGGCGTCGGCGGCTGCGCGCCCATGCCGAGGAACCCCAGCGCTGCCATATCGAGAATGGCGTTAGAAAAGCCCAGCGACGCCTGAACGATCAGCGGCGCGAGACAGTTGGGAAGAATATTGACGAACATCTGGCGCATCGCGCCGGCGCCCGCTACGCGGGAAGCGGTCACGTAGTCGCGGTTGACCTCCACCAGCACCGCGGCGCGCGTCAGACGCACATAGTGCGGGAGCGCCACGAAGGTTAGCGCCAGCGACGCGTTGACGATAGATGGCCCGAAGATAGCCACCAGCACCAGCGCCAGCAGCAGGCTCGGCAGCGCCAGCATAATATCGACGACGCGCATAATGATGGAATCCACCGCCCCGCCGAAATAGCCCGCCACCAGACCGAGCACCACGCCAAGGATCAGCGACAGGACCACCACCAGGCAGCCCACCAGCAGCGACAGGCGGGCGCCGTACATCAGACGCGACAGAATATCGCGGCCCACATCGTCGGTACCAAGCAGATGCGCCAGGCTGCCGCCATCCTGCCAGAACGGCGGCGCCAGCAGCGAATCACGGAACTGATCCGCCGGGTTATACGGGGCGAGGAAGTTGGCGAACACCGCGATGATAATCATCACCGCCACGTACACCAGACCGACGACCGCGCCTTTGTTGCGTTTGAAATAGTGCCAGAACTCCTGCAGCGGGGTCATTGGCACAGGTGCAGCAATCGCTTTATTCTCAGAAACTTGTGACATGATGGCCTCTTACTTCTTATGCCGGATACGCGGGTTCACCACGCCATACAGCAGGTCGACCAGCAGGTTGACGAGGATAATCATCGTCGCCACCAGCAGCACCCCGCCCTGCACCACCGGGTAATCACGACGCTGCAGCGCGTCGATCAGCCAGCGGCCTAAACCAGGCCATGAGAAAATGGTTTCCGTCAGGATGGCGCCCGCCAGCAGCGTGCCCACCTGCAGGCCAATGACCGTGACCACTGGCAGCATCGCGTTGCGCAGCGCATGGACCACAATCACTCGCATCCGGGTCAGCCCTTTGGCGCGCGCGGTACGAATGTAGTCTTCGCCGAGCACTTCCAGCATCGACGAACGGGTCATACGCACAATCACCGCCAGCGGGATGGTGCCCAGCACGATAGCCGGCAGGATCATATGCATTAAGGCGTCAATAAAGTCGCCCTGCTCGCCCCAGATGGCGGTGTCGATCAGCATGAAGCCGGTCAGCGGCAGAGTATCGTCAAGGAACACCGTATCGCTGATACGCCCGGAGACCGGCGTCAGGTTCAACTGCACCGAAACCAGCATAATCAGCATCATGCCCCACCAGAAGATAGGCATGGAGTAGCCGGTCAGCGCCAGACCCACGGCGGTGTGGTCAAAGATGGATCCGCGTTTTACCGCAGCCAGCACGCCCACCGGAATACCGACGGCGACAGCGAAAATCATCGCGCAAACGCCCAACTCAAGGGTGGCTTTAAAGCGCGGGACAAACTCTTGCCACACGGGAATGCGGCTTTTCAGCGAGATGCCTAAATCACCGTGCAGTACGCCCCAAATGTAATGGGCATATTGCTGCCACAGCGGCTTATCAAGGCCCATTTCGGCCAGCAGCTGCGCGTGACGCTCGGGGGAAATACCACGTTCACCCGCCATAATCATCACCGGATCGCCGGGGATCATATGGACGAAGGCAAAGGTGAGAAGGGTGATACCGATAAATGTCGGGATGACGAGTCCCAGACGTCGGAGAATAAACTGCAACATAACCCGGATTCTCTCTAGTGACGCCCCGCCTGGCGACAGGGCGTCTGTATTGCTCACAAAAGCATTCCCCGGAATAGCGGGAATACGCCCCCTACCTCTCCCACGCGGGGAGAGGGGGTCAGGCATCGTGCTTATTATTCGACGGAGACGTTATCGAAGTGGTGTTTGCCCAGCGGATCCACCACATAGCCTTTGACTTCTTTACGCACCGGCTCATAGACGGTGGAGTGGGCGATGATCAGCGCCGGAGCCTGGTCATGCATCACTACCTGAGCCTGTTTGTACAGTTCAATACGCTTGTTGTGGTCGTCGGTAGCGCGGGCCGGCTGAATCAAATCTTCAAACGGCTTATAGCACCAGCGCGAGTAGTTGGAGCCGTCTTTCGCTGCGGCGCAGCTGAACAGGGTCGCGAAGAAGTTATCCGGATCCCCGTTGTCACCGGTCCAGCCCATCATTACGGTCTGGTGCTCGCCCGCTTTCGCCCGCTTCAGATATTCACCCCACTCATAGGTAACAATCTTGGCCTGGACCCCGACTTTCGCCCAGTCAGCCTGGATCATTTCAGCCATACGGCGAGCATTCGGGTTGTACGGACGCTGTACCGGCATTGCCCACAGGTCGATGGTGAAGCCTTTTTCCAGGCCCGCTTCTTTCAGCAGCTGTTTCGCCTTCTCCGGATCGTAGGTGTAATCCTTAACGTCGTCGTTATAGCCCCACATCGTCGGCGGGATCAGGTTCTTCGCCGCCTGGCCTGCGCCCTGGTAAACGGCTTTGATGATCGCTTCTTTGTTGACCGCGTAGGTCAGCGCCTGACGAACTTTGACGTCGTCCAGCGGTTTCTTCTCGGTGTTGAAGGAGAGATAACCGACGTTCAGGCCCGGCTGTTCCAGCAGGGTAATGTTCTTATCTTCCTTCATGCGCGCGATGTCCGCCGGGTTCGGGTACGGCATCACCTGGCACTCATTTTTCTGCAGTTTGGCATAGCGCACGGAAGCGTCCGGGGTGATGGAGAAGACCAGACGATCGATCTTCGGCTTGGTACCCCAGTAGCCCGGGAAGGCTTTATACAGAATGCGGGAATCTTTCTGGTACTGCAGCAGCTGGAATGGGCCGGTACCGATAGGATTGAGGTCCACTTTTTCCGGCGTGCCGGCTTTCAGCATGTTATCGGCATACTCTTTCGACAGGATAGAGGCGAAGTCCATGGCCAGGTCAGCGAGGAACGGCGCTTCCGGGCGAGTCAGGACGAACTGGACGGTTTTATCGTCCACTTTCTTCACTTCGCTAATCAGGTCCGGTAACCCCATCCCTTCAAAGTATTCATAGCTGCCGCCAGAAACTTTATGGTACGGGTTATTGGTATTCTTCTGGCGATCGAAGGAGAACACGATGTCATCGGCGTTCAGGTCACGGGTGGGTTTGAAGTCTTTATTATCTTGCCACTTCACGCCCTGGCGCAGATGGAAAGTATAGGTTTTGCCATCAGGACTGACTTCCCATTTCTCAGCAAGCCCTGGAATAACTTCCGTGGTACCGGTTTTAAATTCGACCAGGCGGTTATAGATCGGTACGGAACTGGCGTCATAGGTGGTGCCAGAGGTGAAGAGCTGTGGGTTAAAGCCTTCCGGCGAGCCTTCAGAACAATAAACCAGGGTTTTCGCTTGCACGCTGGCGGCGACGGTCATGGCGACCAGGCTCAGACCAAGCTTCAGCATCCCTGATTTCTTCAAGGAAATACTCATTATTCTGCTCCAAAACTGTGATGTTGTTTGCATATATCCGCCGGACCTTTATTTATTTTTATTCGTCCTATTTCAAACAACGGATGCGTTGGCTGCGCTCGATCATCCCAGTCACATCGTTATCTATGCTCAGGGGAGCTCGTACACTTGCCGCCTTTCCGCAGCTCGAACTATTTAGAATATACCCGGTCCAGTCGGTGGTGCCCGAAGGCGTAGAGAGAGATGGGGATTCCTTTCGCAAAAACGACTGAGTTGCAGTACGGATTCTCCATGAAATGCCCCTCATGCCCTACAATCTGTCAACAGAATGGGGAAACGTCAATACAGCCAGCCGGGTTTTACATCCAGCGTGAGAAACGGCAGGCAAAGATTAAAAAAACTTCAAGGCGCTATTTTCAGCAGAGAAATTTATGCTACGGGTCAATAAGCAGAATAATGACCTTAATAATTTGCAACACGCAGAGGGAAACAATTCCAACAAATGAGAAAAATTTCTTGCCGTGTGACCAATATGTGAGCGATTAATAGCGCGAACGTTAAAGCGCACAGCGGAAAATGCTACATTTAGCCATAAGCTTCGCGAAAAAAGATCTGTTCATCGATAAAAAAATGCAATGGAAGATGTCACAAAATAGCGAATAGCTGGCTGGAAACGTGGGTAAAGTCGTTTATTGTGATTTTGGTGGAATTTTTGGCCGGTCCCTACTTACGGAACCAGACGGCACGGCGTATATATCGTCCTGACAAATGGCAAGAGGGGTATTGCGCGAATCATAAAAACGAAGGGCGGCATTGCGTCGGAAGCTCACGAACAAAAGGCTAGACCACCGTATACCCTTGTCGAGGTGAGTTAGGCTTGTTGGGAAACGCCAGTTTGAGTTGCCTCGCATCCACCATGGGCTTTAAGTAATTCTGGCGAATACTCTGCGCCTTACGTCCCAATAATTTCTCCATAACTGCGACGGATAAGTAATGACCAGCGCACAACTGGACAAGCAACGCCTTCATCACCTCGGTTTCCAGTCGTCGTTGCGCCCGGGATGGCGCGGTTAACACTTCAAGCTCATGCCGGAATCCATCACTTAATGCGTCAAGATCATCAATGAACGGCTTATCTAAAAAGTGGCTGATGAACCGACCATATTCATCCCTTCCCTGAGGGTTACCGACTAAATCAGGAACGCTATGCGTTAAGCTGTTGCCACTATGCGTTAAGCCCTGAGCGTTATGCGTTAAGCTCGATGTAGAACTTAACGCATTTGCAAATATGTCTTCCGGCGATGGCAGTGCCATTCCAGGTAAACTATATGATTTATCTCGCTTTTGACCGCTGGCAACCAGAAATCCCCTATCGACTAATTTGGGAAATGCCAGGGTGACATCACGCGAATGTCTGCTCGTTAGCTGACAGGCTCGCTCATGGTTTACCCATCCCTCTGTCGCCGCGGTGATAACGATCATCCTTTCAAGATCATCAAGCAGAGAAAAACGGTGCCCAAACAAACCATTGAGCCGCTCAGTCACTACCTGTGATACAAGGCTTACTGTGGACAGTTCAAGCAACGTTTGTTCAGAGGGTTCCGTTTTTTCATATAACTTTGGTGTGCGCCAGTTTGCCCATTTCCAGCCGCTTATAATTTTCGGAACCCCGGACCCCGCTCGCTCCCCCGCCCCAATCATTAAAAACATCTGATGCATACGGCGGTTACGACAGTCGCTTTCTCCACCTTTCACTGCGATTTCCGGCGGTATTCGCATCAGCCCTGGATTACGGAAGCCAAAAAGATCCGGCCGTCTGACCACTAAGATTGAGCTTCGACCCGTATAATCAGCATGCACCAGGGTATTAACAAGCGCCTCTCGGATAGCTTCATGAACTTTGGTTTCATCCAGCCGAATACCGTCCTGCAATTCAAAAGGTACCTTAAGATCAGTGATCAGTTTTCGATAAGTCCGGCGGTAAAAATCAAAAACATTGCCTGACCATGAGCCATCCGGATAGATACGGTCGATCCAGCGGGAATCAGGTTGTGCATCGTCCCGTTCACGATAATCAACAAAATAGTTAGGGACCGCGTCCTGAATGGCATTCCAGGTGCCAAACATCAGGATACCAGCAAGAGTTATGCCCTCCTCCCCGCTCTGACGATTTTGACGCCAGCCGCCGATATTCTTAAATAAATCAACGAGATTTAGTTCCTGCCATGGATGCTGAGGTTTCGCCACCGCAAAGAGATTACGGTAGGCGCGCAAACTGTCCTGATCGATATCACTGAAATCAAAGCCGGTCAGGATCCGGTCATCACGGCTATCCTCGACCTGCTCTGCAAGCATTCTTTTGATTTGCTCTGCAGAGCAGTGGCAGTCCGCTTCATGACGGCGGAGATAGGTTTCCGTCATCGGCTGATTATTGAGATAGACGGGTTTTTGTTCTCGTCTTGCTATGGGAATCTCAATGACAATGACTTCTTTATTATCAAGTTTGATGACTTGTAGCGACTCTTCGGTCAGTAAATTGACATTGACTTTCTTCTTATTGTTAGCAATATCAAAAAGTTGCTTCGTAACGGTAGCCATATCGCTAATCCCTTCAACGATAAAGTTTCCTTTCTTTTCCCTGACACCTAACACGACATAGCCACCGCGGGTGTTCGCCATCGCACTGTACGTCCGCCAGAAATCCTCTGGCAGTTTACCTTTACCCTCCGCTCCCTGCGCCAGCTTAAACTCCAGTTCAACTGATTCAGAAAGCGTTTGTAAGTCCAGCAAATCACTGACAGGAAACATAATCGAATTGGCACCTGTTTGATTTTTCAATCAAGGGATGAAAAGGACAACCTGAGCGCTCAGTTAATCTCATTACCAATACATTTGCCTGCTGTGCCTGCAAAAACTTCGGCTTAATACGCAAAAAAAGCCTGCTCATTGAGCAGGCTTTCAGATTGCGGTTAAACGCACGCCCGGCGGCGCTGCGCTTGCGCGGGCCTACGGAACACAAGTCGAACTCTGCCCCCGGAGGTTCTCATCCTCGCAGGCCACAGATGCAAAAAAGCCTGCTCGTTGAGCAGGCTTTCAGATTGCGGTTAAACGCATGCCCGGCGGCGCTGCGATTGCGCGGGCCTACGGAACACAAGTCGAACTCTGCCCCCGGAGGTTCTCATCCTCACAGGCCACAGATGCAAAAAAGCCTGCTCGTTGAGCAGGCTTTTCGAATTTGGTCGGTGATAGAGGATGACTCACCACTTCGTGGCTCGCCCTGCGGGCCGTTGCTGACGCAACGTTCTCTCGCTTCGCTCGAGTCGAACCTCCTGCCCCCGGAGGTTCTCATCCTCACAGGCCACAGATGCAAAAAAGCCTGCTCGTTGAGCAGGCTTTTCGAATTTGGTCGGTGATAGAGGATTCGAACCTCCGACCCCTTCGTCCCGAACGAAGTGCGCTACCAGGCTGCGCCAATCACCGAATGCGGGGCGCATCTTACTGCTGGGATGCCTACCCGTCAATGCCTTATTTTCAAAAAATCGCTCAACCGGCGAGAAACTCAGCAGCCTGAGCAGCGAATCGTCGGTTGGTCATCGTTTTCAGCGGCAGGTCACCTCAAACGCTTTGCGATACTCGGATACCTTACAGGTCACCGGCTCACCGAGATAGGTCGAGCCCGCCGGGTTGAATTTAAATTCCCCCAGCAGCATCGTCAGTTCCCCCAGCTCCGGGCAGGATTGCTGATGACGCATAATATCCGGGCGGGTATCGTTATTCACCGCGCGGGCGATGTCGCTGTATGCCAGCTTGTCGGCAAAGGCATTAGCACAAAACTGCAGTTCGCTTTGCGCCATATGCGCGGCCTGCCCCTTCAGCTCGGCATGCTGCGCCAGCAGCAGCTGGCGAACCTCGCCGGCCCGGCTGTAACCGATCGCCGTATAGCCGGCCTTATTGCTGAGGTTGACGCTGGCGCCAGCCTCAAGCAGCGCCTCGACATTGGCTTTATTATTCATTTTGACCGCCAGCATCAGCGGGCTGAGGTCGTTGGCGGAGACCTGGTCCACCTTTGCGCCGCGCTGCACCAGCGCCGCGATCACCGCAGGCGACCCCTGACCCGCCGCCACCTGCAGCGCCGTGAGTCCTTCACGGTTCGGCTTATCCACCTCCACACCGGAGGCCGACAGCGCCAGCACCAGATTGGGATCATCCCCCGCCGCCGCCAGCATCAGCGGGGTGGTGCCGGATTTATCCGCCAGGCTGGTGTCCGCCCCGGCGTTGGCCAGCGTCGTGATGGTTTCCGCCGAACGCGCGTGATCGACCGCGAGGAAAAAGGCCGATTCCCCTGACGCATTGACGGCCTTCACGTCCGCCCCGTGCCTGATCAGCAGCGCCACGATCTCGTCGACGTTCTTCTTAAACGCGCCGGGCGCCAGTTGTAACGCCATGTCTTCGGTCATCAGCGCACGGTTACCCGTCGCCAGCGATTTCGCCGCCGTTGCGCCGACAATTTTATCCAGCGCGCTCTCCTTCTCGACAGGCGCATCGGGCTTTTTCATCGCCAGAATATGCTGATAGTCGTTTCTGACGTCCCCGCCGTCGGCAATGGCGGACATCAATGCCGTACTCTTCTCGACGCTGGTCTGATTTACCGACGCGCCGGCCTGGAGAAGATCGCCGATAATCGCGGCATCGCTGCCGCGCGCCGCCGCCAGCATCAGCGCCGTGACGCCCTGGCGCGTCTGGAGATTCGGCTTCGCCTGACGCTTAAGCAGTAACGCTACCACATCACGACGATTTTCCGCGGCAGCGACCATCAGGCCACTTAAGCCGGTTTTATCCTGACCATCCACATCAATGCCGTTATTCAGCATGGCTTCGATCGTCGCTGGCGCATCGTATTTACAGGCCAGCAGGAACTGGCTGGTCTCTTCCTCAGACTGGCAGCCCGCGAGCATCAACAGGCACAGTAAGGCCAACCCCTTTATCACCTTCATCCTTTCTCTCCATGAAAAGTTCGTGCACAGGGGGAGCGAGAAAACTGGAGGGTAATCAAAGAAGAAGAGGCAACCTGCCAGACACATCCACTGTGCGAAAAAAATCCCTCGCGCGGCGTCTGCCGGCGAGGGATTAGCTTATCCTGGGCTCAGGAAGGGAGAACAGACCCGAGAATCTGAAAATAAACCCCGTGCCTTACTTTTTCCACCGGCACCAGTTGTTATTCTCATTGATCCCGCCATCCGGCGAGGTATAGCCGAGACAGCCCATAATGGTGTCATACAGCTCGACGTGACGGCGCGGCACCTTCATCGCAGCCTGCTGCTGCAGATGGGCAAACGCGGCGGCATGATCGGGGTTCTCCAGGTATTTATCCGACATCCACACCATCATCGGCACGCGGAACTGCTCCGGCGGCGCCATCTTGCGCGGCGTTCCGTGCAGGTGTTCGCGTTCATTAATCGACTCCCCATGATCGGCGGCATAGAACACAATCGCTTTCTTATCCCGCAGCTGGTCGAGGACGCTGACGATAAAGTGATCGACGTAGGTCACGCTGTTATCGTAGGAGTTAATCAGCTCCGCTTTCGAGCACTTGTTGTCGACGCCGACGCACTCCGGCTTCCACTGGGCGAAGCTGCGCGGGTAGCGTTGGGTGTAGTTAAAGTGGGAGCCTTTGGTGTGGAGAATGATCAGATGCTTACCGGAGGCGTTGCCCTGCGCCATACCGCGCTTCATCTCCTCCACCAGCAGCATATCGTCAACGCTCTTACCACGGTTGCGCGGCTCGGCGCCAATCTGCTCGCGGTAGGCGATATTGTTAGCCATCGTGTTGCTGTAGAACCACATCTCGCTCTGCATGGCGTACAGATTGCCGCTGAAGCCCAGCTGATGCAGCACGGCAAAGACGTTCTGCTCTTTGAGCGTCCGCTGCGGGTTATCCTCCGCCCCGCCCTGACGCACAAACATGCAGCGTAACGACAGCTTGGTGGCGGTATCGCAGGAGTAGCCGCGGAAGGCGACCAGATTCTTCTCTTTCTCCAGCTCTGGCGTGGTATTGCGGCTATAGCCAAGGATGCCCATATGGTCCCAGCGGGTCGTTTCGCCAATGATAAACACCACGTAGGTGTCATCCAGGCCTTCCGGCGCGACGTAGGTAAACTTCTTCGCCGGGTTAATCAGCGATTTATTATCCGAGGATTCATCCACCTGCGCCCAGGCGTACAGCCCCAGCGCCGACAGCCAGTTAGATGGCAGATAGGAGTTGGCGATCACCCCGCCATAGCTCGGCATATCCACTTCCGAATGGCGCTCCACATCATGCTGACGCAGCTCAAGCAGGCGGATGGGACCCCAGACAATGAGCCCGGCCAGCACGACGATCAATACGTTTTTAACCCGCTGCCCCGGGGTGCGCAGTTGGCGCAGCAGCGTATGGCGGCAGCGGTTGCTCCAGATGAACAGCAGCGGCGGCGCGCTCACCACCACCAGCCAGAGGATCAGGTGCCAGCCAATGACCTCTTTCGACAGGTCGATATCGGTGGTCATCACCGAAGCGATAATTCCGTAGCCAATCACCACATTGAGGAACGTCATGTAGTAACTGGCGGCGGCGGAAAACAGGACAATCAGCGTCGCCAGAATGCGCCAGATGCGGCGACCAAACAGTGACAGCAGACGTAACAGGAAGAAGGTGACAAAGACCGTGGCGACCAGTTCAACGACACCGGAAAGCCCTTTCCAGAAAGTGAACTCTTGAGCATAACCATCGAAACGCCGGAAAAAAACGGCGATGTTCATAAACCAGCCGATGTACAGCGCCAGCCAAAAACTAAGCTTCTGCTGTGTCATCGTTCTAATATATTTCATGCAAGCAAACCTGGAAAAAGAAGAATAAAACACCGCCTGACGCTGTGGCACGAGTCAGTAGGCTAATAGGGTGCGTTAGGGTTGGTTATCAGAAACCTCTACAAAGCGCGATAAGTAGACCACAGGGAACGGGAAAAGTATCAGGAGGGAATGTGATCCAGCCAAACATTTACAAAACATTTGGCTGGATTGGCACTATTTGCTTAGGGGATTAACCAGGGGCACGTTTCGCGCTGCAGGTTTCAGGCGTGCGCCTCGCTATAAACACTGCCTTTCGGCTGACGGATGGTGGTGGACAGCGCCAGCGACAGAATCAGCAGGGCGAAGATCACGCAGAAGGTCACGTAGAAGCCGCCGAACAGCGAAGCGATGAGAGAGCCGCAGATGCTGCCGATACCAAAGCCCAGATAAATCACGCCGTAGTTTTTCGCCAGATTGTTCAGGCCAAAGAACTCACTCACCAGCGACGGGAAGACGGTGATGGTGCCGCCGAAGTTAAAGGCGACGCAGGCGATGGCGGCGAAGAAAGTCATGGCATTCAGCGGGGCGAACAGCAGCGCTGCCATCCCTACCAGCGACACGATCTGACCGAGGGTAATCACACGAATGCGGGAGATCTTGTCGGACAGGATGCCTAACACCAGGCGGCCGCTGAGGTTAGCAATCGAGATAACGGTTACCGCGTTTGCCGCCGTGGCGACATCCAGGTGGACCATCCCCTGGGCAATATCTTTCGCCACGCCAATCACGTACAGTCCGCTCATGCAGGCCGTCAGGAACATCACCGCCAGCATCCAGTACTGCGGTTTGCGCATCGATTCGGCGAGAGTAAAGTCATTTTCCACGACGCCGTTGGCCGCGGTGGTCGCCGTATGATTCGGCGCATCTTTCATCAGGGTCGCGCCAAAGACGATCATCACCAGCACGATAGCGCCCCAGATGACGAAGGTTTTTTCCAGGCCGACGGTGGCCAGCAGATGGGAATCAATGAATTTGAACCCCAGGCTGCCGAGCCCATAGGAACCAATGGAGAAAGCAGAGATCAGCCCTTTACGCTCCGGGAACCACTTCACGCAGTTCGACAGGGTCAGCAGATAGCCGGCGCCGTCCGCCAGCCCCACCAGCACGCCCGCGCTCAGCCACAGCATCATCAGGCTGTTGGAGTGCGCGGTCAGGAAGAAGCCCAAACCGAGCAGTATCCCGGAGGCCATGGTCACACGCTTAACGCCAAAGCGTTCCTGCAACTTCCCGGCGACCGACGAGGAGAGCGCCAGCCCGAGGCTCAGCAGGCCAAAGGAGAAAGCCACCTGGCTGACCGGCTCGCCCAGTTTGTCAGACAGCGAACTATTAAACAGGCTCCAGGTATAGACCGAACCGAGAGCAAATTGGGTGACGATGGTGCCGATTAGCGTAAGCCAGCGGGTCGATTGACGGTTTGCAGCGTTCATAGCAGTTGTCCTGATAAATTAACTGCCGCCACAATAGCGAAGGCCCCTCATCCTGTGGGGAAAAAGGCATGAACTGCCACCAGCAGGGAATGAAATGCATTAATGGCGGAACGAATGACATTGCAAAACATTCATTCCGCGAATTTCAGGAAAAAAGTTAGTGTGCGCTATCTCACAGAAATGCGCCATTACTGAGATTTAACAATAACCGCGTCGTTTCAAACGCGTAACAATATCGGTCAAAAGTTGGCGCTGACGCCCATCAGATAGAGCGTATTTTCCCCGGATGGGACATTGTCCGCCTGCGACAGCGTCGCCCATGCCGCAACATGGGATCCCAACCGCATATCGGCGCCCAGGGTGACATCACTCCAGCCGCCCTCTCTGGCGCGGGTCGTCGGCGACCAGGCATCGCTGGTAAGCGACTGGTTATAGCTCACCTGAGCCCAGGGATGCACGCCCCACAGCGACTGATAATCCATGCGCCAGCCGAGCGTGTTGACATACCCCGTCTCGCCAGCGCTTCTCGTCACTGGCGCGGTGACGTCACTGCGCAGGCTGGCCACCGGCCCGGAGGTCATGCCATTTGCCAGCAGATAATTCCAGCCAACGCTCTGACCACGGCTGCTGTCCGGTGGCGCCAGCGCCTGGTTTAATGCCAGCCCGCCAGGCGTCTCTGAGGACTTCATCCGCTCAGCGAGAATATCTTCGTAACGTGGTTGGTGATCGCTATCCCATGTATAGCGTTCCGGCGTATTACTTTTTGTATCGATAGCGATATATTCCTGTTGCCAGGCATTCGCTCCAGAGACACACGTCATCCAGACGGATACGCTCGCCGGGAACAAGAAGCCCCGGAGGCCATTGCATTTCTTTATTATCATTAATGCGACTCCAGAAAAGAGCCGAATCGGCAATATTGCTGTGTTTTTTTTGGGGATACGATTTCCCTGTATTAACTATTATCTTTATCTTTCAGCCGTCAAGCCGGGGCGTCCACTTTTTTAGCGCAGAGGGAGAAATAGCTATGCAACGTTGCGGATGGGTGAGTCAGGATCCGTTATATATCGAATATCACGATACCGAATGGGGTGTGGCGCAAAAAGAGGGCCGCCAGCTGTTTGAAATGATCTGCCTGGAGGGCCAGCAGGCCGGTTTGTCATGGATCACGGTGTTAAAAAAACGGCAGAACTACCGTCAGGCTTTTCACCAGTTCGACCCGGTGCGCGTGGCAGCGATGGGGGAAGACGATGTCGAGCAGTTGCTGCAGAATGCCGGCATCATTCGCCATCGGGGAAAAATCCAGGCCATTATCGGCAACGCCCGCGCCTATCTGGCGATGGAAGAAAATGGCGAGTCGTTCACTGATTTTGTCTGGTCCTTCGTCAACAATGAGCCGCAGGTGACCTGCGCCGCGACGCTGGCGGAGATCCCCACCACGACGCCGGCCTCCGATGCGCTGTCGAAGGCATTGAAAAAACGCGGCTTTAAATTTGTCGGCTCGACAATCTGTTATTCCTTTATGCAGGCCTGTGGGCTGGTCAACGACCATATCACCGGCTGCTTCTGTCACCCTGGAGGTCAGGATGATCCGCAAGTGGGACACTAAAGATACCGCGCCGCTGCTGGCCCTGTGGCTGGACAGCACGATTCATGCCCATCCTTTTATCAGCGAAAGTTACTGGCGCGACAGCGTCGCGGTGGTACGGGATGTCTATCTTCCCGCCGCCAGCACCTGGGTCTGGGAACGCGATGGGGAATTAAAAGGCTTTGTTAGCGTGCTGGACTCCCGCTTCGTCGGCGCGCTGTTTGTCGCGCCGGACGCCATCCGCCAGGGCATTGGCCGGGCGCTGCTGGATGAAGTCAAACAGCACTACGCCTGGCTGAGTCTCGAGGTTTACCAGAAGAACGAATCGGCGGTCAGTTTCTACCATGCGCAGGGCTTCCGGATTGAAGACTGCGCATGGCAGGACGACACTCAGCACCCGACGTGGATTATGCGTTGGCCGGCGGATCAAATGCTGTAAGCGGCAGCGTCGGGCCGGTATATTTCTCCAGCCACGCCAGGGCGGTGTTCCCGGCACAGCCGTTGCCCAGCCGGGATGTCGGGATATCTTTGGTTAAGACATTCACCGCCCCGTTTTTGCAGATGCCCACCCGCGGATCCAGGTCGGGCCATGCCCCTTCATGCAGGCAAATCACCCCCGGGCGGATCCCCTCCGTCACCACCGCGCCGGCCAGCACCTGACCGCGGGCGTTCCACACCCGCACCAGATCGCCATCGGCAATCCCCCGGGCCCGGGCATCCTGCGGATGAATAGTCACCGGTTCGCGTCCGGCGACAGCATAGCGTTCGCGCAGCGTGGTGTGGTTCAGTTGACTGTGCAGACGGTGGGCCGGATGGGCCGACAGCAGCTGCAGCTGCCCCGCCTCAGCGTTGCCATGCCACTCGTCGGGCTCCAGCCACATCGGGTGCGGCGGGCAATCGGCGTAGCCAAAGGCGGCGATGGTCGGCGAGTGGATCTCAATTTTACCGCTCGCCGTTTTCAGCGGATTAGCCTGCGGATCGGCGCGGAAGGCGGCGAAGCGCGCAAAACGGGCATTCTCCGGCTCCTCTGGCATCTCAATCAGCTGGTTAGCCTGCCAGAATTCGGCAAACGGCGGCAGCGTCACCTGCTGGTGAGCCCCGCGCTGGGCGGCGATCTGATAGAAGGTCTCCAGCCACTGCAAATCACTCTTCCCTTCGGTGAAGCGCTCGCGGCCGCCCACCTCCCAGCGTTCGCTGAGGTCGGCAAAGACCGCGAAATCGTCGCGCGCTTCATCTCGCGGGGCGACCACCTGCTTCATCGGCACCAGATGCTGATTGCTGTAATCTCCAGTCATGGTCAGATCGTTGCGCTCAAACGAGGTGGTCGCCGGCAGGACGATATCGGCATGGCGCGCGGCGGCGGTCCAGAAGCATTCGGAGATGACGATCAGCTCCGGCTTCTGCCAGGCCTGAATCAGGCGGTTGGTGTCCTGATGATGAGTAAAGTTGGCCCCGCCGGCCCACCAGATAAAGCGAATATCGGGGAAGCGACGCGCCATGCCGTTGTGCTGATACTCTGCCCCCGGATTCTCCAGCGCCTCGACGATCCGCGCGACCGGGATCTTCTCCACCGCGTCCACGCCCCCGGCGACGCTTCCCTGCATCGAGCCCAGTACCGCCGCGCGGCGCGTCGGGTTGCCGCCGTTGGCGAAATGATAGGAAAGACCAAACCCGCCTCCCGGGGTGCCAATCTGCCCCAGCATGGCGGCCAGGGTGACCAGCATCCAGTGCTTCTGCTCGCCATACTGCTGGCGCTGCATGCCCCAGCCAGACATCAGCATGGTGGTATTTTCATGGAAAATTTTCGCCAGTTCACGGATCTTATCCGCTTTCACGCCGCAGATCGCCGCCGCCCAGTCAGCGGTTTTCGCTACGCCGTCGCTTTCGCCGGTCAGATAGCGGGCAAAAATATCGTAGCCGCTGGTGCAGCGGGTAAGAAACGCATCATCCTGCCAGCTATTCTCCACCAGCGTATGGGCGATCCCCAGCATCAGCGCGACATCGGTGCCCATATGCGGCGCGATCCATTCCATCGAATCGCCAAAGAAATCGACGGTTTCCGATCGCATCGGATCGATGCAGATCAGGCGCTTACCGCTCTGGCGCAGCCGGTCGAACCACGGGATCCCCTGCTCGTCGGAGGCGTTCCAGGCAATTTTCAGGGTGTTCAGCGGGTTGGCGCTCCACAGCACCACCACTTCGCTGTGCTCGAGCACCAGCGGCCAGCTGGTCTGCTGCTGATACACCTCATTCCCGCCCACGACGTAAGGCATGATCGCCTGCGCCGCGCCAGTGGAGTAATCGCCAAGATGGCCGGTATAGCCGCCCGCCAGGCTCATGTAGCGCTGCAGCAGGGTGGCCGCCTTATGCAGGACGCCGTTAGAGCGCCAACCGTAGGAGCCGGCGAAAATCGACTGCGGACCGTAGCTTTCGCGGATCCGCCGATGCTGGGCGTCAATTAAATCCAGCGCCTGATCCCAGCTCACCCGCACGAATTCATCCTGACCGCGGACCCCCTGGGGCTTGTCCGGTGAAGCAAGGAAGCCTTTGCGCACCATCGGATAGCGCACGCGGGTTTTGCTGTGGACCTGATCGCGCACCGCCGTTTGCAGCGAGTTGGCAAACGGTGCCGCCAGCGCGCCGCGGGAAGAGAGGACGTTTTCACCGTCCGTTTCCACCAGCATCGGTCCCCAGTGGGCGGCGGTTAAGATGGTTTTGGTTGCAGATGAGGTTGGCAAGGGCGGCTCCTGGTCAGCGAATGCAGGTGTCATGACGGCGTGATGGGCAACCGTTCAATGTTATTTACAAAATGAGATGGTATCCGGGGAATTTTCTACGTAATCACGCGTCATAATCAACCGTCACGTTCGCTGTGACAAAGAATAAAAAGGATTAAGGACATTAAATGAAAAAACGCGTACTTATGATTGCGGCGCTGGTCAGCGGCACTCTGGCCATTTCTGGCTGCACCACCAACCCCTATACCGGTGAACGTGAAGCAGGTAAATCCGGTATTGGCGCAGGTATTGGCTCCTTAGTGGGCGCTGGCGTCGGCGCGCTCTCCTCTTCCAAACATGACCGCGGCAAAGGCGCGCTGATTGGCGCAGCGGCCGGCGCGGCGCTCGGCGGCGGCATTGGTTACTACATGGACGTGCAGGAAGCGAAGCTGCGCGACAAAATGCAGGGAACCGGGGTCAGCGTGACGCGAAATGGCGACAATATCGTGCTGAACATGCCGAATAACGTCACCTTCGACAGCAATAGCGCCAACCTGAAGCCGGCCGGCGCCAACACCCTGACCGGCGTGGCCATGGTGCTGAAAGAGTACGAGAAAACCGCTGTTAACGTCGTCGGCTACACCGACAGCACCGGCAGCAAGGATCTGAATATGCGTCTGTCGCAACAGCGTGCAGACAGCGTCGCCAGCGCGCTGATCACTCAGGGCGTGGCGGCCAATCGCATTCGCACCACCGGCATGGGGCCGGCGAATCCTATCGCCAGCAACAGCACGGCGGAAGGCAAAGCGCAGAACCGTCGCGTGGAAATTACCCTCAGCCCGCTGCAATAAGCGCATCCTCATGTCGCCCGGCAGCCGCTCTGCCGGGCAAAATGCTTGATATCGCTATTTTTCGCGCTAAGGTGTTGGCAGATTTTCAGCAAAGGAAGCCACCATGGCGAAAGCGGCGCGTGCAACTATCAGCGATGTGGCGAAAGCCGCAAAGACCGGCAAAACCAGCATTTCACGTTATCTTAACGGCGAGAAGCATCTGCTTTCCGACGATCTGTTATCACGTATTGAAAAAGCCATTGCCGAACTCGACTACCGCCCCAGCCTGATGGCCCGCGGCCTCAAGCACGGCCGAACCCGCCTTATTGGCCTGATCATCGCCGATATCACCAACCCCTACTCGGTCAATGTCATGAGCGGCATTGAAGCGGCCTGCCGGGAAAAAGGCTTCACCCTGCTGGTGTGTAATACCAATAACGAGCTGGATCAGGAACTGCACTACCTGGACCTGCTGCGCAGCTACCAGGTGGAAGGCATCGTGGTCAACGCAGTCGGTATGCGGGAGGATGGCCTGAACCGCCTGCAGCAGTCGGCCCTGCCGATGGTGCTGATTGACCGTAAAATCCCCGACTTCGCCTGCGATGTGGTCGGGCTTGATAACGCCCAGGCCGCCACCACCGCCACCGAACACCTGGTGGAGAAAGGGTTTGAGGCCATCCTGTTTCTCAGCGAACCGCTGGGCTCGGTGAATACCCGCCGCGAGCGTCTGAGCGCTTTTCGCGCTACCCTCACTCGTCACCACGGCGTGGTGGCTGAAAACGCCGAAGTGCAGCTCAACGACGGCGCGATGATGGACAACGTCCTGCGCCAGTTCCACGCCCGTCACCGCGGGATGCGCAAAGCGGTCATCTCCGCCAACGGCGCCCTGACGCTGCAGGTGGCCCGCGCTCTGAAGCGCGTCGGCCTGATCTGGGGGAGCGATATCGGCCTGCTGGGCTTCGACGAACTGGAGTGGGCGGAGCTGGCTGGCGTCGGTATTACCACCCTCAAACAGCCGACGTGGCAGATCGGCTACGCCGCGGTCGAACAGGTGATTCGGCGCATTGCCGGCACTAACGACCCCATCCGCGAGCGGGTCTTCTCCGGCGAGCTTATCGTCCGCGGATCAACCTCCCGTTAACGATCCTTCGTGATGCCGATCATAAATTAAACATCTCGCCCTTTCTTATGGAACCGATACCATCTAGCGTATTAAGGAGATTAAGCAACAAACGCCGGGAGTAAGAGCGCGATGGCCAGAAAAATTATTGTCGTTACCGCTGCGTATGGTAATGACCATGTTAAATCCTTAGGCGGCCAGGCCGCTGTCCTGCCGTTCATCGCCGACGCCGGTGCGGACGGTGTCGAAATCCGCCGCGAGCTGTGCAGCGCGGAAGAGCTCAACGCTCTGCCGTCGCTGGCGGCCACCATTGAGCGCCACGGCCTGCTGGCCTGCTACTCCGCGCCGCAGGCGCTGTTCGCCGATAACGGCGAGCTCAACCCGGAACTCCCGGCGCTGCTCGCGGAAGCGCAAACCCTTAACGCCCTGTGGCTAAAGCTCTCCCTTGGCCATTTCCTTCACAATCAGCAGTTGGATGAGCTGCGCGAGATCCTCCGCGACAGCGGCATGGCGTTGGTGGTAGAGAATGACCAGACCGACTGCGGCCAGCTGGCGCCGATGCAGCGCTTCAAAGCCGCCTGCAGGGTCCATCAGTTGCCGGTCACCTTAACGTTTGATATGGGCAACTGGCTGTGGGTCGGCGACTCGCCGGAAGAGGCGGCACGCCACCTTGCGCCGGCGGTCAGCTATATTCATGTGAAAGCGGCGGAGCCTCATCATGAGAAATTCCGCGCGGTACCGCCGGATCAGGCCGCCGATCGCTGGCTGGCCCTGCTCGATAATCTTCCTGCCGACGCGCCGCGTGGAATCGAGTTCCCGCTGACTGGCCATGACCTGACGGCCGTGACCCGCCGCTACGTCAACCTGTTACGCGAGGATTAAGCCGTGGAAAATTTAGATGTCATCACCATCGGCGAAGCCATGGCCATGTTTGTCGCCACCGAAACCGGCGATCTGGCCGAGGTGGAGCATTTCATGAAGCGTGTCGCCGGCGCCGAACTGAACGTCGCCACCGGCCTGGCGCGCCTGGGTCTGAAGGTCGGCTGGGTCAGCCGCGTCGGCAACGACAGCTTTGGCCGCTTCGTACTGCAATCGCTGGCGAAAGAGGGGATCGATAGCCACGCTGTCGCCATCGACAACCGCTTCGCTACCGGTTTCCAGATGAAATCGAAAGTCGAAAATGGAACCGATCCCATTGTGGAGTATTTCCGCAAAGGCTCTGCCGCCAGCCATCTGTCGCCGGACGATTTTCGCGCCGACTACTTCACCAGCGCCCGCCATCTGCACCTGAGCGGCGTGGCCGCCGCGCTCTCTGAAAGCTCATATGCGCTGCTGGAGCATGCGGCGAAGGTGATGAAAGCCGAGGGAAAAACCCTCTCTTTCGACCCTAATCTGCGCCCGGTGCTGTGGAAAAGCGAAGCCGAGATGGTGGAGAAACTCAACCGTCTCGCCTTCCAGGCTGACTGGGTTTTGCCAGGCTTAAAAGAGGGCGTGATTCTCACCGGCCAGCAGACCCCGGAAGGGATCGCCGATTTTTATCTCTCCCGCGGCGTCAAGGCGGTAGTCATTAAAACCGGCTGCGACGGCGCCTGGTTCAAGAGCGCCAGCGGCGAACAGGGAACGGTTGATGCCATTAAAGTCGAAAACGTCGTCGATACCGTCGGCGCCGGCGACGGCTTTGCCGTCGGGGTGATTAGCGCCCTGCTGGAAGGCAAAACCCTGCTTCAGGCGGTGAACCGTGGCAATAAAATCGGTTCGCTGGCGATTCAGGTCCAGGGCGACAGCGAGGGGCTCCCCACCCGCGATGCGCTGGGCGAATAACATTTATACGCAACAATAACAGCCGTCCTGTACCCTACCTGCAGCGCGGCACAGCAGCGTCCGTTTCGACGGACGGATGTCACCTCATTGACAGAGGCAAGCCTATGAATAGCTCAACAAATGCAACGAAACGCTGGTGGTACATCATGCCTATCGTGTTTATCACGTATAGCCTGGCGTACCTCGACCGTGCCAACTTCAGCTTCGCCTCCGCGGCAGGCATTACCGAAGACCTGGGCATCACCAAGGGGATCTCCTCCCTGCTGGGGGCCCTGTTCTTCCTCGGCTACTTCTTCTTCCAGATCCCCGGCGCTATCTATGCGGAGCGCCGCAGCGTTCGCAAACTGATCTTTATCTGCCTGATCCTCTGGGGCGGCTGCGCCTCGCTGACCGGTGTTGTGCATAATATCCCGGCGCTGGCGGCCATTCGCTTTATCCTCGGCGTCGTCGAAGCGGCGGTGATGCCGGCGATGCTGATCTATATCAGCAACTGGTTCACCAAATCAGAGCGCTCTCGCGCCAACACCTTCCTGATCCTCGGTAACCCGGTGACGGTCCTGTGGATGTCGGTGGTCTCCGGCTACCTGATTCAGGCCTTCGGCTGGCGGGAAATGTTCATCATCGAAGGGGTGCCGGCAGTGATCTGGGCCTTCTGCTGGTGGGTGCTGGTAAAAGACAAACCGTCGCAGGTTAACTGGCTGGCGGAGAGTGAAAAAGCCGCGCTGCAGGAACAACTGGATCGTGAACAGCAGGGCATCAAAGCGGTGCGTAACTATGGCGAAGCCTTCCGCTCCCGCAACGTGATCCTGCTCTGCGCGCAGTACTTTGCCTGGAGTATCGGCGTGTACGGTTTTGTACTGTGGCTGCCGTCGATTATCCGCAGCGGCGGTGAAAATATGGGGATGGTGGAAGTGGGCTGGCTCTCTTCTGTTCCCTATCTGGCGGCGACTATCGCCATGATCGTGGTCTCCTGGGCGTCCGATAAAATGCAGAACCGTAAGCTGTTCGTCTGGCCGCTGCTGCTGATTGGCGGACTGGCCTTCATCGGCTCCTGGGCGGTCGGCGCCAACCACTTCTGGGTGTCTTATACCCTGCTGGTGGTGGCCGGTGCGGCAATGTATGCGCCTTACGGCCCCTTCTTCGCTATTATTCCGGAAATGCTGCCGCGTAACGTCGCCGGAGGCGCCATGGCGCTGATCAACAGTATGGGCGCTCTGGGCTCCTTCTGCGGCTCGTGGTTTGTCGGCTACCTGAACGGTGCCACCGGCAGCCCCGCAGCCTCCTATATTTTTATGGGGGTGGCGCTTTTCGCCTCAGTATTGCTGACTTTGATTGTTAAGCCTGCTAATAATCAAAACATTCCGCTTGGCGCTCACCACGCCTGAACTATTTCTACTACGGAGATTCGCATGAAGCCGTCTGTCATTCTCTATAAAACGCTTCCCGACGACCTGCTACAGCGCCTGGAGGAGCACTTTTCCGTCACTCAGGTAAAAAACCTGCGGCCGGAGACCGTTTCGCAGCACGCAGAGGCCTTCGCCCAGGCCGAAGGTCTCCTGGGCTCCAGTGAAAAGGTTGACGCCGCGCTGCTGGAGAAGATGCCGAAGCTGCGTGCGACCTCTACCGTTTCCGTTGGCTATGACAACTTTGACGTCGAGGCGCTGAACGCTCGCCGGGTGCTGCTGATGCATACCCCGACCGTACTGACCGAGACCGTCGCCGATACGGTCATGGCGCTGGTGCTGAGCACCGCGCGCCGGGTAGTGGAAGTGGCGGAGCGCGTCAAAGCGGGCGAGTGGACGAAGAGCATTGGCCCGGACTGGTTCGGCTGCGACGTGCACCATAAAACCTTAGGTATCGTCGGCATGGGCCGCATCGGTATGGCGCTGGCGCAGCGCGCCCACTTCGGGTTCGGCATGCCGATCCTGTATAACGCGCGCCGCCAGCATCCGCAGGCGGAAGATCGCTTCAACGCCCGCTATTGCGATCTCGATACCCTGCTGCAGGAAGCCGATTTCGTCTGCTTGATCCTGCCCCTGAGCGAAGAGACCCATCATCTGTTCGGTCAGGCGCAGTTTGCCAAAATGAAATCTTCCGCCATCTTCATTAACGCCGGACGTGGCCCGGTGGTGGACGAGCAGGCGCTGATCGCTGCTCTGCAGGCGGGTGAAATTCATGCTGCCGGCCTTGATGTCTTCGAACACGAACCGCTGGCAAAAGACTCGCCGCTGTTAACCCTACCAAACGTTGTCGCGCTGCCGCATATCGGCTCTGCCACCCATGAGACGCGCTACAACATGGCGGCCTGCGCGGTGGACAACCTGATCGATGCCCTGAACGGTAATGTAGAGAAAAACTGCGTTAACCCGCAGGTCAAATAAGCCATAAAAAAACCCGGGTAGCGGCGGCAATCGCCCTCCCCGGGTTCTTTTTGCATCTTATCCATCATCCTGCTCGTTCGCCGCAGCCAACGTCAGCCAGATGAGACATTAACGGGTGGCGTTCACCGCTGCCGTCCATGCCTGATTAAACGCCTGATGCTGCGCCGCCAGCGGCCCAATCAGCGCATTGTACTGGCTGGCCTGCTGCGAGGTGGGGAACTGAATGCCGTTGGCCACAAAGCTCACCTGGGTCCCCTGCTGAGCGACAAAATCCCCCACCTGAACCAGCTGCTGGGTAAAGATTTGCGCGGCCGGGATCAGCGGCTGCAGCGCGTCAGCTGGCGCGGTCACCACCTTGGCGTAAACCTGATCGAAGACCGGCTTAAGATCGTCAGCCTGCTTCAGAGCGCTATGCGCGGCATCGGCCTGCATTTTCGCATTCTGCAACTGCTGGCTGAGCACGCCCAGCGCGCCGTTCGCCTGACGCAGCGGCTCACGCTGGGTCATATAGTCCTGCGGGACGCGGATAGCATTGACGCTGTCCACCACCGGGCGCAGACCAGCGTCCATCGCCTGGCTCACCTGCTGCGAGTAACCGTAGATCACCGCGTAGTCAGAGACAAAAGGCCCAAACTGTTTTTTCTGATCGGCGGTCAGCGTCGGCAGACGTTCACCGCTACGCATCGCCGTATTCTGCAGGAAGTCGATAAACGCTTTGCGCTGATCGCCTTCTTTATCAAAACACCCACTCAGGCTAACCACCATCAATAAGGCCGCCATAGCCGCAAACCAGCGAGAGCAGGACTTTCCTGTCGCCATTTTTTTACTCCTTTCAGCCAAAAAAAGCGCACAACGACACACACGTGCCAGACGCTGACAAGGATAGTCCAGCTCGGCCTCGCAGGATACCCTTTACTGCTAATCTTACGCAGGAAAAACGCCATTTCGCACGCCATCGTCGCGGTGTAGAACGTCTGTTATGCACATCACAAATATAGTCATCACATTCTGCGAGCGAAGTTTATATAACCATCTGATTTTTATGGCACTAAAAAAGTTTCCGTACGACGTGGCGTCCTAAAACGGACGATAATCGCACGCTTTGGCGCACGCCTGCATTGCCTGCCCCCCACTTCAATGATTTGATGAATGAGCGATTAACGGCGATACGTTCGATTATCGCACAAATCAAACTCAATGACGCGAGGACGACGATAAAAACAGACCTCTGTCCCTCGCTCAGTCTGCCAGGAAAGCCGTATGACTAAGACAACCATCGACATTCAGGCCTTTATCAACGAGCACCCCTTCACCCGCTACCAGTGGATGATCCTTGCGCTCTGCTTTATCACCGTCGCGATGGACGGATTCGACACCGCGATCATCGGATTTATCGCCTCCGACCTGGTACAGGAATGGGGCGTGGAAAAATCGGCGCTCGGCCCGGTGATGAGCGCCGCGCTGGTGGGCCTGGCGGTCGGCGCCTTAACCGCGGGGCCGCTGGCTGACCGCATCGGCCGCAAAAAAGTGCTGATTATGTCGATCGTGGTGTTCGGCGGATTCAGCCTGCTTACCGCCTTCGCCACCAGCCTTAATCAGCTGACGCTGCTGCGTTTCCTGACCGGTCTCGGGCTCGGCGCGGCGATGCCGAATGCGGCCACCCTGATGAGCGAATATGCGCCGGAGCGCCGTCGGGCGCTGCTGGTGAACCTGATGTTCGTCGGCTTTCCGATGGGATCATCGCTGGGCGGCTTTTTATCCGCCTGGATGATCCCGCACTATGGCTGGCAGAGCGTGCTGGTGCTGGGCGGCGTGATGCCCCTCCTGCTGGCCGTAGCGTTAATTTTTCTGCTGCCGGAGTCTGCCCGCTATCTGGTGGTGAAGCAGCAGCCGGCGAAGCGCATTGCCGCCATCCTGAAACGCATTGCGCCGCTGCCGGAGGTGGTGGAATTTGAGCTGCGCGAAGCAGGCCAGGTGAAAGAGAAATCGGCCATCGGCGTCATTTTCTCCCCACGCTACGCGGTGGGTACCGTGATGTTGTGCCTGACCTACTTTATGGGCCTGCTGATTTTCTACCTCCTGACCAGCTGGCTGCCGCTGCTGATCCGCGAAACCGGCGCCTCGATGAGTCAGGCCTCCATCATCACCGCCCTGTTCCCGCTGGGCGGCGGGATTGGCGTACTGATCCTTGGCGCCCTGATGGACAAGATCAATCCCAACAAGGTGGTGGCCGTCGGCTGGTTGCTGACCGGCGTTTGCGTCTGCCTGGTGGGTTTCTCCACCAGCAGCCTGGTGCTGATGGGGGTGATGGTGTTTATCGCCGGTAGTATTATGAATGGCGCGCAGTCGTCGATGCCCGCGCTGGCGGCAGGCTTCTACCCGACGCAGGGGCGCGCCACCGGCGTCGCCTGGATGCTGGGTATCGGCCGCTTCGGCGGGATCCTCGGCGCGTTCAGCGGCGCCTTCCTGATGCAGGCGCAGCTCTCCTTTGAAACCATCTTCACTCTGCTGGCCATCCCGGCGTTCCTGTCAGCCCTCGCGCTGCTGATCAAATACCGGGTCAGTAAATCCGCGCCGGCGACGAAAGACGACGCGAGAGGTCTGCAGAAAGCCTGATTGTTAAGCCGGCGGCCCGCGCCGGCTTTGCCGCTTTTTTCTTATCCGTTTACAAAAATTTTCGAAGCCATCTCATCGCGTTAGTAATCATTCTCTTAGGCTCCACTGCCGTTTGGCTGCCGGGGCCGATTCGATAGCCTGTTGGCAAATAATCACGGACGTTACCATCCGCTGCACGATTTTCTGACTATTCTTAAAGAGCTTTATAAAAAATCTCTTCCGCTGTGTGATAAAAGGAGTTCTCAATGGAATATAAAGATCCCGTGTTTGAACTGCTGAGCAGCCTGGAACACATCGTATTTAAGGATGATAATCAGAAACTTACCTCAAACCGTAAGTCCACTGTGTTTAGTGAATTTGAGCAGCTGCGTAAAGGCACTGGACTTAAGATTGACGACTTTGCCAACGTCATGGGCGTGAGCGTCGCCATGGTAAGAGAGTGGGAGTCGAGACGGGTTAGACCGTCTCCCACCGAGCTGAAATTGATGCGCCTGATTCAGGCCAATCCACAGCTTTCACGACAGTTACTCGATTAATCCAGCGCGCAGCGGCATGGGTCAGTAAGGGGGCTTTTGCCGCTGCACCGTAAAAAAAAGTTTGCTATCAGGTGCTGAACGTGCGTTAATGCTCGCAGGTTTGATGTACAGACCACAGAGCAGTCGAATAGAGCAGTCCTTCTAAGGTTATCCAAAGATACCCCCGTAGTGAACTTTCCCTTTATCGCTTTAAATCTGTAGTCCAGACCGCTACGCCGCAAGGCTCACTTATTTTTTTAAAGGTAATTCACTATGTCCGGTAAAATGACTGGTATCGTAAAATGGTTCAACGCTGACAAAGGTTTCGGCTTCATCACTCCTGACGATGGCTCTAAAGACGTGTTCGTACACTTCTCTGCTATCCAGAACGATGGCTACAAATCCCTGGACGAAGGTCAGAAAGTTTCCTTCACCATCGAAAGCGGCGCTAAAGGCCCGGCAGCTGGCAACGTAACTTCTCTGTAAGTTCAAGCCGCTAAGAATCGAGAATCCCTGCCTGATGGCGGGGATTTTTTTTATCTGCCGCCAACAGCCGCCAGCATACGATGGCGGCTGTTGGGCATTCAGAGCAGGGAAAAGTGCCAGCCCGTCTCCCGCCACGCCAGGCTATGGGTCAGCTTCAGACCGTGTAAAAAAGCCTCATCATGTGACACCACCAGCATCGCGCCTGGAAACGCCGCCAGCGCGCTTTCAATAGCCTGTGTCGATGCTAAATCGAGATGGTTGGTCGGCTCATCCAGCAAAAGCAGCTGAGCGGGATCGCGTCGCCAGAGCACGCACGCCAGGGCCGCTTTCAGACGCTCGCCGCCGCTGAGCGTCGCCAGCGGCAGAGTGACCTTATCCGCGCCAAGCTGGAGCTGCGCCAGACGGGTGCGCAGAAGGCCCTCATCCAGCGGGGTATCGTCCAGGCTCAGGTGCGCCATGACCGATAACGACAGATCCAGCTGCGTCAGATGTTGATCCAGATAAGCCGCGCTCACCGACAGCCGGACATCGCCTGAGACGGCCTGCTCCAGCCCCAGCAGCGTTTTCAGCAAAGTGGTTTTGCCACAGCCGTTCGGTCCCTTTAGCGCAATACGCATCGGACCATCCATACGCCAGTCCAGCGGCGCAGCGGGTGAATGGGCGAGCTGCAATGCTTCCACCACCAGAACCTGCTTGCCGGCGGCCACTTCGCTACCCGGCAGGGTGAACATCACCGGATTGTCGTCTTCTACCCGCTCCCGTGCCTGCTGCACGGCGGCATTCAGACTGCTGTTCTGTTCACGATGCTGACGGCGCAGCGTTCCCGGGCGCTCTTTTGCCGCACCTTTGTACTTCACACGTTCAAACGAGGCGATATTTAGCGTATCAACGGTCCGCAGCGTCTGAGCCGAGCGCCGCTGCGCGGCGTCATGCTCCTTTTGCATTCGCGCGCGGGTGCGCCGTCGCTCGGTCACAGCATGCTCCAGCGCCGCGCGCGCAGCCTGCTGCTCCGCCATACGCTGGCGCTGATATTCATCATAGTTGCCGCCGTAGCTGCGCAGCGCCGTCGGCGTCAGCTCAATAATCCTCGGCATCCGCGTCAGTAACTCGCGGTCGTGGCTGGCGATCAGAGCCCCACCCTGCCAGCTTTCCAGTTGGTGATAGAGCCACTCCCGCCCCTGGCGGTCCAGATGGTTGGTGGGCTCATCCAGCAGCAGATAATCGGCGCCGGAGACAAAGGCGCCGCACAGCAGAGCCTTCATCCGCTCGCCGCCGCTGAGTGAAAAAGCGGGACGATCGGCAGAGAACGGCGGGAGATCGGCTTCACGGAAAGCTAAACTCAGGCGATCGGGGAGATCCCAGTGGCCATCCAATAGATCGAAATCGGCAGCCAGCACTTGACCCTGTTCAAGGCGAGACAAGGCATCAAATATCGGCGCATAGCCCAGCAGCGCCGCGAGGGTCATCTCTGGCGTGACGTTCGGCTGCTGCGCCACCCAGGCAATGGAAGCCGCGCGTTCAATATGACCGTCGGCGGGGGAATCCAGACCGGCCAGCAGACGTAGCAGACACGTCTTGCCGACGCCGTTCCGGCCGACCAGGCCGCAAAGCGACGATTCCAGCGATAAATTCAGCGGACCAAATAGCGTATCTCCCGTCGCAAACTGACAGGTGACCTGATGTAAAACAAAAGCGGGGATATGGGCGCAATGAGCCATAAGCACTCCTGAATGAAATCAATACTCCCCTACCCGCAACATCTGCGAGGTAAGGCGTGAAATTCATCAGTCGTGTTTGTTCATTTGTGAGGCGCGCTCCGGTGAGACGAGGAATTCGTCGGGACATAGGATAGCCACACTCCGGTATGCGTTGCAAGCCTGTTTTATTCAACGATCGTGTAAAAATAAAAAGGCCTCCTGATATCAGGAGGCAAATGATTTATTTGGTGAACAATGAAAGGGTGCATTGAGAATGCCTGACACTGCAAGCATGGTGGGGATAGATCCCCACCAGATGCTCTTACTGTTTAATATCACAGGCTAAGAATGCCACCAGCTCAATATTTCCCTGCCTGAGCTGTAATTCACATAGCGAATCACGAACCATCCAGGTCAATAATAAAATAGTGAAGCAAATCACTACTAAGCCAAACAACAGATACTTTTGCGGCATTCCTCGCCTCCAGTGTTGATTTTCAACAAGTAAGAGGCTACTCTTATGGTGTTCATGCATAGGGGAGCCTCACTTTGATTACTATCAGGTGGGGCTTTTCTCTGTCTATCTCCCGCTGAATACCTGAGACACACAGTCTCAAGCACCCGCCGCCATTCTAGCGTAAATACCTCACGGAATTATGTTTATATATTCCTAAAACATTTCTTATCGATGAATGTAAATAATGGAGATATCAATGACAGAATTATTAACGGTTCATCTATTTATATTTCCCGTATAAAAAAACCTGCCCTGAGGCAGGTCTTTTATTATTACCGATACGCTTACTGCAGCAGAGAAATATCCGCGACCTGCAGGAACAGTTCACGCAGTTTGGACAGCAGCGTCAGACGGTTGATGCGAACATCTTTGTCTTCAGCGTTAACCATCACGTTCTCGAAGAATTCATCCACCGGCTCGCGCAGCGCAGCCAGCTCAATCAGCGCATCCTGATAACGGCCTGCGGCGAAATACGGCTGCAGTTTGTCGCGCAGCACCACCAGATTGCCCGCCAGCTTGATTTCCGCCGCTTCTTTCAGCACTGAAGCGTGAACGATGTCGTTCAGCGTCTCGTCGGATTTCGCGAGGATGTTGGAGACACGTTTGTTTGCCGCCGCCAGCGCGGAGGACTCTTCCAGGGTACGGAAGTGCGATACGGCTTTCATGCGCGCATCAAAATCCGCCGGGCGGGTTGGACGACGCGCCAGTACCGCCTGGATCGTGTCGACGCCGTAACCTTCGTCCTGATACCAGGCGCGGAAGCGGCCCAGCATAAAGTCGATCACATCATCAACCACGTTGGCGTTGGTCAGCTTCTCACCGTACAGACGCACCGCTTCTTCGGTCAGCGTTTGCAGATCGAGATTCAGGTTCTTCTCAACGATGATACGCAGCACGCCCAGCGCGGCGCGGCGCAGCGCAAACGGGTCTTTATCGCCTTTCGGATGCTGCCCGATACCAAAGATACCCGCCAGGGTGTCCATCTTATCGGCAATCGCCACCGCGCAGGCCACCGGGTTAGACGGCAGCGCGTCGCCGGCAAAGCGCGGCTGATACTGCTCGTTCAGCGCCACGGCCACGTCTTCCGCTTCGCCGTCATGGCGCGCGTAGTGCATCCCCATCACGCCCTGGGTGTCGGTGAACTCGAAGACCATGTTGGTCATCAGGTCGCACTTGGACAGCAGGCCCGCGCGGGTCGCATGGTTCACATCAGCGCCAATCTGCCCGGCAATCCAGCCCGCCAGCGCCTGGATGCGATCGGTCTTGTCGCGCAGGGTCCCAAGTTGCTGTTGGAACAGCACGGTTTCCAGACGCGGCAGGTTATCTTCCAGACGTTTTTTACGGTCGGTGTTGAAGAAGAATTCAGCATCGGCCAGACGCGGACGAACCACCTTCTCGTTACCGGAGATGATCTGCTGCGGATCTTTGGACTCGATGTTGGCTACGAAGATAAAGTTCGGCAGCAGTTTGCCGGCATTGTCGTAGACCGGGAAGTACTTCTGGTCGCCCTTCATGGTGTAAACCAGCGCTTCGGACGGCACCGCGAGGAATTTTTCTTCGAACTTCGCCGTCAGCACCACCGGCCATTCCACCAGCGAGGTGACTTCTTCCAGCAGGCTTTCGCTCAGATCGGCTTGACCGCCAATCTTACGCGCCGCTTCTTCCGCATCGGCTTTGATTTTGGCTTTACGCTGTTCGTAATCGGCGATGACTTTACCGCGCTCCAGCAGGATCTGCGGGTACTGGTCGGCATGATCGATAGTGAACTCCGGCTCACCCATAAAGCGATGCCCGCGAATCACGCGATCGGACGGAATACCGAGGATAGTGGCCGGGATCACTTTGTCACCCAGCAGCAAAGTCACCGTGTGAACCGGACGCACGAAGTGGACGTCAGACGCGCCCCAGCGCATCAGTTTCGGGATCGGCAGCTTCGCCAGCGAGCTGGCAATCATGTTCGGCAGCAGCGCTTCAGTGCTTTCGCCCTTTACATGGGCGCGATACAGCAGCCACTCGCCTTTGTCGGTGGTCAGACGTTCGGCCTGATCGACGGTGATACCGCAGCCGCGCGCCCAGCCTTCGGCCGCTTTGCTTGGCTTGCCTTCGGCATCGAACGCCTGGGCAATAGCCGGGCCGCGTTTTTCCACTTCGCGATCGGCTTGCGCCGCCGCGAGGTTGGCTACCTTCAGCGCCAGACGACGCGGGGCGGCAAACCATTCCACTTTACCGTGTGCGAGGCCGGCATTATCCAGCTCCGCGGTCACGTTCGCAGCAAAAGATTCCGCCAGGCTGCGCAGCGCTTTTGGTGGCAGCTCTTCAGTGCCGATTTCCACCAGAAAAGTATTCTCAGACATGGCCGCCTCTTATTTATTCTTGTTGCACATCGGGAAGCCGAGCGCTTCACGGGAAGCGTAGTACGCTTCCGCCACTGCTTTAGTCAGGGTGCGAATGCGCAGAATATAGCGCTGACGCTCGGTGACGGAGATGGCTTTACGCGCATCCAGCAGGTTAAAGCTGTGAGCCGCTTTCAAAATACGTTCATAGGCCGGCAGCGGCAGCGGGGTCTCCAGCGCCAGCAGCTGCTGGGCCTCTTTCTCATACTGCTCAAAGCAGGAGAACAGGAAGTCGACGTCGGCGTATTCGAAGTTATAGGTGGACTGCTCCACTTCATTCTGGTGGAACACGTCGCCGTAAGTGGTTTTACCCAGCGGGCCATCGCTCCAGACCAGGTCATAAACGCTGTCCACGCCCTGGATGTACATCGCCAGACGCTCCAGACCGTAGGTGATCTCGCCGGTCACCGGCTTACACTCGAGGCCGCCCACCTGCTGGAAGTAGGTGAACTGCGTCACTTCCATGCCGTTGAGCCACACTTCCCAGCCCAGACCCCAGGCGCCCAGCGTCGGGTTTTCCCAGTTGTCTTCGACAAAACGAATATCGTGAATGGTCGGGTCCATACCCAGCTCTTTCAGCGATCCGAGGTACAGCTCCTGAATGTTGTCCGGCGAGGGCTTAATCACCACCTGGAACTGATAGTAGTGCTGTAAACGGTTCGGGTTTTCGCCATAGCGGCCATCGGTTGGACGACGGGAAGGCTGCACGTAGGCGGTCGCCATTGGCTCCGGCCCTAACGCGCGCAGGCAGGTCATCGGGTGAGAGGTGCCGGCGCCGACTTCCATGTCCAGTGGTTGAACAATGGTGCAGCCCTGACGAGCCCAGTAATCCTGTAAGGTCAGGATCAGGCCCTGGAAGGTCCTGGTATCAAACTTTTGCATATGATTTCGTGCTGGATACGTGTGGATTTAAAGGAAGGAGTCAGTATACCCGCTGGCTGCGAGATATACAGTACGAAACGGCGTTGTTTCAGGAAAACGGACGAAATTTACGCCAGCCGGGGTCGATTCAGCGCATCGAAAGATGCATAAACTGGCCGTCCGGGTCAAAGGAACAGATGAAACGCTCATTCTTGCCGGTCCGCCCCGAAAGCTCATAGCTCGCCTGGAATTGTTCAAAATGGTTCACGTCAACGAGCTGCGTTTGCGTGTTGTAGCGAATAGCGGCCTGATCCTTGCAAAGCTGGGCCATATTGAGCGTCGTTTGCGGAGTAATGCGTGCGCGCTGCGCTTTTTGCGCCGGGGGAGAAATGGTCTCGCTGCAGCCCGCGAGGAGCAGCACCAGCATAATGGAAACAACACCTTTCACCACGTACTCCTCCACCGCCTTGTTAGCAAGTTGTTATCGTAAAGATTCAGTATTACAGGTATTTTGCGAATATCATAAAACCGCGACAAGTCTGTGACCGAAAACTCAGACTAATCTATTGCGACACCGGGACATAAGGCGGGTCAGACCTTATTTCGCCAGCAGACTTTGAGGGACTGATGC
Source organism: Klebsiella sp. D5A (assembly GCF_001620885.1). Classification (NCBI taxonomy): domain Bacteria; kingdom Pseudomonadati; phylum Pseudomonadota; class Gammaproteobacteria; order Enterobacterales; family Enterobacteriaceae; genus Klebsiella; species Klebsiella sp. D5A. The sequence goes on along the minus strand of NZ_LOAR01000005.1, from coordinate 144,318 downwards.
AAGAAAAGATACACTGGATCACCAACCTGCGCGGTATCGCCTGCATGATGGTGGTGATGATCCACAGTACCAGTTGGTATATCACTCATCCGCATGCCATCACCCTTATGGAATGGGACATCGCCAATCTGCTCAATTCCGCCTCCCGCGTCAGCGTGCCGCTGTTTTTTATGATCTCGGGATACCTGTTTTTTGGCGAGCGCAGCGCCCAGCCGCGCCATTTCTGGCGAATTGGTTTGTGCATTGCGTTCTATAGCGCGCTGTCTCTGCTGTATATCGCGCTGTTTACCCATATCAACGTCGAGCTATCGTTAAAGAATTTGCTGCAGAAGCCCGTCTTCTACCACCTGTGGTTTTTCTTTGCTATCGCCGTCATCTACCTGCTCTCACCGCTGATTCAGGTTAAGTCCGTCAGTGGCAAAATGCTGCTGGTGCTGATGGCGATCCTCGGTATTCTGGCCAACCCCAATATGGTCAGCGTCAAAGCCGCCGGGATTGAGTGGCTGCCAGTCAACCTCTATATCAACGGTGATACCTTCTACTACGTGCTCTACGGCGTGCTGGGCAGAGCCATTGGCACCCTGGACACCAATAAAAAATGGCTGACCCCGTTCTGCGCCGCGCTGTTCATCGCCGCCGTGTGGGTTATCTCCCGCGGCACGCTGCATGAGCTGCGCTGGCGCGGAGACTTTGGCGACACCTGGTATCTCTACTGCGGGCCGGCGGTGTTCGTTTGCGCGGTCGCCCTGCTGACGCTGGCCAAAAACTGGCTTAACGCGCGTCCCCTGCCCGGTATCGCCTGCATTGCGCGACATTCACTGGGGATCTACGGTTTCCATGCCCTGATAGTGCATGCGCTGCGCGCCAGCCATCTGGAGCTGTCCCGCTGGCCGCTGCTGGACATTGTGTGGATATTTAGCGCCGCCCTGCTCGGCAGCCTGCTGCTGTCAGGCCTGGTGCAGCGGATTGATAGCCGCCGGCTGGTCAGCTAACGGTCCGCCACCCGGAGGGGCCCGACTTACGACTCAGGCCCCTCTTCCGTCACGCTGAGAGGTTCCCGTAAGCGCGTCGGGTCCCAGGCATCACGCACGTTTTTCTGCACCGCAACAGCGCCAAACAGGCTCAAAAAGTACGCCAGCCCATAGAACCCTTTCTCGCTGAGCAGCAGAGTGGCATTCCACAGTCCGATAACCAGCAAGCCAACAGCGATAACGAAGACCACCAGACAGGTGGTGTAGTACAGCGCGGTGGTCGGAATGGCTTCATACTTATCGCGCACCGTCTTTTGATAAGATGCCGCGGCAAACAGCCCCAGTACCAGGACAGCAAAATAATAGCCTTTCTCATTCAACTGCATATCGGCATTCCACAGCCCCACCAGATAGGTGACGATGCCGCCGATCAGGGCAATCCAGGAGATCAAATGAAACGCCGGAGAATACGTCGCGTGCTTGTTTTCCATCACTTTTTACCTTTTACGCGCCTCGGGGCGGCGCTTATTCCGTTTTTTGCATCGCCCGGGCGACGCGGGTCCGTTCGGGGGTTGCCGATGCGCCATATAAGCAGACAAACCACGCCGCGATATAGACGGCTTTTTCATGCCAGTCTGCCGGCACATACCAGGCGCCAACCAGCAGCAGGCCGACCGATAGCAGCAGCACCAGCCGACATAAGGCAATAAAACCGTCGTCCTGTTCCTGCCACTGGCTGGCGCGCTGATGGGCGAGGACGGCAAACATCCCCATCACCAGTACGCCGAGAAAATAACCTTTACCGCTAAACAACGGGCAGGTTCGCCAGATACCGAGCAGATAAACCAGCGATCCTGCTGCCATCATCACCCTGGCAATGTTGCGTTTTGTGTTCATCTCACCTCCCTGGTCGACAGGGGCTGATTATGACCGACTCTCCCGGCGATGCCGCAGGTTACGCACCGGAAAGCAGAGATTTCGGAATAAACAAATACGCTTTTTTGGATGGATGTAGCCGGGACATTCAGGGAGGGAATCCGTCCGGCGCTGCCGGACGGACTGAGGCTAAGACATCAGCGATTTCAGCTGCTGATAAATCTGGCGGAAGGTTTCCCGCTGTGGCGCATAGTGGGCCACACGGCGATCGTCCGGGCGATGGGCTTGTTCAAGCGGCAGCGGCTTCAGCAGCCCGGCGCGGTCTGCCTCGTCGTGCACCGCCAGCTGCGCCAGCCGGGCCGCCCCCAGCGCCGGGCCGACATCGCCCCCGGTACGGTAATCGAGCTGCAGGCCGCTAATATCCGCCAGCATTTGCCGCCAGTAAGCGCTGCGCGCCCCGCCGCCGATAAGCGTGATGCTCTGCGGCTTGATGCCGCAGGCGTGTACCACGTCCATGCCATCCGCCAGCGCATAGCCCACTCCCTCCAGCACCGCCCGCGCCAGCTCTGCCGGCCCATGCTGATGCGTCAGGCCAAAAAAGACGCCCTTGGCCTGCGGGTTGTTGTGCGGCGTGCGTTCGCCCGACAGATAGGGCAGGAACCACACCGGACCGGCGCTTTCATCCGCCGTCTGCGCCGCCGCGATCAGCGCCGGCACGCTGGCCAGGCCGGTTAATTTCGCCGCCCAGTCCAGGCAGGAGGCCGCGCTGAGCATCACCGACATCAGATGCCAACGGCCCGGCAGCGCATGGCAGAAGCTGTGCACCGCGCTTTCGGGTTTGCTGAGGAACCCTTCGCTGACGGCGAAGTAGACGCCTGAGGTGCCCAGCGACAGCATTGCCTGCCCGGCGTCGGCCATTCCGACCCCGACCGCGCCTGCGGCGTTGTCGCCGCCGCCGCCCACCACCAGCGCCTGCGGCATATTCCACGCCTGCGCCACCTCAGGTCGCAGTTGCCCGGTGACGTCGCTGCCTTCAAACAGCGCCGGCATCGCATCCCGACTGAGATCGCAGGCGGCGAGCATCTCATCGCTCCAGTCACGCCGGGCGACGTCCAGCCACATCGTACCGGCGGCGTCAGACATGTCGCTGGCAAGCTCGCCGGTCATGCGCAGGCGCAGATAGTCCTTCGGCAGCAGCACTTTATCGACCTGGTTGAACACCGCCGCCTCGTGGCGCTGCACCCAGAGTAACTTCGGCGCCGTAAAGCCCGGCATCATCAGGTTGCCGGTGATCTGCCGGGAAGCGCTGACTTTTTCCTCCAGCAGCTGGCACTCTTCGGCGCAGCGGCCGTCATTCCATAAAATGGCCGGACGCAGCACCTGTAACGATTTATCCAGCAACGTGGCGCCGTGCATCTGACCAGCGATGCCCAGCGCCTTCACGTCGCGCAGGCTATGCTGCGCGCCCAGGGCTTTCATCGCCGTGTCTGTCGCCAGCCACCACTGTTCGGGATCTTGTTCCGACCACAGCGGATGCGGACGCGAGACGGTGAGTTTTTCGGTATGCGATGCCACTACCTCACCCTGCTCATTCAGCAGAATGGCTTTGACGCCCGATGTTCCCAGATCGATGCCGATATACATACTACCTCTCCTTAAACGCGCGCCACGGCTAAGCGTGGCGCGAACAGAGCATCCTGGTTGCGACGCCGGTCACGCCGGGCGCCGCCGCATGATTACTTATCAAACAGATAATGGTTGACCAGGTTTTCCAGTTGTTCCTGCTGGCCGCTGCGATGCTGCGGCGCCAGCTGATGCTGAGTGGCATACTGGGCAATGTCGCTGAGGGTCATCTGCCCGTTAAGGATCTGCTGCCCCAGCTCACCGTTCCAGCCGGCGTAGCGTCTGGCCACACGTTTATCCAGCTCACCGTCCTCAATCATCCGCGCCGCAACTTTCAGCGACAGCGCCATGGTATCCATCGCGCCAATATGACCATAGAACAGGTCGTATTTGTCGGTACTCTGCCGGCGCACTTTCGCATCAAAGTTGAGGCCGCCGGTGGTGAAGCCGCCCGCTTTAAGAATTTCATACATCACCAGCGCATTCTCTTCGACGCTGTTCGGGAACTGGTCGGTATCCCAGCCCAGCTGCGGATCGCCGCGGTTGGCGTCGACGGAGCCGAACAGCCCCAGCGCGATGGCCGTCGCGATTTCATGATGGAACGAATGGCCGGCGAGCGTGGCATGGTTAGCTTCAATATTCAGTTTAATCTCTTTTTCCAGACCAAACTGTTTGAGGAAGCCGTAAACGGTAGAGGCATCATAGTCATACTGATGCTTGGTCGGTTCCTGCGGTTTGGGCTCAATCAGCAGCGTGCCTTTAAAGCCAATTTTATGCTTATGCTCCACCACCAGTTGCATGAAGCGGCCAATCTGTTCACGCTCCTGGCGCAGGTCGGTATTCAGCAGGGTTTCATAGCCCTCGCGACCGCCCCACAGTACATAGTTTTCGCCTCCCAGCTGATGAGTGGCATTCATGGCGGTGACCACCTGGGTGGCCGCCCAGCTAAACACTTCCGGATCCGGGTTGGTGGCCGCGCCGGCACCGTAGCGCGGGTTGGTAAAGCAGTTTGCGGTCCCCCACAGAAGCTTCACGCCGCTCTGCTGCTGTTTCTCTGCCAGCACCTCGACCATGCGGGCGAAGTTATTGCTGTACTCCTGCAGCGAGGCGCCTTCCGGCGAGACATCGACATCGTGGAAGCAGTAGTAAGGCACATTGAGTTTGTGGAAGAATTCAAACGCCACATCGGCTTTACGTTTGGCCATTTCCAGGGCGTCGCCAGGCTGCTGCCATGGACGGTCGAAGGAGCCCACGCCAAACATATCGGCGCCATTCCAGCAGAAGGTATGCCAGTAACAGGCCGCAAAACGCAGATGATCTTCCATCCGTTTGCCCAGCACCAGTTCATCCGGGTTGTAGTGACGGAAAGCCAGCGAGTTAGTGGATTTCGGGCCTTCGTAACGAACGCGATCGAGTTGATCGAAATAGGTCTGCATAGAGAACTCCATATTCAGAGATGCGGCGAATAACCAATCAGATACCCTAAATAATTCGAGTTGCAGGAAGGCGGCAAGAGCGTGAACCTCCAGGCGCTGGTACCAGCAAGAGGTCGGAGCAACGAATGTCACCAACCCACCTACAACTTGAAGTATGACGGGTTTAAGCCAATATAGAATTTCACTTTCCATCTCCTCAATTACGTTATTTCACACCGCCATTGAGAGAATCCACAAACGTGCGCCAGCTCGCAAAAAATAATATACTTCCGCCTTCTCCGTGCCTTGTCGGACAAGTCCAGTGCAATAATAAGAGTGTGCATGAATAAAATACGATCGCCGTCATAATTTGCACATTAAACGAAATTTCATAACGGCAAAATAAGAACCGGTAATTGCCAGCCCTGCTTTCCGCGTTAAGAATCTGTAACGTATCCGCAACCTCATGTATCAAACATTATTTTCCGTTCGTCTTACCTACCCTTACAAAAAAGGTATCATTATTATGAAGATAAAGAACCTTTGCCTTACACTTTGCGCCAGCTCCCTCCTGCTCGCCAGCATGGCGGGGATGGCGAAAGAAGTGAAGATTGGCATGGCCATCGACGATCTGCGTCTGGAGCGCTGGCAGAAAGACCGTGATATTTTCGTCAATAAAGCGGAATCCTTAGGCGCCAAAGTTTTTGTCCAGTCCGCCAACGGCAATGAAGAAACGCAGATGTCGCAAATTGAAAATATGATCAACCGCGGCGTCGATGTGTTAGTCATTATTCCTTATAACGGTCAGGTACTCAGCAACGTGATTAAAGAAGCCAAGCAGGAAGGTATTAAAGTCCTGGCCTATGACCGTATGATTAATAATGCTGATATTGATTTCTATATTTCTTTCGACAATGAAAAAGTCGGTGAAATGCAGGCGCAAAGTCTGGTCGACAAAGTGCCGCAGGGTAATTATTTCCTGATGGGCGGCTCGCCGGTGGATAATAACGCCAAACTGTTCCGCGCCGGGCAGATGAAGGTCCTCAAACCGTATGTGGATGAAGGCAAAATTAAGATTGTCGGCGATCAGTGGGTTGACGGCTGGCTGCCGGAGAACGCGCTGAAAATAATGGAAAACGCGCTGACGGCGAATAATAACAAGATCGATGCCGTGGTCGCCTCCAATGACGCCACCGCCGGCGGCGCCATCCAGGCCTTAACCGCCCAGGGGCTGGCCGGTAAAGTGGCGATCTCCGGTCAGGATGCTGACCTGGCGGGTGTGAAGCGCATTATTTCCGGTACTCAGACGATGACCGTCTATAAACCGATTACCACCCTGGCCACCAACGCCGCTGAAATCGCCGTTGAGCTGGGTAACGATAAGCAGCCGAAGGCCGATACCACGCTGAATAACGGCTTAAAAGATGTCCCTTCGCGCCTGTTAACGCCCATTGAGGTGAATAAAGAGAATATTGACGCCACGGTGATTAAAGACGGTTTCCATAAAAAGAGTGAATTGTAATGGCTGACGCCCCGCTCCGGGGCGTCATTTTCATCCCGCCGGATATCACTTTTGCGGAGTCTTTATGGCCTGGCTACTCGAAATGAAGAACATCACCAAAACCTTCGGCGCCGTTAAAGCCGTGGATAACGTCAGCCTGCGTCTTAACGCGGGTGAGGTGGTCTCGTTATGCGGTGAAAATGGGTCGGGGAAATCGACGCTGATGAAGGTGTTGTGCGGTATCTATCCGCACGGAAGCTATGAGGGCGAGATTATTTTTGCCGGCGAAACGCTGCAGGCAAACCATATTCGCGATACCGAACGCAAAGGCATCGCCATTATTCACCAGGAGCTGGCGCTGGTGAAACATCTCACCGTGCTGGAGAATATTTTCCTCGGTGCCGAGATCTCCCGCCACGGTCTGCTGGATTATGAAACCATGACGCTGCGCTGTCAGAAGCTGTTGGCGCAGGTCAATCTGCCCATTTCGCCCGACACCCGCGTCGGCGACCTCGGCCTTGGCCAGCAGCAGCTGGTGGAGATCGCCAAGGCGCTGAATAAACAGGTTCGTCTGCTGATCCTCGACGAACCGACCGCTTCCTTAACCGAACAAGAGACCGCGACGCTGCTGACGATCATTCGCGATCTGCAAAACCACGGTATCGCCTGCATTTATATTTCTCACAAGCTCAATGAGGTCAAAGCGATCTCCGACACGATCTGTGTGATCCGCGATGGCCAGCACATCGGCACCCGCGACGCCAGCGGCATGAGCGAAGACGATATCATCACCATGATGGTCGGCCGCGAGCTCACCGCGCTCTATCCCAGCGAGCCGCACGCCCACGGCGAGGAGATCCTGCGGGTCGAACATTTAACCGCCTGGCACCCGGTAAACCGCCATATTAAACGCGTCAATGACGTCTCGTTTTCCCTGCGTCGCGGGGAAATCCTCGGCATCGCCGGGTTGGTCGGCGCCGGACGTACCGAGGCGGTACAGTGCCTGTTCGGCGTCTGGCCGGGGCGCTGGCAAGGGGAGATCTTTATTGATGGCCAGCCGGTGAGCATTTCTAACTGCCAGCAGGCCATTGCCCACGGCATCGCCATGGTGCCGGAAGACCGCAAAAAAGACGGTATCGTGCCGGTGATGGCGGTGGGCAAAAACATTACCCTGGCGGCGCTCAACCAGTTCACCGGCGCGATGAGCAGCCTGGACGACGCCGCCGAGCAGCACTGCATTCAGCAGTCCATTCAGCGTTTGAAAATTAAAACCTCTTCGCCGGAACTGGCGATTGGCCGCCTGAGCGGCGGCAACCAGCAAAAGGCGATACTCGCGCGCTGTCTGCTGCTCAATCCGCGCATTCTGATCCTCGACGAACCCACCCGTGGCATCGATATCGGGGCAAAGTATGAAATTTATAAACTGATTAACCAGCTGGTGCAGCAGGGCATCGCGGTCATTGTCATTTCATCAGAACTGCCCGAGGTGCTCGGTCTCAGCGATCGGGTGCTGGTTATGCACGAAGGCAGACTAAAAGCCAATTTGGTTAATCAACATCTGACCCAGGAGCAGGTGATGGAAGCCGCGCTGAGGAGCGAACGCCATGTCGAAGAACACGTCGTCTGAAATCAAACTCACCCCAACCGCCCCCGCCGCCTTGCCGGCGCTGAAGGGGCTGAATCTCCAGGTCTTTGTGATGATCGCCGCCATCGTCGTCATTATGCTGTTTTTCACCTGGGTTACCGATGGCGCCTACCTGAGCGCACGCAATATCTCCAACCTGCTGCGCCAGACGGCCATCACCGGCATCCTCGCCGTTGGCATGGTGTTTGTGATTATTTCGGCAGAAATCGACCTGTCCGTCGGCTCGATGATGGGGCTGCTGGGCGGCGCCGCGGCAATCTTTGACGTCTGGCTCGGCTGGCCGCTGCCGCTCACCATCCTGGTGACCCTGGTGATGGGCCTGCTGCTCGGGGCGTGGAACGGATGGTGGGTGGCCTATCGCAAGGTTCCCTCGTTTATCGTCACCCTCGCCGGGATGCTGGCGTTTCGCGGCATTCTGATCGGCATCACCAACGGGACCACCGTCTCGCCCACCAGCCCGGCGATGGCGCAGATCGGCCAAAGCTATCTGCCAGACGGTATTGGGTTTGGCATCGGCGTTGTCGGCATGGCGGCGTTTATCGTCTGGCAGTGGCGCGGGCGGATGCGCCGTCAGGCGTTAGGTCTGGCGACCTCGTCCTCCACCGCCGCCGTTGGCCGTCAGGCCATTACCGCGGTGATTGTGCTGGGCGCAATCTGGCTGCTCAATGACTATCGCGGCGTGCCCACCCCGGTGCTGATCCTCGCTGCCCTGCTGCTGGCAGGTCTGTTTATGGCCACCCGCACCGCCTTTGGTCGTCGCATCTATGCCATCGGCGGCAACCTGGAGGCGGCCCGCCTCTCAGGGATCAACGTCGAGCGAACCAAGCTGGCGGTGTTTGCCATTAACGGCCTGATGGTCGCCATTGCCGGGCTGATCCTCAGCTCGCGCCTCGGCGCCGGGTCGCCCTCGGCGGGCAATATCGCCGAACTGGACGCCATCGCCGCCTGCGTCATCGGCGGCACCAGCCTGGCGGGCGGCATCGGCAGCGTCGCCGGAGCGGTAATGGGGGCGTTTATTATGTCAGCCCTGGATAACGGCATGAGCATGATGGACGTCGCCACCTTCTGGCAATATATCGTTAAAGGCGCCATTTTGCTGCTGGCGGTGTGGATGGACTCCGCCACCAAGCGGCGCGCGTGAGGAGAGACTCTCTGGAGAATGTCTGAATTCTTTGCGCTACCGCCAAACTTCGCCACAAGGCGCTTGAAATATCTCGGGCATTAGCCGGTAGTGTATACCCAACAGCATTCGGGTTGCAGACGGCGCCCCCGGGCTGCGTACCGGCGTACGTGGCCCGGGTGAGTGAGGAAGCCAGGCCATCGGCAACATCATGAATGAAGGGGTATGACCGGGGTTAGAGCAGGAACATTATCTATGTTTGAAAAGCGTCACCGTATTACGCTGTTATTCAATGCCAACAAAGCTTATGACCGCCAGGTGGTTGAGGGCGTCGGCGAGTATCTGCAAGCCTCCCAGCTGGAGTGGGATATCTTTATTGAAGAGGATTTTCGGGCACGAATCGAAAACATCAAAGAGTGGTTGGGCGATGGCGTTATCGCCGACTATGACGATCCCGAAATTGAAAAGCTGCTGGCCGATGTCCACGTGCCCATCGTCGGCGTCGGCGGCTCTTATCATCAGCCAGAGCAGTACCCGCCGGTCCACTATATTGCCACGGACAACGCCGCGCTGGTGGAAAGCGCCTTTCTTCATTTGAAGGAAAAAGGGGTGCACCGCTTCGCGTTTTACGGACTCCCCACCTCCAGCGGTAAACGCTGGGCGGTAGAGCGCGAGTATGCCTTCTGCCAGCTGGTCGCGAAGGAGAAGTATCGCGGCGTGGTCTACCAGGGGCTGGAGACGGCGCCGGAAAACTGGCAGCACGCGCAAAACCGGCTCGCCGACTGGCTGCAAACCCTGCCGCCGCAAACCGGCATCATCGCCGTCACCGACGCCCGCGCCCGCCACGTCCTGCAGGCCTGCGAGCTGCTGCATATCCCGGTGCCAGAGAAACTCTGCGTTATTGGCATCGATAACGAGGAGCTGACCCGCTATCTCTCTCGCGTCGCCCTCTCCTCCGTCGCCCAGGGCACCCGCCAGATGGGTTATCAGGCGGCAAAATTACTCCACCGGCTGCTGAATAACGAGGTGCTCCCGCTGCAGCGCCAGCTGATCCCGCCGATGCGTGTCGTTGAGCGACGCTCCACCGACTACCGGTCATTGAACGATCCCTCCGTGATTCAGGCGATGCATTACATTCGCAACAATGCCTGCAAAGGCATCAAGGTGGAACAGGTGCTCGACGCCGTGGGCATCTCTCGCTCCAATCTGGAGAAACGCTTCAAAGAGGAAGTCGGGGAGACCATCCACACGGTGATCCACAGCGAGAAACTGGAAAAGGCGCGCAGCCTGCTGGTGTCCACCAGCCTGTCGATCAATGAGATTTCACAGATGTGCGGCTACCCATCGCTGCAATATTTTTATTCGGTGTTTAAGAAGGAGTACGACGTGACGCCGAAGGAGTACCGTGACCGGCACAGCGAGGTGATGCTGTAGGGCAAAAAAATGCCCGGCGACAAGGCCGGGCATCCGGATTACAGATGGGCGGCGATGAGCCGCTGATTGTCCTGATACATCGCGAAGAGATAGTTGTTGTAGCTCGACCCTTTGGTCGAATAACCCTTCAGCTTATGAATCATCGTACTGGCCGTCACTTCCTGATCCGCCTTGCGCAGCTGCAGGCGCGATTTGCGGAATGAAGAATAAGCCGGGTGGGTGTTCAGGTTGGTGACATAAGCCTGCACCGACTGCTCCACTGATTCGAACTGCGAGTAGCCTTTCATCGCCCCGCGGCAGCGACCGGCGCCGCACTTCATGCCAAACAGGTTGTTGTTCTCACGCGCCAGCTTGGAGGTACCCCAGCCACTTTCCGCCGCCGCCATGGTTGCTACCATGCTGTTCGGAATAATGTCGACACGCTCAAGCAGCGCGTTCCAGGGCACATGACGCGTATTGCCTGACCACTTCACCTTATAACGGGCAGCGATATCTTTCAGGCGCGCCTTCTCAGTCGGCGACCAGCGAGCATCGTACTGCTTGGAAACAAGCCAGTTACGATCCGCAGTAATCGCCTGATTCTGCTTGGTAATATAAGGCATGACCGTCCGGAGAAACGCTTTTTTCCTTGGTGTTCCGGAAGGGTATTTTCGCAAGTCAGGAAGTGAACTGCTCTTTACACTATTGCGAGAATACTCTTGTTTACTGCTTACCTTAGTACTACTGATCTTCTTAACCGTTGGGGCTTTATGACTCTTTGTTGCTGTGTGCGTTGTTGCCAACACACTACCTGAAAATACACAGGTTAGTAACATAAGTATGGCGGCCCCATATCGTCGTATGGGATTCGATATCATCAGGTCTCCTGGTCGGATATATGCATTCCAACACCTTGTTTTTCACAAAAAAACGATAGCTGAATCGCTAATAGTATCAAAAATACGCAATGAGAGCATCAACAGAAATAGTCCAATTCCGAATTGGTGTCATCTGAAATCGGTTTCTGCGCCGCATCGCCAGTGCGAAAATGCTAGCTTCGTCTCATTTTTAGCCTATTTTTTGAGCGGTGTCACTCACCCCTTTTCATCCTCCTGGTAAAACGCCGGCCAGGAGGAGTTCACCCGTGCGGCAACAAGGCACACTAGATAAAAACCGCTCAAGGATCCCGCAATGAAACTCGCTGCGCTTGCCACGTTATTCGTGCCTGGGATGGCCTTTGCCGCCTGGACTACCACCGACTTCCCTGCCTTTACCGAAGAGGGGACGGGCCGATTCATCAGCCAGAAAGTGGTTGAGAAGGGTACACGTCCTCTGCAGCTAAATTTTGACCAGCAGTGCTGGCAGCCTTCCGGCGGCATTAAGCTCAACCAGATGCTGTCCATGGAGCCCTGCCGTGGCACCCCGCCGCAATGGCGCATCTTCCGCCAGGGGTTATATACCCTGGAGGTGGATACCCGCTCCGGCACACCGACAATGATGATTTCGCTGGAGGAAAAAGAGGCCAGCGCCGCGGCGCCGCAGATCCGTCAGTGTCCGAAGTGGGATGGAAAACCGCTGACCATCGACGTCAGCAAAACCTTCGCCGAGGGCAGCAAGGTCCGCGATTTCTACAGCGGCAATGTCGCAACCGTCAGCGGCGGCAAAATCACCCTGCAGCCCGCCTTCGGCAGCAATGGCCTGCTGCTGCTCGAGCGCGCCGAGACCGCCGCCCCGGCGCCGTTTGACTGGCACAATGCCACTGTCTACTTCGTCCTGACCGATCGCTTTGTAAACGGCAACCCGGCCAACGACAACAGCTATGGCCGTCATAAAGACGGCATGCAGGAGATCGGCACCTTCCACGGCGGCGACCTGCAGGGATTAACCAGCAAGCTGGATTATCTGCAGCAGATGGGGGTTAACGCCCTGTGGATCAGCTCCCCGCTTGAGCAGATCCACGGCTGGGTCGGCGGCGGCACGAAGGGCGATTTTCCTCACTACGCCTACCACGGCTATTACACCCAGGACTGGTCGAAACTGGACGCCAACATGGGGACCGAAGCGGATCTCCGCCGGCTGGTGGATGAAGCGCATAAGCGCGGCATACGCATCCTGTTTGACGTGGTGATGAACCATACCGGTTACGCTACCCTGGCCGACATGCAGGAGTTCCAGTTCGGCGCCCTGTATCTGCAAGGCGATGAGCTGAAAAAAACCCTCGGCGAGCGCTGGACGGACTGGAAACCGGGCGCGGGCCAGACCTGGCATAGCTTTAACGACTATATCAACTTCAGCGACAAAGCCGGCTGGGAGAAATGGTGGGGCAAGAAGTGGATCCGCACCGATATCGGCGATTATGACAACCCAGGCTATGACGATCTCACCATGTCGCTGGCCTTCCTGCCGGACCTGAAAACCGAATCGAAGGAAGCCTCAGGCCTGCCGAACTTCTATAGCCATAAACCAGACACCGCAGCGAAAGCGATCCCGGGCTATACGCCGCGCGACTACCTGACCCACTGGCTGAGCCAGTGGGTGCGCGACTACGGCATCGACGGCTTCCGTGTCGATACCGCTAAACATGTGGAGATGGACGCCTGGCAGCAGTTAAAAACCCAGGCCACCGCCGCGCTGGCGGAGTGGAAGAAAGCCAATCCGGATAAAGCGCTGGATGCTTCGCCGTTCTGGATGACCGGCGAAGCCTGGGGACATGGGGTGATGCAGAGCGATTATTATCGCCACGGTTTTGATGCGATGATCAATTTCGACTATCAGGATCAGGCGGCGAAAGCGGCGACCTGTATGGCTAATATTGACCTCACCTGGCAGCAAATGGCGGACAAGCTGCAGAGCTTTAACGTCCTGAGTTACCTCTCCTCGCACGATACGCGCCTGTTCCGCGAAGGCGGCACCACTGCGGCGGAGCTGTTGCTGCTGGCCCCTGGCGCCGTGCAGATTTTCTATGGTGACGAATCATCACGTCCGTTCGGCCCCACCGGCTCGGACCCGCTACAGGGCACCCGTTCGCAGATGAACTGGCAGGATGTTAACGGCAAGGCGGCCCGCAGCGTCACTCACTGGCAGAAGATCGGTCAGTTCCGCGCTCGCCATCCGGCAATCGGCATGGGCAAACAGACAACGCTGTCGATGCCGCGTGGTTACGGGTTCGTGCGTGAGAGCGGTGAAGACAAAGTGATGGTCATCTGGGCCGGACAACAGCAGTAATCCACAGGTGGCTCTCCGCCCTGGCGGGGAGCCATTCAGAACAAAACGCTAACAAAATAGCAATTTACAGGATAAAGATAAAAAGCCGTCTCCTCCCGCCGATTTGCACCACGCTAGCGCTGGCGTTATGGTTAGCCACTTTCCAGAACCACCGATAGACTATTCGCGATGACATTTTCCCTTTTCGGCGACAAATTCACCCGTCATTCAGGCATCACCCGCTTGATGGAAGACCTTAATGACGGTCTGCGCACGCCGGGCGCTATTATGCTGGGCGGCGGCAACCCCGCTCAGATCCCGGAAATGAATGACTACTTCCAGCAGCTGCTGTCCGACATGCTGGATAATGGCAAAGCCCTTGATGCGCTTTGTAATTATGATGGTCCGCAGGGCAAAAGCGAGCTGCTGAGCCTGCTGGCGAACATGCTGCGCGACGAGCTGGGCTGGGAGATCGAACCACAGAATATTGCGCTAACAAACGGCAGTCAGAGCGCATTTTTCTACTTATTTAATCTGTTTGCAGGCCGTCGGGCAGATGGCACCACGCGTAAGGTACTGTTCCCACTGACGCCGGAATATATTGGTTACGCCGATGCCGGTCTGGAAGAGGATCTGTTCGTTGCCACCCGGCCGAACATCGAACTGCTGCCGGAAGGCCAGTTCAAATACCACGTTGATTTTGAACATCTGCAGGTGACGGAAGAGACCGGGATGATCTGCGTCTCGCGCCCCACCAACCCGACCGGCAACGTCATCACTGATGAAGAGCTGATCAAACTGGATGCGCTGGCGAATCAGCACGGGGTCCCGCTGGTGATTGATAATGCCTACGGCGTGCCGTTCCCGGGCATTATCTTTAGCGATGCCCGACCGCTGTGGAATCCAAACATCGTGCTGTGTATGAGCCTGTCCAAACTGGGCCTGCCGGGCAGCCGCTGCGGGATTATCATCGCCAACGAGAAAATCATCACCGCCATCAGCAACATGAACGGCATTATCAGCCTCGCCCCTGGCGGCATTGGGCCGGCAATGATGTGCGAAATGATTAAACGACAGGATCTGCTGCGCCTGTCAGAGACGGTGATCAAGCCCTTCTATTACCAGCGGGTGCAGGAAACCATCGCCATTATTCGCCGTTATTTACCGGAGGAGCGCTGCCTGATCCACAAACCGGAGGGAGCCATTTTCCTCTGGCTATGGTTTAAGGACCTGCCGGTCTCCACCGAGCTGCTGTATCAGCGGCTGAAAAAGCGCGGCGTGCTGATGGTGCCGGGGGATTACTTCTTCCCGGGTCTGGATAAGCCGTGGCCGCACACTCACCAGTGTATGCGCATGAACTATGTGCCAGACCCGCAAAAAATTGAGGCCGGGGTGAAAATTCTCGCCGAAGAGATTGAATTCGCCTGGCGCGAACAGGAAGCATAGCCTCTGACGCCACGGGCGGTTAACGCCCGTCAGCGCCCCCACTCACGCCAGCGCCAGCCGCTGGCGTTTTTGCGCACATAGCGCCTCCAGCTCCGCGGGAACCATCACCCGCAGCGCCTGCGTCGGGCAGGCGGCCACGCAGGCTGGTCCTTCAGCGCGGTGATGGCATAAATCGCATTTCAGCGCCTGCGCCTGCTCCTTCACTACCGTAACGGTCATCGCGCCGTACGGGCAGGCCACCATGCAACTTTTGCAGCCGATGCAGCGCCGCTGGTCGACCCACCAGACGTCATTGTCGCGCTGAATCGCCCCTTGCGGGCAAACGCTGGCGCAGGGCGCATCCTCGCATTGCCGGCACGCCGTCGCCGTCGATATGTCACCGCTTTTCACCACCCGGATACGCGGCGCGAAATGGTTCGTCGACAGGGCGGCGACATCCTGCGCCTGCTGGTGCGCCACCGCACAAGCCACTTCACAGGTACGACAGCCAATACACCGCTGGGCATTGGCAATAAGAAACTGGTTCATCCTCTGCTCCCTGGGGATAAAACCGCAGGGTGCCAGAATAGTCCCTGCCCGCGCTTTGATCCTGAATGGAATCAGCGCTGTTTTTTGTCAGATGGCCTGCAGGATGTGGTCATTTGCCTGACGCTTCACGCACCGTGAAACCCAGCTCACGCGAAATTGCTTCGGCGGTCTCACGCAGCGGTTTTAACAAGTTCTTTTCGCCAGCTCCCCTGCACGAAGTCCGCCGGGGAGCTGGCGTGAATGATTACAGAAACAACGCCTTATCGCGCAGGATATGATCGTTACCGCGACGGCGGGTGAAGCCAATCCGATCGAAATACTCCAGGATCTGAATCGCCAGCTTACGCCCGACGTTTAAGGTGTCGCGGAAATCCGCGGCGCAGGTTGATCCGCGCAGCTGATCCAGCTCTCGCACCCGTTGGGCGAACTGCACAATGCGATCGTTGCGGTAGTAACGATCCTTGACGATCGCAGTAATCATCCCCTGCTGCGCCGCCTGGCGCAGCACCGCGCGCATCAGGGACTCTTCAACATGGACTTCGCGCGCGAGATCGCGCACCCACCAGGGGTCATCGCCGAACAGGGTTTCCACCTTCTGCCAGACCGCCTGCTGCTCGTCGGTAAACCCGGCTTTATGCTCCGGCAAATGCAGCCAGCCGTGATGGCTGTGGACTATGCCGCTCTCACGCATCTGCTCAATCAGCAGCAGCACCAGCGCTTCATCTTCCATCGGCAGCGCGATGCGGCGCAGGCGCTCCCGGCCCGGCCCGGGCTCATCGCGATGCTGCTCATGGTAACGCGCCAGAGCATCCAGCAATTTTCGCTGCCAGCGGGCGGCAAGCGGGGCACTGAGCAGGCGCTGTCCGGCCTGCAGATAGTCCGGTCGCTGGATCAGGGCCGCCATTCCGGCTTCGCTGAGCTGCCGTGCCCAGGCGAAGTGCTCAAGCCGGACGGCATCCCGCTGCAGATGCAGCTCAAGCGCCTGCGCATCGTCAGCGCCAACTGCCGCCAGGGCGTGCAGCCACTGCAGATATTCCGGTTTACGTTTGCCGCGGCGCGGGGGATCCAGCGTCACCACCCGTGCGCCGGCCAGCGTCATACGCGCAGAGATATCGCGGAGCACCAGCCGGTCGTTATCCGCCAGCCACAGCGGGGTATCCAGCACCAGCTCCGCCAGGTTGTCCTCGAGGAGCGACACCCGGCCGGTAATGTGGCTGGCAGCATGGTGAATATGCAGCGGTTGCCACTGGCTGAGCGGCGTATGGCACTGCAGCTCGACAATCACCCGTTCCGCAGGCTCCGGCGGCGGTGAGGACAACAGCCAGTCGCCGCGGTGCACTGCCTCTTTCTGTGCATCGCCGACAATATTCAGCGCGATGCGCTGCCCGGCGTGCGCCTGCTCAACCGCTTGATTCTGGGCATGCAGGCCGCGGACGCGCATCGGCGTGTTGACGCCGGTGAGCCACAGAGTATCCCCGACCCGGACTTCGCCGGAGAGCGCCGTCCCGGTGACCACCAGCCCCGCGCCTTTGACGGTAAAAGCACGGTCCAGCGCCAGGCGAAACCGCTGCTGCTGCGGGTGGGGGCGCTCCGCAAGCTGCAGCAGATGGCTGCGCAGTTCGGCAATACCGATGTTTTCCGCCGCCGCGGTGGGAAAGAAAGCGACGGCGTCAAAGCCCAGCTCGCGCAGGGTCTGCTCGACCTCCGCCTGCACCTCCTCCACCCTGGCGGCCGTCACACGGTCCGTTTTGGTGAGCGCCACGGTCAGCGTCGGCTTTCCGGTCAACAGCAGGATCGCCAGGTGTTCGCGGGTTTGCGCCATCACCCCGTCATCGCAGGCCACCACCAGCAGCGCATGGTCAATACCCCCCACCCCCGCCAGCATGTTGGACAAAAACTTTTCGTGCCCGGGAACGTCAATAAATCCCAGCACCCGCCCGTCCGGCTGCGGCCAGTAGGCATAGCCGAGATCGATCGTCATTCCCCGCGCTTTCTCTTCCGGCAGACGATCGGCATTTACGCCGGTTATCGCCTGCAGCAGCGTCGTTTTGCCGTGGTCAACATGTCCAGCGGTGGCAATAATCATCGTAACAACATCTCCATAAACCGGGTTTCATCTTCCAGACAGCGCAGGTCCAGCCAGAGCCGACCATCATCAATGCGGCCAATCACCGGACACGGCAGCGCGCGCCAGCGGGCAGCCAGCGCCTCCAGCCGGCTGCCGCGGCCGTCATGCGGGGTAAAGGTCAACGCCGCGCTGGGCAGGCGGTCAACGGGTAACGAACCGCTGCCAATCTGCGACTGGCAGGCTGCCACGCTGACGGCAAAGTCAGCATAGTGTGCCGCCAGGTCAGGCAGCAGGCGTTCAGCCAGCCGGCGGATCTCTTCCGCCGGACGGGTGAGCAAGCGCAGCGTCGGTAATCTCTCCGTCAGCACCTCCGGGTGCTGATAGAGGCGCAGCGTGGCTTCCAGCGCCGCGAGGGTCATTTTATCCGCGCGCAGGGCCCGCTTCAGCGGATGGCTTTGCAGCCGGGCAATCAGCGCGCGTTTGCCGACGATAATTCCGGCCTGCGGGCCGCCGAGCAGCTTGTCGCCAGAGAAACTGACCAGGCTCACCCCGGCGGCGATCATCTCCTGCGGCATCGGCTCCTTCGGCAGGCCATACTGGCTGAGATCCACCAGCGACCCGCTGCCCAGGTCGGCCACCACCGGGATGTCCAGTTCGCGGCCAATGGCCGCCAGCTCCGCTTCGTCGACGGCTTTAGTAAAGCCTTCAATGCTGTAGTTGCTGGTGTGAACCTTCATCAGCAGCGCGGTATTTTCATTCACCGCCTGACGATAGTCTTTGGCATGGGTGCGGTTGGTGGTACCCACTTCGTACAGCTGACAACCCGCCTGACGCATCACATCAGGAATGCGAAATGCGCCGCCGATTTCCACCAGTTCGCCGCGGGAAACCACCACTTCGCGGCCGCTGGCGGTGGCCGCCAGCATCAGCAGAACGGCCGCCGCGTTGTTGTTCACGATACAGGCATCTTCCGCGCCGGTGATCTGGCACAGCAGATCGGCAATGGCGCGATCGCGATGGCCGCGCCCGGCGTCGTCGAGATCATATTCGAGCGTCACCGGCGCGCGCATCGCGCTGGCAACCGCCTCCACGGCCGACTCCGCCTGGATGGCACGCCCCAGATTGGTATGCAATACCGTACCGGTGAGATTAAACACCGGACGCAGGGCGCTCCGCTGGCCGGCGGTGAGCCGCTGCTCACAGGCGTGCAGCCAGTCATGGCTCCAGTCAGGGAGCGTCTGCCGTTGGCTAATCTGTTCCCGCGCCTCATCCAGCATCTGGCGCAGCTGCGCCACCACCTGCGAATGGCCGTGCTGTGCCAGCAGGGGAGAAAAAGCGGGGTCGCGTAGTAAGCGGTCAATGGCCGGAAGCCGGGTATAAAGCGCACGAATATCGGTAGTCATGAATGGGCCTGGCGGTAAGTTATTTTCCCCCCTCCCGACGGGAGAGGGAGTCAACAATCAGCGGCGATTGTAACGCCTCCTTGCGCAAACTGTTACCTGCCTGGGTCAAGTCCGCGGCGGTTCGGTACGCGCAAAGCTGGCGCGCTGGAACAACGCATCCACCAGCTTCACCAGTTGCGGCCGGGTGGCGCACCAGCCGGGCGCGACCCGGCGAAAGTTCAGATAAGCAATGGCGCAGGCCGTTGAAATGGTCGCCAGATTAACCTCGTCGCCGCGCAGCGTTCCGTCTGCCGCGCAGGCTTCCAGCCGGTCGAGGCCGCGAGCCACTTTCTCCCGCTGGCGGAGCAGCTCTTGCTCTGACTGTTGCGCGCCCGGGCGAGCCTTTTCACGCACCAGCGCCTGGGCGGCCTCCATCACCCCATCCGCCAGTGCTTCAAGCTGGCGCATCCTGAGAGCGGCTCTGGGGTCGGAGGGGATCATCGGCGGCGCCACGCCCAGTAGCTCCAGATACTGGGCGATGACCGGGGAGTCAAACCAGCACTCACCGTCGTCTGTCACCAGCGCCGGTACCTTGCCCAGCGGGTTATAGCGCGCCACACCGTTGCTTTCGCTGTAGGGGGATTCGTTGACAAACTCAAAAGGGATGCGCTTTTCCAGCAGGATCACGGAGATTTTGCGCACAAAGGGACTGGTGTAGCTGCCGATCAGTTTCATAGCCTGCTCCTTATCGCCAACAAATTATCGCCAACAAAGATATGAGTATGGCTCAGGGCAGGACAAAAGGCAGGTGAGCGTCCCGCTCAACCTGCCGCCGATCGCATTAATGATCGAGATAGAGGTAGTGCATCCAGCTGGTCATCCGCAGCAGCACTTTACGCATCACCGAGACGTGGGCGAAATGGTCGGAGTAGACCGCCACCTGCGCGTAGATGCCATCGGGCAGCGCATCAATTTCGGCATTGGGGTCGAGCTCGATGGTCGCCAGCACGCCATCGCTGCCCGGCGTCACGGTCAGCGACTGTAACGCCCCTTGCGCCTGATAACTTCCTCCCGGCACCACCGGTAAAATACTCACCAGTTTGCCGTGGAACACCTGCCCGGGCAGAGCGTTAAACACCGCTTCCGCATCGTCTCCTTTCTCCAGCCTTAACAGGGAGTTTTGCCGAAACTGGGCGACGATCAGCCGTTTTTGCTCCGGGATAAACACCATCACCGGACGCAGCGGCAGCGAGGCGGCATAGGTCCCCGGACGGATCAGCACCTGGGTGATATACCCATCGCTTGGCGCCCGCACGGTGGTCTGGTCGAGATTATATTTCGCCTCCGCCAGCTGGGCGCGCAGGCTGGCCACTTGCGACTGCTCGCCGTTGATCATGCTGTCCAGCTGGCTCTGGATCTGCGCCTGCTCCGCCACCGACGCCTTGACCAGCGCGTCCTGGGCAAGGTAATTCTGCCTGGCGTTATCGATGTCACTTTCCGAGAACGGGTTCACCCGCGCCTGGCTCCCTTTCAGGTAGCGCTGATAGTCCTTGTATAAGCGATCGCGCTCCGCCGACACGCGGGTGGTGTTGGCCTGGGCTTCAGAGAGCTGCGCCTTGAGGGTGTTAATACTGTGCAGCGCCGTCACCAGGTCGGCCTGCAGACGGTCGACCCGCGCCTGATAGCGTGCCGGGTCAATGGTAAAAAGCACCTCACCCTTTTTGACGCGCTGATTCGCTTTGTCGGTGACGCTGTTAACCACTCCGGTAACCTGCGGCGTAATAGGAATAGATATCACCGCCTTTTGCGCCAGAAAGGTGTAAGGGTGGTTATAGTTCATTAATAAAATAAGCGCGCTAACAATAAATACGCCCCCCAGCGCCGCGGTAGGTACCGTCCATTTATTTACGGGTATTTTGAAGATTTTAAATATCGACCAGGCGATGGCCACATAGGTCAAAATTATCAACAGATCCATAGATTATTTCTCCGCCGCAGAGGTGGACTGCGGCCGCTGAATGGCCGCCACCTGGTGTTCAAGGTCGCTCAGTCGTTGGCGAAGCTGTTGTATATCGGTCTCTTTTTCAGGTTCGTCAGGGGCCGTATTCGCCTTATGCTGCATGCCCCAGCCGCGCTCAGGCTGGTACAACGTGGCCCAAATCCATAAAAACGGCCAGATGACGTGGAGAGTAAAAAGACTGACCCATCCGGCGACATGAATAGCATCGGAATGAGGGTGGTTGCGTTTTTTGGCGATCAAATAAGGAATATCGTGAATAATGATAATCCCATAAAAAATGACCAGAAAAACGAAGATCAGAACGCCCAGCGCAAAATAATTGAGAAACATAATTCCCTCGGCTTTACGCTAATAATTTATATGAATTTTATTCACGACCCACTGACATCCGGGCCGCTATTTTGAGCATAATTCACGCCTTTCATTTTTGCCATCCGGCGTAAAAAAGTTATTCGGCAGTTAAGGTTGCTTAGTTACAGAGCCATCCCGACGTGGAAGCAAAACCGGGCCGAGATCACAGCGGCAAAAATCCACCGTGAAATTCTTTGTGATCAAAATCACAAACAAACAACAAAACCACGAAACAAAATTGTGACAAATATCACACAAAAAGGCAGATCAGCGGCTAAAAAGGCGCTGTGTTGTTTTTTTACACAGGAATTATGTGATCAGCATCACTACAAAAAGCGCTTTGCCCCCTATATTCATGTGATCCGTGTCACACAAAAGGGCGCTGGCTGGACAGCTAAACGATTCAGTGCCAGATTTCGCACTATCAATCAGGGCCCGGCTACCTCTGCCGCCACATTAACAACAAACCTCGGGCTTTAAGCCTGCGCGATACGCAAAACAGAAGAAGGGGTGTTTTATGTCATCCGATATCAAGATCAAGGTGCAAAGCTTTGGTCGTTTCCTCAGCAATATGGTGATGCCGAATATCGGCGCGTTTATCGCGTGGGGTATCATCACCGCGCTTTTCATTCCGACAGGGTGGTTGCCAAACGAAACGCTGGCGAAGCTGGTCGGTCCGATGATCACCTACCTGCTGCCGCTGCTGATCGGTTACACCGGCGGTAAATTAGTCGGCGGCGAACGTGGTGGCGTGGTCGGGGCGATCACCACCATGGGCGTTATCGTCGGCGCGGATATGCCGATGTTCCTCGGCTCAATGATTGCCGGTCCGCTGGGCGGCTACTGCATCAAGAAGTTCGATAACTGGGTAGACGGTAAGATCAAATCCGGTTTTGAAATGCTGGTGAATAACTTCTCCGCTGGCATCATCGGGATGATCCTTGCCATCCTGGCCTTCCTCGGCATTGGCCCGGCGGTTGAAGTTCTGTCAAAAATTCTGGCGGCTGGCGTTAACTTTATGGTGGCGCACGACATGCTGCCGCTGGCGTCTATCTTCGTCGAACCGGCAAAAATCCTGTTCCTCAATAACGCCATCAACCACGGTATCTTCTCACCGCTGGGTATTCAGCAGTCCCACGAGCTGGGTAAATCTATCTTCTTCCTGATTGAAGCTAACCCGGGTCCGGGGATGGGCGTTCTGCTGGCGTACATGTTCTTTGGTCGCGGCAGCGCAAAACAGTCAGCAGGCGGGGCGGCTATCATCCACTTCCTGGGGGGTATCCATGAAATCTACTTCCCGTACGTGCTGATGAACCCACGTCTGATCCTGGCCGTTATCCTCGGCGGGATGACCGGTGTCTTCACCCTGACCATCCTCAATGGCGGTCTGGTCTCTCCGGCTTCCCCTGGCTCTATCCTGGCGGTGCTGGCGATGACGCCGAAAGGCGCCTACTTCGCTAACATCGCCGCGATTATCGCAGCGATGGCGGTCTCCTTCGTGGTCTCTGCGGTTCTGCTGAAGACCAGCAAGGTAAAAGAAGAAGACGATATCGAAGCCGCAACGCGTCGTATGCATGACATGAAAGCGGAATCCAAAGGCGCCAGCCCGCTGGCGGCCGGTAATGTCACCAACGACCTGAGCCATGTGCGTAAAATCATCGTCGCCTGCGACGCCGGGATGGGTTCCAGCGCCATGGGTGCCGGGGTGCTGCGCAAGAAAGTGCAGGATGCCGGACTGAGTAACATCTCGGTTACCAACAGCGCGATCAATAACCTGCCGCCGGATGTTGACCTGGTCATCACTCACCGTGACCTGACCGAGCGGGCGATGCGCCAGGTACCACAGGCGCAGCATATTTCGCTGACCAACTTCCTCGACAGCGGTCTGTACACCAGCCTGACTGAGCGTCTGGTCGCGGCCCAGCGCCACATCGAGAATGAAGTGAAAGTTACCGATAGCCTGAAAGACAGCTTTGATGATGGCGACAAAAACCTGTTCCAGTTGGGTGCGGATAACATCTTCCTCGGGCGCAAAGCAGCCACCAAAGAAGAAGCCATTCGCTTCGCCGGCGAGCAGCTGGTGAAAGGCGGCTACGTCGAGCCGGAATATGTGCAGGCGATGCTGGACCGCGAAAAACTGACCTCGACCTATCTCGGCGAGTCCATCGCGGTACCGCACGGCACCATCGAAGCGAAAGATCGTGTGCTGAAAACCGGCGTCGTCTTCTGCCAGTACCCGGAAGGCGTGCGCTTTGGGGAAGATGAAGACGATGTCGCCCGTCTGGTCATCGGCATCGCGGCCCGCAACAACGAGCATATTCAGGTTATCACCAGCCTGACTAACGCCCTGGATGACGAAACCGTGATTGAGCGCCTGGCGAAAACCACCAGCGTCGACGAAGTTCTGGCACTGTTGAATAAATAACCAAATCGGTCCATTCCCTCTCCCTTTGGGAGAGGGTTTGGGTGAGGGGCAAAGCCTCACCCCAGCCCTCTCAGGTAAAAACATTAATTGAAGGTTAATACTATGAAAGCATTACATTTTGGCGCAGGTAATATCGGACGTGGCTTTATCGGTAAATTGCTGGCCGACGCGGGCATTGAACTGACGTTCGCCGATGTCAATCAGACCGTACTTGATGCCCTGAATGCCCGTCATAGCTATCAGGTTCACGTCGTCGGTGAGAATGAGCAGGTGGATACTGTCTCCGGCGTCAATGCCGTCAGCAGCATCGGCGATGAGGTTGTGGACCTGATCGCTGAGGTGGATCTGGTCACCACCGCCGTCGGTCCCGTCGTACTTGAGCGCATCGCCCCGGCCATCGCCAAAGGGCTGGCGAAGCGCAAAGCGCAGGGCAGCGAACGTCCGCTGAACATTATCGCCTGCGAAAATATGGTGCGCGGCACCACGCAGTTAAAAGGCCACGTGTTTAACGCGCTGGCGGAAGAAGATAAAGCGTGGGTTGAAGCCCATATCGGCTTTGTCGACTCAGCCGTTGACCGTATTGTGCCGCCATCGGCTTCCGCCACCCATGACCCGCTGGAAGTCACCGTGGAAACCTTCAGCGAGTGGATTGTCGATAAGACGCAGTTCAAGGGCGCGCTGCCGACTATCCCGGGAATGGAATTAACTGATAACCTGATGGCATTTGTCGAACGCAAGCTCTTCACCTTGAACACCGGGCATGCTATAACCGCCTACCTCGGAAAACTGGCGGGCCACCAGACGATTCGCGACGCGATCCTCGACGAGAAAATTCGTGCCGTCGTGCAGGGCGCGATGGAAGAGAGCGGTGCGGTGCTGATCAAACGTTACGCCTTTGACCCGCAGAAACACGCGGCTTATATCCAGAAAATTCTTGGACGTTTCGAGAACCCGTACCTGAAAGACGATGTTGAGCGCGTTGGCCGTCAGCCGCTGCGCAAACTGAGCGCTGGCGACCGTTTAATTAAGCCGCTGCTGGGTACCCTGGAATACGGTCTGCCGCACCGCAACCTGGTGAAAGGGATTGCAGCGGCGATGCATTTCCGTAGCGAAGACGATCCGCAGGCGCAGGAGTTGGCAGCCCTGATCGCCGACAAGGGGCCGCAGGCCGCGCTGGCGCAGATTTCCGGCCTGGATGCCGCAAGTGATGTCGTCGCGGAGGCCGTTAACGACTACAACGCGGAAAAATGATGCACAACCTGGCGCGACCAACGTCGCGCCCATTACGACTCCTGTCAGATATGCAGGCAATGATGGAAGAAACACAAGCATTTGAAAACCGTGTGCTTGAGCGTCTGAATGCTGGCAAAACCGTACGAAGCTTCCTGATCGCCACCGTCGAACTGTTAACGGAAGCGGTCAATATTCTGGTGCTTCAGGTGTTCCGTAAAGACGACTACGCGGTGAAATACGCCGTCGAGCCCTTGCTGGAGGGCAGCGGGCCGCTCGGCGATCTCTCTGTACGCCTGAAGCTGATTTATGGCCTTGGGGTGATAAGTCGTGCCGAATATGAAGACGCCGAACTGCTGATGGCCCTGCGCGAAGAGCTTAACCACGACGGCAATGAGTACAGCTTTACCGACGACGAAATTATCGGGCCGTTCGGCGAGCTGCACTGCGTCGCCGCCCTGCCGCCAACGCCACAGTTTGATGACAGCGATGCCGAACTGCTGGCAATGCAGAAGCTGCGTTACCAGCAGATGGTGCGCTCAACAATGGTGTTGTCCCTGACTGAGCTGATTTCGCGAATCAGCTTAAAAAAAGCCTTCCAGAAATCAACGCTCTGACTCCGGCTCCGTCTGGTCGCAGGTCGGCCGGTAAAGCTGACGATAATATTCCAGACGCTGCAGAAACAACGCTTCCTTATCCTGGGGAATATCTCGCGGTATATGCTGCAGACGCGGAGATTTTTTCAAATACTCCATAAACGCCTGACTGGAAGCCATAAAATCAACCGCTTTATCGATTAAACGTGGTACGCCGTCGCCGATCTTTGCCATCACGTCCTCCTTTTGGGAATAATCTGATTAAGCATTAGCCAAATCACCGGCGCGGGTTAAGGAAAACGTGCTTATCTGCCGACGGGCTTCACAGAAATGAAATTAGAACGGGTATTAGGTGGAATATTAATAAAATTCAAATTATTAGCGAGCGCTGGTATAGCATTCTGCGGGCGATAAACGGCGAATTTTTGATAAATAACTATCAACAATGGCGGTCACGGCACATACTATAGGCGAATGAAGCCCCTTTATTAACAGATTAAGTCACCATGAAAGAAGTCGAAAAAAATGAAATCAAGCGCCTGAGCGACCGTCTCGACGCCATCCGCCATCAGCAGGCCGAGCTGTCGCTGGTGGAAGCCGCCGACAAATACGCCGAGCTGGAAAAAGAAAAAGCCACCCTGGAAGCGGAGATTGAACGTCTGCGTTCCGTCCAGAGCCAGAAGCTGAGCAAAGAGGCGCAAAAACTAATGAGTCTGCCGTTCCGCCGCGCGATCACCAAAAAAGAGCAGGCCGATATGGGCAAGCTGAAGAAAAGCGTTCGCGGTCTGGTGGTCGTCCATCCGATGACCGCTCTGGGCCGGGAAATGGGTCTGAAAGAGATGACCGGTTTCGCCCGCAGCGAATTCTGATCCCCTGCCCTCTCCGCCCGGAGAGGGTCATTCTGTCTTCACTTCCCACATTTTTACCCTCAGCCAGGTCGATTGGTCCAACCAATAATTTCATCTACCCCCCAGCAGTTCACAAATCCATCAAAATACATCACAAACACGTTGCTTAAGAGCAACATCTGATTAACCATTCGTTGTCATCAACCCTGATACCCTTAATTGGCCGGGCCAATTTTACCCACGATGGGATCGGCAATGAGCGCAGACTCAGCCCTCCTCTCCTGGCGGCCCGATGGAGACCCTGCATGAATCTCTGGCAACAAAACTACGATCCCGCCGGTAATATCTGGTTATCCAGTCTTATCGCATCGCTACCGATTCTGTTTTTCTTTTTTGCGCTGATTAAGCTCAAACTGAAAGGCTACCTCGCAGCCACCTGGACCGTCGCTATTGCGCTGGCCGTCGCCTTGCTGTTCTATAAAATGCCGGTGGACCGCGCCTTAGCCTCGGTGGTCTACGGCTTCTTCTACGGCCTGTGGCCTATCGCGTGGATTATTATCGCCGCGGTCTTCGTCTATAAAATCTCGGTGAAGACCGGGCAGTTCGACATCATCCGCTCATCGATTCTGTCGATTACGCCGGACCAGCGCCTGCAGATGCTGATCGTCGGCTTCTCGTTCGGCGCCTTTCTCGAAGGGGCGGCGGGTTTCGGCGCGCCGGTGGCGATTACCGCCGCGCTGCTGGTCGGCCTTGGGTTTAACCCGCTGTATGCGGCTGGCCTGTGCCTGATCGTCAACACCGCGCCGGTAGCCTTCGGCGCGATGGGCATCCCGATCCTGGTCGCCGGCCAGGTGACCGGTATCGACAGCTTTGCTATCGGCCAGATGGTGGGCCGTCAGCTGCCGTTCCTGACCATTATCGTCCTGTTCTGGATCATGGCCATCATGGATGGCTGGCGCGGCATCAAAGAGACCTGGCCGGCGGTGATGGTGGCAGGTGGTTCGTTCGCTATTGCCCAGTACCTCAGCTCTAACTTCCTTGGCCCGGAGCTGCCGGACATCATCTCGTCGCTGGTCTCCCTGGTCTGTCTGACCCTGTTCCTCAAACGCTGGCAGCCGGTACGCATCTTCCGCTTCGGCGATATCGGCGCCTCGCAGGTGGATATGACGCTGGCCCGCACCCGCTACACGGCGGGACAAGTGATCCGCGCCTGGTCGCCGTTCCTGTTCCTGACCGCCACCGTGACCCTGTGGAGCGTACCGCCGTTTAAAGCGCTGTTCGCACCGGGCGGCGCAATGTATGACTTCGTTATCAATATTTCGGTGCCGTTCCTCGACAAAATGGTTGCCCGTATGCCGCCGGTAGTTAGCGCCGCGACTCCATACGCCGCGGTGTATAAATTCGACTGGCTGTCGGCAACCGGCACCGCCATTCTGTTCGCCGCCCTGCTGTCCATCGTCTGGCTGCGCATGAAGCCAAAAGACGCGCTGACCACCTTCGCCGGGACGCTGAAGGATCTGGCGCTGCCGATCTACTCTATCGGCATGGTGCTGGCGTTCGCCTTTATCTCCAACTACTCCGGGCTGTCGTCGACCCTGGCCCTGGCGCTGGCGCATACCGGCCACGCGTTTACCTTCTTCTCGCCGTTCCTTGGCTGGCTGGGGGTATTCCTGACCGGTTCGGACACCTCGTCTAACGCCCTGTTCGCCGCACTGCAGGCAACGGCCGCGCAGCAGATTGGCGTCTCCGATATTCTGCTGGTCGCGGCCAACACCACCGGCGGTGTCACCGGCAAGATGATTTCCCCGCAGTCGATCGCCATCGCCTGCGCCGCGGTAGGCCTGGTGGGTAAAGAGTCGGATCTGTTCCGCTTTACCGTCAAACACAGCCTTATCTTCACCTGCATGGTGGGCCTGATCACCACGCTGCAGGCCTACGTTTTAACCTGGATGATCCCGTGATAGTGATGCCTAAACGCCTGGCCGACGACGTGGCGCGTCGCGTCCGGGCGCTGATTGAAGAACAACAGCTGGAGGCGGGCATGCGACTGCCCGCTGAACGCCAGCTCGCCGCCCAGCTCGGCGTCTCGCGCAATTCCCTGCGCGAAGCGCTGGCGATGCTGGTCAATGAAGGCGTGCTGCTGAGCCGTCGCGGCGGCGGCACCTTCGTCCGCTGGCAGCATGAACCGTGGTCGGAGCAAAACATCGTCCAGCCGCTGAAGACGCTGCTGGCCGATGACCCGGACTACAGCTTCGACATCCTCGAAGCCCGCCACGCCATCGAGGCCAGCACCGCGTGGCACGCAGCGATACGGGCCACCGACGCCGATAAAGAAAAAATTCGTCTGTGCTTTGAAGCGACCCAGAGTGAAGACCCGGATATCGCCTCGCAGGCGGATGTCCGCTTCCATCTGGCCATCGCCGAAGCCTCGCATAACGTGGTGCTCCTGCAAACCATGCGCGGTTTTTTCGACCTGCTGCACTCCTCCGTTAAGCAGAGCCGCCAGCGCATGTATCTGGTGCCGCCGGTGTTTGCCCGCCTGACTGAACAGCACCAGGCCGTTATGGAGGCTATTGTTGCCGGTGACGCCGAGGCGGCGCGCCAGGCGATGATGGGCCACTTAGGTTTTGTCCACGCCACGATTAAACGTTTTGATGAAGACCAGGCCCGCCAGGCGCGAATTACCCGCCTGCCCGGTGACCACAATGAAAATTCCAGGGAGAACTCGTGATGATTATTTCCGCCGCCAGCGACTATCGCGCCGCCGCACAGCGTATCCTGCCGCCGTTTCTGTTCCACTATATCGACGGCGGCGCCTACGCCGAACATACCCTGCGCCGTAACGTCGAGGACCTGTCCGATGTGGCCTTGCGCCAGCGTATTTTGCGCAATATGTCGGATCTGAGTCTCGAGACCACTCTGTTCAATGAGAAGCTGGCGATGCCGACGGCGCTGGCGCCGGTCGGGCTGTGCGGCATGTACGCTCGCCGCGGCGAAGTGCAGGCCGCCGGCGCGGCGGACGACAAAGGCATTCCGTTCACCCTCTCTACCGTTTCCGTTTGCCCGATTGAAGAGGTCGCCCCGACCATCAAACGCCCGATGTGGTTCCAGTTATACGTCCTGCGCGACCGCGGCTTTATGCGCAATGCGCTGGAGCGCGCCAAGGCCGCCGGCTGCTCGACGCTGGTCTTTACCGTCGATATGCCGACCCCTGGCGCCCGCTACCGCGACGCCCATTCCGGCATGAGCGGCCCGAACGCCGCCCTGCGCCGCTACTGGCAGGCGGTGACTCATCCGCAGTGGGCGTGGGACGTCGGCCTTAACGGTCGCCCGCACGATCTGGGCAATATCTCCGCCTATCTCGGCCAACCGACCGGTCTGGAGGATTACATCGGCTGGCTGGCGAATAACTTCGATCCGTCGATTTCATGGAAAGACCTCGAGTGGATCCGCGATTTCTGGGACGGTCCGATGGTGATCAAAGGGATCCTCGATCCGGAGGACGCCCGCGACGCGGTGCGCTTCGGCGCTGACGGCATTGTGGTCTCTAACCACGGCGGCCGCCAGCTCGATGGCGTGCTCTCCTCGGCCCGCGCCCTGCCGGCAATTGCCGACGCGGTGAAAGGCGACATCACTATTCTCGCCGACAGCGGCATCCGCAACGGGCTCGACGTGGTGCGGATGATCGCCCTGGGCGCCGACAGCGTGCTACTGGGCCGCGCTTACCTGTACGCCCTGGCGACCCACGGTAAGCAGGGCGTGGCGAATCTGCTGAACCTGATCGAAAAAGAAATGAAAGTGGCGATGACCCTGACCGGGGCGAAAACCATCCGTGAAATCAGCCGTGATTCGCTGGTGCAGAACGCCGAAGCGCTGCAGACCTTCGATGCGCTCAAGCAGAATAACGCCGCGTAGGCGGCGGCGTCATTCTCTCCCCTCACCCTAACCCTCTCCCTCAGGGAGAGGGGACTGTCCGGCAGACAGGTTAGCGGCGGCGTTTCCCTGAGCCTCTGTCCACGAAAAGTATCGACTGATGGGTGAGTCCTTTACCCGCACCCTCCGATCCACCGACCGGCGCCGGTTTTCCCCCTCTCCCTCAGGGAGAGGGCCGGGGTGAGGGTTCGCCAAATATCTGCTATTCTGCCCCCCGCAATTAAGGGGGCAGTATGCTGAACATCGTGTTATTCGAACCAGAGATCCCGCCGAACACCGGGAATATTATCCGCCTGTGCGCCAACACGGGCTTCAGTCTGCATATCATTGAGCCGATGGGCTTTACCTGGGACGATAAACGCCTGAGACGCGCCGGACTGGACTATCACGAGTTCACTGCCGTGCAGCGCCATGCGGATTACGCGGCGTTTCTCGCCAGCGCGCAGCCACAGCGGTTGTTCGCCCTGACCACCAAAGGCACGCCGGCGCACAGCGCAGTGAGCTATCAGGATGGCGATTTCTTGATGTTTGGCCCGGAAACCCGCGGTCTGCCGGCCAGCATCCTCGATGCCCTGCCGCCAGAGCAGAAAATCCGTATTCCGATGATGCCGGACAGCCGCAGCATGAACCTGTCCAACGCGGTGTCGGTGGTGGTGTATGAAGCCTGGCGCCAGCTGGGGTATCCGGGCGCCGTGTTGCGCAGCTAACCTGAGCCATTCCCGGATGGCGGCGCACCGCGCCTTATCCGGGCTACATATCTGAGCTTAACAGCGGCAAATGGCAATACATCAAATCCCGTCGCCGTACTCGAAGGTGTGGTGGATGCCGTTGAAATGCTGATCCATGTCCATCGCCGGCTTGTCGCTCTCCGGCTTGCCAACGATGCGCGCCGGTACGCCCGCCGCGGTGGTGTGCGGCGGAACCGGCTGCAATACCACCGAACCGGCGCCAATCTTCGCCCCGCGTCCCACTTCGATATTACCGAGGATCTTCGCCCCGGCGCCAATCATCACGCCTTCGCGAATTTTCGGGTGACGGTCGCCGCTGGTTTTACCGGTACCGCCGAGGGTGACCGACTGCAGGATAGAGACGTCATCTTCAATCACCGCCGTTTCGCCGACCACAATGCCGGTGGCGTGGTCGAGCATGATCCCGCGGCCGATTTTCGCCGCCGGGTGGATATCCACCTGGAAGGAGACGGAGACCTGATTTTGCAGGAAAATCGCCAGCGCACGTCGGCCCTGAGTCCACAGCCAGTGGCCGATACGGTAGGCCTGCAGCGCATGAAAACCCTTCAGGTAGAGCAGCGGCGTGGAGTATTTATCCACCGCCGGGTCGCGCGTGCGCACCGCCTGAATATCGCAGGCGGCGGAGGCGATCATTTCCGGATCGGCGGCATAGGCCTCTTCGACCACTTCGCGAATGGCGATCGCTGGCATAATCGGCGAGGCCAGCTTGTTGGCCAGCATATAGCTCAGCGCACTGCCCAGATTTTCATGCTTGAGTAGCGTAGCGTGGTAAAAACTGGCGAGCATCGGCTCACAGTCAGCCAGAGCCCGGGCTTCGGCTTTAATATTATTCCAGACGATATCCAGTTCTTCACACGGCATTGCATACTCCAGACGATATGATAATGACCTGCCAGTTCTGCGCTGGCAGGGTCATTCAGGTGACAAAGGAAAGCTAATTGCTGCTGCGCTCGTCCTTGCGGGCGCGACCCAATAAGGTCAATGCTGCCTCGCGCGCAATTTTTCCGCAATACAATACCTGATAAATTTCCTCGGTTATTGGCATTTCGACACCTAAACGCTGTGCCAAAACGCGAACTTCCTTGGTATTGCGGTAGCCTTCGACCACCTGGCCAATCTTGTCCTGGGCGCTCTGCACGTCCATACCCTGGCCGAGCATCATGCCGAAGCGACGGTTACGGGACTGGTTGTCGGTGCAGGTGAGCACCAGGTCACCGAGACCGGCCATGCCCATAAAGGTTTCCGGATCGGCGCCCAGCGCCGCGCCGAGACGGGACATTTCCACCAGCCCACGGGTAATCAGCGCCGTACGCGCATTGGCGCCGAAGCCGATGCCATCCGACATACCGGCCCCGATGGCAATGACGTTTTTCACCGCGCCGCCGAGCTGCACGCCGATAAAGTCCGGATTGATGTAGACGCGGAAACTTTTGCCGCAGTGCAGCAGGTGCTGCAGATCCTCGGCAAACTGCGGATCCGTCGCTGCCAGCGAAATCGCCGTCGGCAGACCGGCGGCCAGCTCTTTGGCGAAGGTTGGCCCCGAGATCACCGCCAGCGGGATATCATCGCCCAGCGCTTCACGCGCCACGTCCTGCAGCAGGCGGCCGGTTTCAGCCTCGAGGCCTTTGGTCGCCCACACCAGACGTGCGTCGGGACGCATCAGCGGTTTAATCTGACGTAATACCTGGCCGAACACATGGCTTGGCACCACGACAAGGATGTCTCGGCTGGCGGCCAGCGCGGTGGCCAGGTCGCTCTCAAGATGCAGCGTATCCGGGAAAGGCACATCGGGAAGGAACGCGGCGTTGCAGCGATCGTGTTGCAGCGTCGCGATATGTTTCGGGTCATGGCCCCAGAGCACAACGTGGTGGCCATTTCTTGCCAGGGTGATGGCAAGAGCGGTGCCGTAAGAGCCGGCACCGATCACAGTCATTGCAGCATTAAGTGCGTTCATCAGGCATCCTGATGTTGTTCAGCACCTTCGCCAGCCTGCTGCTGCAGATAGTTCATAAACAGCGCGTCGAAGTTCACTGGCGCAAGGTTAAGTTGCGGGAAGGTGCCGCGGGAAACCAGGCTGGTGATGCACTCACGCGCGTACGGGAACAGAATGTTCGGGCAGTATGCGCCGAGGCAGTGCGCCATCTGGGTGCCTTCGATGCCGTCGATGGAGAAAATACCGCCCTGCTGTACTTCACAGAGGAACGCGGTTTCTTCGCCCAGCGCGGCGGTCACGGTCACACGCAGCACCACTTCATAAACGCCTTCAGCCAGCTGGGTGGAGGCGGTATCCAGATCAAGTTTAACTTCCGGCTGCCAGTCTTTCTGGAAAACTTGCGGCGCGTTCGGCGCTTCAAAAGAGATATCTTTGGTATAGATACGCTGGATCTGGAAGGTCATTTCGGTGCTGTTTTGTTCTGACATAGTAAAACCCTTTCGTGTTGTCCTTAAATACGCGCTTCCGCCAGGGAAAGCGCGCAAAAATTAGCGCAAGAGGGGATCAAGTCCACCACGTGAATCAAGCGCATACAAGTCGTCACAGCCGCCAATGTGCTGCGCATCAATAAAAATCTGCGGAACCGTCGTCCGTCCGCTGCGCTGGATCATCTCCTCACGCTTCGCGGCATCGCCATCGATCGGCAACTCATGGAACGTTACGCCTTTGCTGTTCAACAGCGCTTTCGCGCGTACGCAGAACGGGCAGGTCGCTTTGGTGTAGATCTCAATATTGGCCATGACTTTACTCCTGTTTTTACCCTGGGGTTTTACGCCGCAGCCTGAGCTTCCCCTCACGTCAGGCATGAAGGGGAAAGCGCGGCGGCATTACCACGCGAGGTAAGTTATTTGCCGCGTACCAGAGGAAGGTTTTCGCCGCTCCAGCCTGCGATGCCCTCTTTCAGTACAAAGACTTTTTCAAACCCGGCTTTGTTCAGCGCGCTGGCTGGCTCTTGCGCCTGCATGCCGGAACCGTCTACCACAATAATGGGTTGCGATTTGTGTTTTTCCAACTCGCCGACGTTATTGGCTTTGATATCGGCAGGCAGCAGGTTGATGGCGCCGGCAATATGGCCTTTACGGAAATCGTCACGCTGACGCAGGTCGACCACCACCGCATCTTCTTTATTGATAAGACGCGTCGCTTCACCACGGGTGATGACTTTAACTTTCGACATCAACCCTTTAAAGGTGGTGAAGAGTACCGCACCCAGCAGCGCGATCCACGCGATGCTCAGGACCGGGTGACGGCCGATGAATTGCATAATTTCTTGCATGGGGGGTTACAACTCCCGACTAAGTGATAAAAAACCAGGGAAGGAGTATACCTGTGCATTGCGGCAAATACAGCCAGTGAGCGCGATGTAATGTATTTTCTGCGGGCGGTCACGAAAAAAAAGCCGCCTTCATCATCGCCTCTGACGCCGCCCCTTCCCTTTCTTTGATCTTTCACGGGGATTTAAACGATTCAGCTGTAGTAAAATTACGCAAAATTTCTGTCTTTGAGCATGAGGTTGTCGCAATGTCGGTTTCTAAAAAACCTATGGTACTGGTGATTCTGGATGGCTACGGCTATCGCGAAGACCAACAGGATAACGCCATTTACAGCGCTAAAACGCCGGTAATGGACGCCCTGTGGGCCAAACGTCCGCATACCCTGATCGATGCATCTGGCCTGGAAGTCGGCCTGCCGGACCGTCAGATGGGGAACTCCGAAGTAGGCCACGTCAACCTGGGCGCCGGTCGTATCGTCTACCAGGACCTGACCCGTCTCGATGTTGAAATTAAAGAACGCACCTTCTTCGCCAACCCGGTACTCACCGCCGCGGTCGACAAAGCGGTTGCCGCCGGTAAAGCGGTCCACATCATGGGCCTGATGTCCCCGGGCGGCGTCCACAGCCACGAAGATCACATCATGGCGATGGTGGAGCTGGCAGCAGAGCGCGGCGCTGAGAAAATCTATCTGCACGCCTTCCTTGATGGCCGTGATACGCCGCCGCGCAGCGCGGAAAAAACGCTGGCGACATTCGAAGCCAAATTTGCCGCGCTGGGCAAAGGCCGCATCGCGTCTATTATTGGCCGCTACTATGCCATGGACCGCGATAACCGCTGGGATCGCGTGGAACAAGCTTATGATCTGATGACCCTGGCGAAAGGCGAATTCCAGGCCGATACCGCCGTCGCGGGTCTGCAGGCCGCCTACGCCCGTGACGAAAACGACGAATTCGTCAAAGCCACCGTTATCCGCGCCGCCGGCCAGGCCGATGCCGCGATGGAAGACGGCGACGCGCTGATCTTCATGAACTTCCGTGCTGACCGCGCGCGTGAAATCACCCGCGCCTTCGTCAACGCCGACTTCGACGGCTTCGCGCGTAAGAAAGTGGTTAACCTCGACTTCGTGATGCTCACCGAATACGCCGCCGACATCAAAGTCGCCTGCGCTTATCCGCCCGCCTCACTGGCTAACACCTTCGGCGAGTGGATGGCGAAGCACGATAAAACCCAGCTGCGCATCTCCGAAACCGAGAAATACGCTCACGTCACCTTCTTCTTCAACGGCGGCGTAGAAGAGCCGTTTAAAGGCGAAGAGCGTATTCTGATTAACTCACCAAAAGTGGCAACCTACGATCTGCAGCCAGAAATGAGCTCCGCCGAGCTGACCGAGAAACTGGTCGCCGCCATCAAAGGTGGCAAATACGACACCATCATCTGTAACTACCCGAACGGCGATATGGTTGGCCATACCGGGGTGATGGAAGCGGCAGTGAAGGCGGTTGAAGCGCTGGATCACTGCATCGACCAGGTGACTCAGGCGGTGGAATCCGTTGGCGGCCAGTTGCTGATCACCGCCGACCACGGCAACGCCGAGCAGATGCGCGACCCGGCCACCGGTCAGGCGCACACCGCCCATACCAACCTGCCGGTTCCGCTGATCTACGTCGGTAACAAAGCGGTCAAAGCGGTCAATGGCGGTAAACTTTCCGACATCGCCCCGACCATGCTGTCGCTGATGGGAATGGAAATCCCGCAAGAGATGACTGGCAAGCCGCTGTTCATCGTGGAATAATCCTTCCCCATGAGGGGAAAGGCGACGTATTCAACTACATGGATCGCAACGGCAGTTCGATCCGTCCTTTACGCCAGCGCGCTCAGCGCTGGCGTATTGCTGTGCGCGTCATCTGCGCACGCCGACGATCGCGATCAGCTAAAGTCCATCCAGGCCGACATCGCCGCCAGGCAGCGGGCGATTAAGCAACAGCAGCAGCAGCGCGCAAGCCTGCTCGCCCAGCTCAAAGCGCAGGAAGAGGCGATCGCCGCCGCGGCCCGCAAACTGCGTGAAACCCAGGACAGCCTGAACCAGCTCAATAAGCAGATTGACGAGATGAACGCTTCTCTCGCGAAGCTGGAGCGTCAGCGCGCGTCTCAGGAACGTAACCTCGCCGCGCAGCTTGACGCCGCGTTCCGCCAGGGGCCGCATACCGGCATCCAGATGGTGCTGAGCGGTGAAGAGGGCCAGCGCAATCAGCGGATGCAGGTCTACTTCAGCTATTTCAACCAGGCCCGTCAGGAGACTATTGCGGAGCTGAAGAAAACGCGCGAAGAGATGGCGGTGCAAAAGTCGATGCTCGAAGAGAAGCAGAGCCAGCAGCAGACGCTGGTCTACGAACAAAAAGCCCAGCAGGCGAAGCTGGAGCAGGCGCGTAACGAACGGAAAAAGACCCTTTCCGGTCTGGAGTCCGCCATTCAGCAGGGTCAGCAACAGTTAAGTGAATTGCGGGCTAACGAATCGCGCCTACGCGGTCGTATCGCCCAGGCGGAGGCTGCCGCCAAAGCCCGTGCCGATCGGGAAGCTCGCGATGCGCAGGCGGTGCGCGACCGCCAGCAGGAAGCATCGCGCAAAGGCACCACCTATAAACCAACGGAAAGCGAGCGTTCGCTGATGTCACGCACCGGCGGGCTGGGCTCGCCGCGCGGCCAGGCGTTCTGGCCGGTTCGCGGTCCGCTCCTTCATCGATATGGCGAACAGCTGCAAGGTGAACTACGTTGGAAAGGGATGGTTATCGCCGCGTCTGAAGGCACCGAAGTCAGAGCCATTGCCGATGGTCGGGTCATTCTGGCCGACTGGCTGCAGGGCTATGGTCTGGTGGTGGTGGTCGAACATGGCAAAGGCGACATGAGCCTGTATGGCTATAACCAAAGCGCGCTGGTCAGCGTCGGTACGCAGGTTCGTGCCGGTCAGCCTATCGCGCTCGTAGGCAGCAGCGGCGGTCAGGGCCGTCCGTCGCTCTATTTCGAAATTCGCCGCCAGGGTCAGGCGGTCAATCCACAGCCGTGGTTGGGAAGATAAGTTTTGCTTCAATTTCGCGCAATTGCTCTTGCCGTAGCCGGTTCGCTGGCTCTGGCGGCGCCAGCGTTCGCTGGCAAACTCTCCATCGTTATTGACGATTTTGGCTACCGCCCGCAGACCGAGAATCAGGTGCTGGCGCTGCCGTCAACTATCTCCGTCGCCGTGCTGCCGAACGCGCCGCACGCCCGGGAAATGGCCACGAAGGCGCATAATCTGGGCCATGAAGTGCTCATCCACCTGCCGATGGCGCCGCTCAGCAAACAGCCGCTGGAAAAAGACACCCTGCGTCCCGAAATGAGCAGCGAGGAGATCGAGCGCATCATTCGCGAGGCTTACGGCAAAGTTCCCTACGCCGTCGGGCTGAATAACCATATGGGCAGCGCGATGACTTCCAACCTGTTTGGCATGCAGAAGGTGATGCAGGCCCTGGAGCGCTACAATCTCTATTTTCTCGACAGCGTCACCATCGGCAACACCCAGGCCATGCGCGCCGCGCAGGGCACCGGGGTGAAGGTGATTAAGCGCAAGGTGTTTCTTGACGATACGCAGAATGAAGCCGATATCCGCACCCAGTTCAATCGCGCCATCGCCCTGGCGCGGCGCAACGGTTCGGCGATAGCCATTGGCCATCCGCATCCGACAACGGTGCGGGTGCTGCAGCAGATGGTCTATAACCTGCCGCCGGATATCACGCTGGTGCGCCCGAGCAGCCTGCTCAACGAGCCACAGGTCGACAACTCGACGCCAAACTATGCTCAGCCGCCTGCGCAACAAACGCTGCCAACGCCGCAGAAACCGCGCAATCCGTTCCACGGCGTGAAGTATTGCAAGCCGAAGCGCCCGCTGGAGCCCGTGAACGCCAGCCGCTTCTTCACTATCCTCAGCGACAGCATCAGCCAGAGCGCGCTGGTCCAGTACTATCGCCTCAAATGGCAGGGCTGGGACAATCCCGGCAACTAGACCACTCAGGGGTCCGTTCGCTTTTGCGCGACGGGCGCCTGGTTATCTTCGTGGGCGTACCACGCCTTAAAATATTTGAGAAAGCTGTAAAACGTGGCGTACAGGCCGGTGACCACGCCGACTTTGCCATAGCGCCACGCTCCGCTAAAGAGATACCACTTAAAGAAAGCGCCAATGGCGCTGACGATCCCCCGCGTCAGCGAAGGTTTGATCTGCTGGTACTTCACCAGCCGGGTGGTATAGCTGTTCAGCTTATTAAACACTTCATGCAGCGAATAAAAGGTGTCATGGCGTACAAAGCCCGGCAGCCTGACGGAGCGTGCGTGTCCGACCACCTGGTCATCCACCGGCCGGTCGTTAAACCGCGCCTGCTGGCGGTTAAAGAGACGCACCGGGTAATCCGGCGAAGAAATAGGGTAGATCGTTCGCACCTGCGTGCCGAGCACAAACCAGTAGCGCGGCAGACGCCAGGCGCAGGTTGGGTCTGGCTCCTCCCCCGCTTTTAGCGCCTGAATGGCCGCCACCACGTCGTTATCAAGAATCTCATCGCTATCCATACACAGCACCCAGTCATGGCTGGCCAGCCCGATGGCATAGTTCATCTGGGCGCCGTGGGCTTTATAGGCATGATGATGGACGGTGAGACCAAACTGCTGACAAATAGAGACCGTTTCGTCGGTGCTGCCGGAGTCGACGATGATACATTCATCGGCCACCTTCAGCAGCGGCGGCAGCACCTCCATCAGCAGGCGCGCAGAGTTACAGGTCAGTAAGCATACGGAGAGTTTAAGCATGATAGTTACAAAGTTAAACCGCGACTAAACACACTGTATAAGCGAATAACCGTAAAATCGATGTAGAAATTGTGCGCTTAATATTAAGCAGGCTAAAAATGTTATCCAAATCTAAATTAAGGCGCCCGCAGGCGCCTTTTTTGCTGATTTTTACAACAGCCCGGAGGCGTTATTCCCAGCTCAGAACCACTTTACCGGACTGGCCGGAGCGCATCGCGTCAAAACCTTTCTGGAAGTCATCAATGCCGAAGCGGTGGGTGATGATCGGTGAAAGGTCCAGACCAGACTGGATCAGCGCCGCCATTTTGTACCAGGTTTCGAACATTTCGCGACCATAGATACCTTTAATAAACAGCCCTTTGAAGATGACCTTGGTCCAGTCGATGGACATATCCGACGGCGGGATACCCAGCATCGCGATACGGCCGCCGTGGTTCATGGTATCGAGCATGCTGCGAAACGCCGGCGGCGCGCCGGACATCTCCAGGCCCACGTCGAAACCTTCGGTCATGCCCAGCTCGGCCATCACGTCGTTGAGGTTCTCTTTGGCCACGTTCACCGCGCGGGTAACGCCCATTTTGCGCGCCAGCTCAAGACGGTACTCGTTGACGTCGGTGATCACCACGTTACGCGCGCCGACGTGTTTCGCCACCGCCGCCGCCATCACGCCGATCGGACCGGCGCCGGAAACCAGTACATCTTCCCCGACCAGATCGAAGGAGAGCGCGGTGTGCACCGCGTTGCCGAACGGGTCGAAGATAGACGCCAGGTCATCAGAGATATTGTCGGGGATTTTAAAGGCGTTAAAAGCCGGGATCACCAGATACTCGGCAAAGCAGCCCGGGCGGTTAACGCCCACGCCGATGGTGTTGCGGCACAAATGGGTGCGGCCCGCGCGGCAGTTGCGGCAGTGGCCGCAGGTGATATGCCCCTCGCCGGAGACGCGGTCGCCAATCTTAAAGCCGCGCACTTCCTGACCAATCCCCACCACTTCGCCGACGTATTCGTGACCGACCACCATCGGCACCGGAATGGTCTTCTGCGACCACTCATCCCAGTTGTAGATGTGCACGTCGGTTCCGCAAATGGCGGTCTTGCGGATTTTAATCAGCAGATCGTTATGGCCGACTTCCGGTTCCGGTACGTCGGTCATCCAGATGCCTTCTTCCGCTTTCAGTTTGGATAACGCTTTCATCTCACACCCTTATTAGGCGATGACGCCCAGTTGTTTGCCGATGCGGGTAAAGGCTTCCACCGCACGCTCAATTTGTTCAGGGGTATGCGCCGCCGACATCTGGGTGCGAATACGCGCCTGGCCTTTCGGTACCACCGGATAGAAGAAGCCGGTGACATAGATCCCTTCTTTCTGCAGCTCGCGGGCAAAGTTCTGCGCCACCACCGCTTCACCCAGCATCACCGGAATGATGGCGTGGTCGGCGCCCGCCAGCGTGAAGCCTGCCGCGGTCATTTTTTCGCGGAACAGACGCGCGTTAGCCCACAGCCGATCGCGCAGGTCTGCACCCTCTTCAACCATCTCCAGCACTTTGATGGAGGCGGCCACAATGGCCGGCGCCAGAGAGTTGGAGAACAGATACGGACGGGAACGCTGGCGCAGCCACTCAACCACCTCTTTGCGTGCGGCGGTGTAGCCCCCGGAGGCGCCGCCCAGCGCTTTACCCAGCGTGCCGGTGATGATGTCGACGCGACCCATCACGTCGCAATATTCATGAGAGCCGCGACCGTTTTCGCCGACGAAGCCGACGGCGTGGGAGTCATCGACCATCACCAGCGCATCGTATTTATCCGCCAGGTCGCAAACGCCTTTCAGGTTGGCGATCACGCCATCCATCGAGAAGACGCCATCGGTGGCGATCAGCACGTGACGCGCGCCGGCCTCGCGCGCTTCTTTCAGACGCGCTTCCAGCTCCTGCATGTCGTTGTTGGCATAGCGGAAACGCTTCGCTTTACACAGGCGCACGCCGTCGATGATCGAGGCATGGTTCAGGGCGTCGGAGATAATGGCGTCTTCCGGCCCGAGCAGCGTTTCAAACAGGCCGCCGTTGGCGTCAAAGCAGGAGGAGTAGAGGATCGCGTCTTCCATACCGAGGAAATCGGCCAGCTTCTTCTCCAGCTGCTTATGCGTATCCTGGGTGCCGCAGATGAAGCGTACCGAGGCCATCCCGAAGCCGTGGCTGTCCATGCCGGATTTCGCTGCGGCAATCAGTTCCGGGTGGTTCGCCAGACCCAGATAGTTATTGGCGCAGAAGTTAATCACATGGCTGTCGCCGACGGTAATGTCCGCCTGCTGCGCCGAGGTGATGATCCGCTCTTCTTTGAACAAGCCTTCGGCCCGAGCGGTTTCCAGATTACTCGTTAACTGTTTGTAGAAATCACCACGCATTGCAACTCTCCAGATTCGGCAAAATTTGGCACATATTACCCAAAGCTATACGCTGATACGAGATGATGCAGGCCTGAATGAATTATTTGCAGCATAAATCACGTCAGCCCAGCACCTTATTCTGCGAATGGCTGTAGGCTTGCTCATGTGGTGATATGATATGA
Organism: Klebsiella sp. D5A; assembly: GCF_001620885.1. Lineage (NCBI taxonomy): Bacteria > Pseudomonadati > Pseudomonadota > Gammaproteobacteria > Enterobacterales > Enterobacteriaceae > Klebsiella > Klebsiella sp. D5A. Next base: position 102,315 of record NZ_LOAR01000005.1, on the reverse strand, counting down.
GCATTCATGCCCGGATTGTCTTCGGGCTCCCAACTTCAAAGGTACAGTTATGATCATCGTTACCGGCGGCGCAGGCTTTATCGGCAGCAACATCGTTAAAGCGCTGAATGACAAAGGCATCACCGACATTCTGGTTGTCGACAATCTGAAAGACGGCACCAAGTTTGTGAATCTGGTTGACCTGAACATCGCTGACTACATGGATAAAGAAGACTTTCTGATCCAGATAATGGCGGGTGAAGAGTTCGGTGAAATCGAAGCGATCTTCCACGAAGGCGCGTGCTCTTCCACCACAGAGTGGGATGGCAAGTACATGATGGATAACAACTATCAGTACTCTAAAGAGCTGCTGCACTACTGCCTGGAGCGCGAAATCCCGTTCCTGTACGCCTCTTCCGCCGCCACCTACGGCGGGCGCACCAGCGACTTCATCGAGTCCCGTGAGTACGAACAGCCGCTGAACGTCTACGGCTACTCCAAATTCCTGTTCGACGAATACGTCCGCCAGATCCTGCCGGAAGCCAATTCGCAGATCGTCGGCTTCCGCTACTTCAACGTCTACGGGCCGCGCGAAGGCCACAAAGGCAGCATGGCGAGCGTCGCTTTCCACCTCAACACCCAGCTGAATAATGGCGAAAGTCCGAAACTGTTCGAAGGCAGCGACGGCTTCAAGCGCGACTTCGTCTACGTGGGCGACGTGGCAGACGTCAACCTGTGGTTCTGGGAAAACGGCGTGTCCGGGATCTTCAACCTTGGCACCGGCCGCGCGGAATCCTTCCAGGCGGTTGCCGATGCGACCCTGGCTTTCCATAAAAAAGGCAGCATTGAGTACATCCCGTTCCCGGACAAACTGAAAGGCCGCTACCAGGCATTCACCCAGGCCGATCTGACTAACCTGCGCAAAGCGGGCTATGACAAACCGTTCAAAACCGTTGCCGAAGGCGTAACGGAATATATGGCCTGGCTGAATCGGGATGCGTAAGAGATAACATGAAAATTCTGGTGGTAGGCCCGTCTTGGGTGGGCGACATGATGATGTCGCAAAGTCTTTATCGTACGCTCAGGGCGCGCTATCCCCAGGCGATTATCGACGTGATGGCGCCAGCCTGGTGCCGTCCGTTGCTATCGCGCATGCCGGAAGTGAATGAAGCGATCCCGATGCCGCTGGGCCACGGCGCGCTGGCTATCGGCGAACGCCGCAAGCTCGGCCACAGCCTGCGCGAGCGTCGCTACGATCGCGCTTACGTGCTGCCGAACTCGTTTAAATCGGCATTAGTCCCCTTCTTTGCCAACATCCCGCTGCGCACCGGCTGGCGCGGCGAGATGCGCTACGGCCTGCTCAACGACGCCCGGGTGCTGGACAAAGACGCCTGGCCGCTGATGGTGGAACGCTACGTGGCGCTGGCCTACGACAACGGCGTGATGCGCTGCGCCAAAGATCTGCCGCAGCCGCTGCTGTGGCCGCAGCTGCAGGTCAACGATGGCGAAAAATCACAGGCCTGCAACGCCTTTAATCTCTCAAACGAGCGGCCGATCATCGGCTTCTGCCCCGGCGCGGAATTCGGTCCGGCCAAACGCTGGCCGCACTATCACTATGCTGCGCTGGCGAAAAAGCTTATCGACGATGGCTATCAGATTGCGTTATTCGGCTCGGCGAAAGATAACGAGGCCGGCAAAGAGATCATCGCCGCCCTCAGCAGCGAGCAGCAGGCCTGGTGTCGTAATCTGGCGGGTGAAACCCAGCTGGAGCAGGCGGTCATTCTGATCGCCGCCTGTAAAGCTGTAGTGACTAACGATTCGGGGCTGATGCACGTCGCCGCCGCGCTGGACCGCCCGCTGGTGGCGCTGTATGGCCCGAGCAGCCCGGACTTCACCCCGCCGCTGTCGCATAAAGCGCGGGTTATCCGCCTGATTAGCGGCTACCACAAGGTGCGCAAAGGCGATGCCGCGGAAGGCTATCATCAGAGCCTGATCGACATCACCCCAGAACGCGTCCTGCAAGAGCTGAACGAACTGTTAGCGGAAAAAACCGAGCACGAGGAAGCGTAACGGATGCGGGTATTGATCGTAAAAACCTCGTCCATGGGCGACGTGCTACACACGCTGCCCGCGCTAACCGACGCTGCGCAGGCCATCCCCGGCATTCGCTTCGACTGGGTGGTTGAAGAGGGTTTCGCGCAGATCCCCTCCTGGCATGAAAGCGTCGAGCGGGTGATCCCGGTGGCGATCCGCCGCTGGCGTAAAGCCTGGTTTTCCGCGCCGATTAAAGCGGAGCGTCAAGCCTTCCGCGAGGCCGTGCAGGCGGTAAAGTATGACGCCATCATCGACGCCCAGGGGCTGGTGAAAAGCGCCGCGCTGGTTACTCGCCTGGCGCACGGCGTCAAGCACGGTATGGACTGGCAAACGGCCCGCGAGCCGCTGGCGAGCCTGTTTTACAACCGCCGCCACCATATCGCGAAACAGCAGCACGCGGTGGAGCGTACCCGCGAGCTGTTCGCCAAAAGCCTTGGCTACACGAAACCCCAGACCCAGGGGGATTACGCCATTGCGCGCCATTTCCTGCAGCACGAGGCTAGCGCTGCCGCGCCCTATCTGGTGTTTCTGCACGCCACCACCCGCGATGATAAGCACTGGCCGGAAACCCGCTGGCAGGAGCTTCTCGATCTGCTGGCCGACAGCGGCGTCCGCATTAAGCTGCCGTGGGGCGCCCCGCACGAAGAGGCGCGGGCAAAACGACTGGCGGAAGGCCGGGAGTATGTTGAAGTGCTGCCGCGCATGAGCCTTGAGCAGGTGGCGCAGGTTCTGGCCAGCGCCCGGGCTGTCGTCTCGGTCGATACCGGACTGAGTCATTTGACCGCCGCGCTGGATAAACCGAACTTCACGCTCTACGGCCCGACCGATCCGGGGCTGATTGGCGGATACGGTAAAAACCAGCATATCGTCAGGCCGGAAAACAGCACCAGCACCAGCGATATTCCGGCCAGCCGGGTTCATCTTCTCCTGCAAAATCAGGGGCTGCTCTGATGGGATCCCTGTTTAAACAGATCTACCGCTATACGCGCCCTCGCGCTTATCGCCACAATGAAAATCTGTGGCCTTTTACCCGTATTACGCGCGCGCCAAGCGGCGAAATCAGCGCGTTACGCTATAAAGGGAAAACGGTGCCGCTGGTCAGCCTGAGCGCGCTGAAAAACAGCATGCAGGGCGAAGTCCTGCTGACCGCCACCGGCCCCTCAACCCGCAATATCGATTTTTCCCTGTTGTCGAAAACGATCCCGGTGATGGGCGTCAATGGCGCCTGGCATCTTGCCGACCGGCTACACTTTTCGCTCTATACCATCGTCGACATGGAATTTTTCGATAAGAAGCCTGATATTATCCGCGCCATTGTCAGCCAGCCGGAGATTCTGCTGTTCACCACCATGCACGGGATCGCCAAAATCCTCGATCGCTATGGGGACGCACTACGCTGCCGTTTGGCGTTGATTGAGGACGGTTGCTATAAGATTTACCAGCCGAAAGTCGCCAGCGAAGCGATAAAGCGCACTTACCAGCAGAATGCGGCGATGTGCTTTCATCCTCAGCGCCCGGATATCTGTTTTAGCACCGATATTCGCCAGGGCATCTTTGATGCCGGCACGGTGGTCTACTGGGCGCTGCAAATTCTCGCCTGGCTGGGCTTCAATACTATCCTGGTGAGCGGCCTGGATATGACCAACTTTAACCAGCCGCGATTCTACGAAACACAACAAGAAAAATTGCCTTCTTACCTGGCAACAAAAGTGGATACCCTCGTCATGCCCTCCTTTGCGCATGCCGCGCAGGTACTGCAGCAACGTCAGATTCGGGTGATTAATTTTTCCCCAGAAAGCGCTGTGCCGGATACTATCTTCGAAAAGGTTGCGTTTAATGAGTACTTTAAAAGTGAGTAGCTTCGCCAGACAGGGTTACTCGATTGTCTTTCCTTTGTTTTTATTTTTCAGCGCGATTTTTTGCATGTCCACCCGGACCAATAATCTGCTGCATTTATCGATCCTGCTGCTATTGCTGTCGCTGGTACGCCAGGAAAACCGCCAGGCGCTGGCCGGGGTGTTACGCGAGCAGTGGCAGACCTGGACGCTGCTGGCGGCTTTCTTTATCTATTACGCCCTCAGTAACCTGTGGGGACATACGCCGCAGCATATTGACTCGCCGATCACCCACGGCGTGTATCTGACGGGGTATCTGTTGCTGATGACGATGCTGCTCAGCGACGAACGGACCCGCCGCCTGGCCATGCTGGCGGTGGTTGGCGGGATCACCGTGCTCTCCCTGTGGACGCTGATTATCGACCACACGCTGGTCCTCACTGCACGAGCGGTCTCCCCCGAGAACCCCGGGCCAACGAACGTTATCGATCTTGCCGGTTACTGCGGCATCGGCATTTTAATCTGCGGCATGCTACTGAAAGAAAAAGCCAGCCACTGGCTCTATCTGCCGGTGGTCATCATGCTGGTGATGCTGCTGCTCACCCAAAGCCGTGGGCCGATCATCGCCCTGGTGCTGGCGGTCGGCTGCACGTTGCACCTGCACGTCTTCACCCGCCGCAACCTGCTGATCGCCGCGGCGCTGGCTGTGCTGGTAGCGCTGCTTTTGGTCATGACGCCGGTGGGCGACATGCTGCTCGCCCGTTTCGAAGAGCTTGGCACCCAAAGCGGGCTGCGCCTGAGCATCTGGCATCATACGCTGTCGGAGATGGCCAGCCAGCCGTGGCTGGGGCGCGGCTTCAGCTATGAACTGGATTTCATCAACTACAGCGGCGAGCACATCACCACCACCCACAGCGTGTATATGGGCGCCCTGCTGAAAGGCGGCATCCTGGGGTTACTGCTGCTGCTGGCGGTCATTGCCTGCGGGCTATGGCAGGCGTGGCGCAAGCGCCACACCGACAGCCGCTACAGTCTGGCGATCCTGTTTTACGCGCTGGTGTTTATGGCCTCGCAGGGGATGTTTATCATCAGCAACCCCCGGGAAACCTGGGTGCTGTTCTGGCTGCCGCTGGGCATCGCGCTCAGCAAAGGGCTGGCGGAAAAACGCTAACAAAAAGGGCCGTCAGCGGCCCTTTTTTATATTCACTTTTAAATCAACTGCGGGCGGCGACCAGCCGGTCGGCCTGCTCTTTAATCACGGGCCACACCGACTCAATCGCCACATCGGCGACATTCGCTTCTTCACAGACAATCTGTTTCGCCTTGTCATAGCCCGGCGCCCAGATGTGATAGCCGGGCAGCCCGGTATCCTTGAGTTTGCGCTTGTTATAGACCGCCACCATCGGTTTATCGAAGGCCCGGGCGATATGCACGATCGAGGTGTCTGGCGTAATGACTAAATCACAGCTGCGGATCACTTCGACGGCGGAGTTGATGGTGCTGTCGGCGATATACAGCGCCATATCCAGCCCCAGCTGGCGGATTTTCTCACTACGCCCCACCATCACGATACAGACCCGGTAAGGTAGGGCGCGTAACCGCTCGACAAGGGTCGCCACCTGGTGACGACAGAAGTCTTTATCCTCAGACGCGGTAAAAGGGTTAATGGCGATACGCAGTTCGACCTCTCCGGCCTGGGAAAGCAAGCGAGCCACTTTCTCCCGCTCATGGCGGCAGCCGGGGAGATGATAGTGATACGGGTGGTCGTCAACGATGCCAAACAGTTTCACCACCTGTTTATAGCGCTGGGAAATATGGCTGTTGCTGTCAAAAAAAGCGATCGAATGATCGTAAAGTTTATATTGATCTTTATTAAAACCAATCACGCTGGCCGCCCGTAAATCGGCGAGTAATTTAAAGCGTTCATAGCTGGTGACGTCATCAAAATCGATAACTGCATCAAAACCTACCGCCCGCAACGTATTTAAGGACATGCGCGGCCGATATAAATATACTTGCTGAATGAATTCTGAGCCTGCTAATATTTCGCAGCATATTGGTCCGGTTAACACCGAAACCTGATATCCCCGTTCGGCCAGTATTCTGGCGCAGCCGGTCGTGACCACCATATCCCCGACTTTATCGTCCAGGCGCAATAGCAGTACGCGGCGGACAGCCGCTGGGTCGAAGGCTTTACGCGCCGGCTTATTTCTGTATCGATAGTTAATTAAATTAAATTTAATGCCGCGGAAAAAAGCATTCTTTTTCCGCGTTAATTGTTTAAGGATACGCATACGGTACCTTGAGCTGTGTTAGCGCTGTGTGATTTTCCGCTGGTAATATTCTGCCAACGTCATGCCCTTCACCTGCGGCGCCAGCCAGCTAAAAAAGGCTTCAAGGTCAGCGTATAAACGCTCAATATCCCGTTCATTCTGGAACGTGGGGCTGCCGCCGGGCATATACTCTGAAGAGTGGAGCATATATTCCACGTAGTCATTGCCCTGCGTCAACGTTTGTTCGACGACTTTTTTCATCGTCTCCACGTTGCCGCCCATCGGACGCAGCCAGTGTACGGAGGGGGAACGCACTTTACCCCGCAGGCGATCGTAGCCCTGCTTCACGCTGTTCATCCACGCTGAGTGCTTGTACTGAATGCTCATCGGCACTTCCAGCAGCGGAGAGTGGCCTTCGCGGCTGATATCATTTTCATCGAGAAAATAGGCATGCTGCGGGAAGCGGCGATAATCGGTCCCGCCATCGCCCTGCGGCGCTCCCTTGGCGGTCTTCCAGTTCACCCGCGGGGTCACCGAGCAATCCACCTGATAACCGTGCTCCACCAGCAGACGCGCATAGCGCTCGTCAAAGGCCCAGCGCCCGGCGCGATGGCTGACCATTTTAGTCTGGAAAGTATCCTCCAGCAGATGCGTCATATAGTCGACCTTCTCACGCATCATGGCATCGCTGTATTCAATGAGATAAGGCTTATGCCGCCAGTCATCGGCGGTCAGCGGCTCGGTCGGCGGGCTGTTCCACGCATGCAGATGCATGCCGACTTCCGCGGTGCCGCGGGCAATCACGTCTCTGGCGAATTCGATATAAAAGGGGTCGATGGCCATTTCATAGTTGGTCAAATAGACCGGTTTAAAGCCATACTTTTCGCAAAGCTGCTGAAAACGCGGGAGATAACGCGCATTCTCGGTGGTGATGCTGTCATGTTTTTGCCAGAGGTTATCGCCCTCTGTATCAATCGTGATGAGAAATGCGGGATTGTGCACGAAAACGTCCTCAGGCCATACGTATCGGGTCATGGTAGAGCAATACAACGCTTCTCTCAATCTGTCTGATCCCCTAGAATCGGAACCCTTATCCTGGATGAAGAACAGAGTATGACGCCTGAAACCCTCTCCCGCGGCCCGTTGAACCCGGCGCGGATCCTGGTCATTAAGCTGCGCCATCATGGCGACATGCTGCTGATCACGCCGCTTATTCACGCGCTGAAACAGCAGTATCCCGCCGCCAGCGTGGATGTGCTGCTGTATGAAGAGACCCGGGATATGCTCGCCGCCAACCCCGATATCCATCATATTTATGGTCTCGATCGCCGCTGGAAAAAGCAGGGAAAAAGGCATCAGTTGAAGATGCAATGGCAGCTCATTCAGACGCTGCGTCAGCAGCGATACGATATGGTGCTTAACCTTGCTGACCAGTGGCCGAGCGCGATTATCAGCAAACTGACCGGCGCCGCGACGCGGATTGGTTTTGATTTTCCGAAGCGCCGCCACCCGGTCTGGCGCTATTGCCACACCGCGCTGGCCTCCACCCAACAGCACAACCAGCTGCATACGGTACAGCAGAATCTCTCTATTCTCGCTCCGCTCGGTCTCCCGTTGAACGACGCGCCGGCGCGGATGGGCTACAGCGAAGCAGACTGGGCCACCAGCCGCGCCCTGCTGCCGGAGGAGTTCCGGGAAAACTACATCGTCATCCAGCCAACGTCGCGCTGGTTTTTTAAATGCTGGCGCGAAGATCGTATGAGCGCCCTGATCAACGCGCTGTCCGCCGAGGGGTACGCGGTGGTGCTCACCTCCGGCCCCGACGATCGAGAGAAGAAGATGGTGGACACCATCATCGCCGGCTGCCCGCAGGCGCGTCTGCACTCTTTAGCCGGCCAGTTAACGCTGCGCCAGCTGGCGGCGGTGATCGATCACGCCCGCCTGTTTATCGGCGTCGACTCGGTGCCGATGCATATGGCTGCGGCGCTCGGCACTCCGCTGGTCGCCCTGTTCGGCCCCTCGAAGCTGACCTTCTGGCGTCCGTGGCAGGCGAAAGGCGAGGTGATCTGGGCCGGCGACTTCGGTCCACTGCCCGATCCGGACGCCATCAACACCAACACCGAAGAACGTTATCTCGATTTAATTCCTACCGACGCCGTGATCGCAGCGGCGAAAAAGGTACTGGCATGAGTAAATTCAGGCTGGCTCTGGTGCGGCAGAAGTACCGCCCGGACGGCGGCGCAGAACGGTTTGTCTCCCGCGCGCTGGAAGCCCTCGACAGCAGTCATCTGCAGCTGAACGTCATCACCCGCGAATGGCAGGGGCCGGTGAAACCGGACTGGCAGATCCATATCTGTAACCCACGTAAATGGGGGCGCATCAGCCGCGAGCGCGGCTTTGCCAACGCCGCGCGTGCGCTCTGGCAGCGTGAGTCTTTTGACCTGGTGCAGAGCCATGAACGTATTCCCGGCTGCGATCTCTACCGCGCTGGCGATGGCGTTCATCGCCGCTGGCTGCAGCAGCGCTCGCGCATTTTACCGGCCTGGAAAAGCCGCCTGCTGTTCGCCGACCGTTACCACCGCTACGTCATGCAGGCGGAGCGCGAGATGTATGAAGACTCACACCTGCGCGGGGTGATCTGCAACGCCGAGATGATCAAGCGCGAGATCATCGAAGACTTTGGCCTGCCGGCGGAGAAGATCCACGTTATTTACAACGCCATTGATAACCAGCGCTTCCTGCCGCCGGACGAAGAGACCTTTGCCGCCTTACGCGCCAAATGGCAGCTACCGCTGCAGGCGACCTGCCTGATCTACGTCGGCTCCGGCTTTGAGCGCAAGGGACTGGCGGCGGCAATCCGCGCCATCGCCCCCACCAATCGCTATCTGCTGGTGGTTGGCAAAGATAAGGATCAGCCGCGCTATCAGGCGCTGGCGAAGAGTCTCGGCTGCGAAGCGCGGGTGCGCTTCTTCGGCATGCAGTCGGAGACGCTGCCCTTCTATCAGATGGCCGATGGTCTGCTGCTGCCCACCCTCTACGATCCGTTCCCCAACGTCATTCTCGAGGCAATGGCCTGCGGTCTGCCGGTGATCACCACCACCGGCTGCGGCGGGGCGGAGTTTATCGTCGACGGCCACAACGGTTACGTCTGCGACGCCCTGGATATCCCGGCGCTGCAGCAGGCGGTGATGGCCCTGCCTGCCCGCGCGCTGGGCTCCGCGCAAGGTGGTCGCGCCCGCGAGCGCATCATGGCCTGCACCAGCGAGCGACTCTCAACCCAGCTGCTTTCTCTTTATCAGGATCTGGTGAAATAACGATGCGCATCTTATTTGTGATTGACGGTTTACCCGGCGGCGGCGCGGAAAAAGTGGTCCTGACCCTGGCAGCACAGTTCCTGCGCGACGGCGATCGGGTGTCGCTCATTTCGCTGCGCGATGTCTGCGAGTATCCGTTGCCCGAGGGTCTCGACTATCAGGTGGTGGCCGATCGCTGCCGTAAACCGTGGCGCAAGCTGACCGAGCTGTCCCGCCGCGCCCGCCAGCTGGACGCCGCGGTCATCCGGGCCGAACAGCAGGGGCAATTTGACCTCGTGCTTTCCAACCTGCACAAAACCGACCGCATCGTCGCCCGCAGCCGGGCGCTGCGCGAGCGTAACGTCTGGTTCTGCCTGCACGGCGTATTCTCTGCCTCCTATCTCGGGCACCGCACCGGCTTTGACCGCTGGATGAAGCAGCAGAAAATTAAGCGAATTTACCAGGGTCGCAACGTGGTGGCGGTTTCCGACGCCGTGGGACGCGATCTGGTGGAAGCCTTCGCCCTGCGTCCGGCACAGCTGAAAACCATCTACAACCCCTTCGATATCGCCACTCTGCGCGCCGAGGCGGAAGCCGAGAGCGAGCGACCGGCCGGTGACTATCTGATTCACGTCGGCCGCTTCCATCCAGGCAAACGCCACGACCGCCTGCTTGAAGCCTATGCGCAAAGCGGCATTGACGCGCCGCTGGTGCTGTTAGGCCAGGGAAAACCGGAGCAAGAGCAGCGCCTGCGCCAGCTGGCCAAAACGCTGCAGGTTGACGATCGGGTGTGGTTCAAGGGTTTTCAGAAAAACCCCTTACCGTGGATCAAAGGCGCACGGATGCTGGTTTTAAGCTCCGATAGCGAAGGATTCGGCAATGTGGTGGTGGAAGCGCTGCTGTTGCATACGCCGGTTGCCAGCACCCGCTGCCCCGGCGGCGTCACCGAGATCCTCACCGGCGAACTTGCCCGCGGTCTGGCGGATCTGACCAGTCCGGCGCTGGCTCAGACGATGCAAAGCATTTACCATAACCCGCCGACTATCGACGACGCCGCGCTGGAAAAATTCAGCGTCGTGTCCATTTGTCAGCAGTACCGTCAGCTGCAGCGCACCTGACGCCGTTAGTTAACCAGGATCGAAGATTTATGAGTCAAACGCCTTTATTGAGCATCGTGGCTGCCGTCTACAACGGTGAGAAATTTCTTGCGCAGTTCTTTGAGTGCCTTGAACAGCAGCAGCTGGAAAGCTATGAACTGATCCTGGTGAACGATGGTTCGACAGACAACAGCCTGGCGGTGATCGCCGAATGGCGGGATCGGCTGCAGAACGTCCAGGTACTGGAGCAAGAAAACCAGGGCGTCTCGGTCGCGCGCAATACCGGCCTCGCCGCCGCCAGCGGCAAATATCTGGCGTTTCCGGATATCGACGACAAACTCTATCCGGACATGTATCGCACGCTGCTGGAGATGGCCGAGAAAGAACATCTCGATATCGCGACCTGCAACGGCACCTACGTGTATGAAAAGCGCCGCGAGAGCCACCCGATCTTCCCGCTGGATCGCCTGCCCTCGACCGGCGTGCTGCCGGGTCATGTCTGGCTCAAGCAGGCCCTGGACTCGCGGAAGTTTCTACACGTCACCTGGCTCAACATCTATCGCCACGACTTTATCCGCCAGCATCACTTCCATTTCGAGCCCGGCCTGCGCCATCAGGATATCCCGTGGACGACAGAGGCGCTGCTGGCCGCGGAGCGCGTGCAGTACACCAGCCAGCAGTTCTATGATTACTACATCCACTCTGAGTCGGTGTCGCATAAGCCGGACAACGACGACACGCTGATGCGTTCGGCGCGCCACTATATGAAGATTCTGGAGATGCTGGAGGCGATCAACCAGCGCTACCCGGATAAAGTGCGCCATATCACCGCCTGTCGCTGGCAGATCGCCAAAGAAGGCCTGGGGATCATCCACACCTTCGACAGCATGAAAGATGAGTCGAAAAAGCATGTTATTATTAAAGAATTCTTCGACCGCGGTATCTGGCGGTTAATCTGGAAAAACGCCTGTACTTTCCGTTTACGCTGGCGACTGGGACGCCGTTATCTGCGTATTAAGCGTTATCGCCACGCGGTATAGACCAAAAACCCGCTGTTTCCGCCAAAGAGATAGCTTTACGCGGGCTAAATGCTTAGAATTTGCCCGCCAAAACAGAGAACGGATAAATAGTTTGGAATTGCTTTATACCACCCTACTTTACCTTATTCAGCCGCTGGTGTGGCTGCGGCTGCTGCTGCGCAGTCGTAAGGCTCCTGCCTATCGTAAACGCTGGGCGGAACGCTATGGCTTCTGTCAGAACAAGGTAGAGCCGGATGGCATTCTGCTGCACTCCGTTTCCGTCGGAGAAACCCTGGCCGCCATTCCGCTGGTTCGCGCTCTGCGCCACCGCTACCCTTCGATGCCGATCACCGTCACCACCATGACGCCGACCGGCTCCGAGCGCGCCATGTCGGCGTTCGGCAAAGATGTCCATCACGTCTATCTGCCCTACGATCTGCCCGGCGCCATGAACCGCTTCCTGAATACCGTTCAGCCGAAGCTGGTTATCGTGATGGAAACCGAGCTATGGCCGAATATGGTGGCCGCGCTGCATAAGCGTAAGATCCCGCTGGTGATCGCCAACGCCCGCCTTTCTGAACGTTCCGCCAAAGGCTATGCCAAACTGGGCGGTTTTATGCGCCGCCTGTTAAGCCGTATTACGCTTATCGCCGCGCAGAATGAAGAGGATGGCAACCGCTTCCTTGCTCTCGGACTGAAGCGCAACCAGCTGGCGGTCACCGGAAGTCTGAAATTCGATATCTCCGTCACCCCGGAGCTGGCGGCCCGCGCGATTACGTTGCGCCGCCAATGGGCGCCACACCGCAAGGTCTGGATTGCCACCAGCACTCACGACGGCGAAGAACAAATCATCCTGCAGGCGCATAAAAAACTGCTGGAGACCTTCCCGAACCTGCTGCTGATCCTCGTTCCTCGGCATCCGGAGCGCTTCCCCGACGCGCGTGAGATGGTGCAAAAGGCCGGAATGAGCTTTACTCTGCGCAGCACCGGCGAGATCCCCTCCTCCAGTACCCAGGTGGTGATTGGCGATACCATGGGTGAACTGATGCTGCTCTACGGCATTGCCGACCTCGCCTTCGTTGGCGGCAGCCTGGTGGAGCGCGGCGGCCATAACCCGCTCGAGCCGGCGGCGCATGCCATTCCGGTGCTGATGGGGCCGCATACCTTCAACTTCAAAGATATCTGCGCCAAGCTGCAGCAGGATGATGGCCTGATCACGGTCACCGACGCCGACTCGCTGGTCAGGGAAGTGTCCACGCTCCTGACCGATGAAGACTACCGCCTGTGGTATGGCCGTCACGCGGTGGAAGTGCTGCACCAGAACCAGGGCGCGCTGTCGCGTCTGCTCAAGTTACTGCAACCTTACATGCCGCAACGGAGTCATTAATGTCGAACCGGCTTTCCGTGGTGATGATCGCCAAAGATGCAGCGGACCTGCTGCCGGATTGTCTGGACTCCGTTAGCTGGGCAGATGAAATCATCGTCCTCGACTCTGGCAGTACCGACAACACCGTCGAGCTGGCCCGCCGCCTCGGCGCCCAGGTCTATACCCATACCGACTGGCGAGGCTATGGCATTCAGCGCCAGCGCGCGCAGGACTATGCCACCGGCGACTGGGTGTTGATGATCGATACCGATGAGCGCGTCACGCCAGAACTCAGGCAGGCTATTCTTAAGGTGCTGGCAGCGCCGCAGCGCGGCGCCATCTACAGTATTGCTCGTCGCAACTACTTTCTCGGACGCTTTATGCGCCACAGCGGTTGGTATCCCGATCGCGTGCTGCGCCTGTACGAACGCGCCCGTTACCGCTATAACGATAATCTGGTCCATGAATCGCTGGATAGCCTGGGCGCAGAGGTCATTCCGCTAACCGGCGATCTCCTGCATCTGACCTGCCGCGACTTCGCTGGCTTCCAGCAAAAACAGCTGGCGTATGCTGCCGCGTGGGCGCTTGAGCGCCACCGCAAGGGCAAGAAGACCTCGATGGCGGGCATTTTCAGCCATACCCTGGGCGCGTTCCTGAAAACGCTGCTGCTGCGCGGTGGGGTGCTGGACGGTAAGCAGGGCTGGTTACTGGCGATGGTCAACGCGCAGTATACGTTTACGAAATATACCGAGCTGTGGGCGCTGAGCCACGGCTACTCGGAGAAAGGGTAATCATGAGCACAAAAGCGATCTATCCGGGTACCTTTGATCCCATCACCAACGGTCATATCGACATTGTCACCCGCGCGGCGAGCATGTTCGATAAAGTGGTGCTGGCTATCGCCGCGAGCCCGAGCAAAAAGCCGATGTTTACCCTCGACGAGCGTATCGCGCTGGCCACTCAGGCAACAGCGCATCTGGTTAACGTGGAGGTTATCGGCTTTAGCGACCTGATGGCCAGTTTCGCCCGCGCGCAGCAGGCCAATATTTTAATTCGCGGCCTGCGGGCGGTGGCGGATTTCGAGTATGAGATGCAGCTGGCCCACATGAACCGCCACCTGATGCCAACGCTGGAGAGCGTGTTCCTGATGCCGTGCAAAGAGTGGTCGTTTATCTCTTCCTCACTGGTGAAGGAAGTGGCGCGTCACCAGGGCGACGTTTCTCATTTCCTGCCAGCTAACGTCCACCAGGCGCTGTTGAATAAGCTGAAGTAACGCATCAGCTGGGGCATGAGCCACGCAGGCTGGCGCTGCACTGCGCCGCCCATCCACACCGGCTCTGTCCCGGTCTTTGTGCCAGGTGGCGCTACGCTGACCTGGCCTACAAACCTTCCTGTTCCTGAGAACTACTTCTGGCACTGACGGCAATAAAAGGTCGCCCGCTGGGCATGTTTGGTCCCGACAACCGGCGTGCCGCAGAGCCGGCACGGTTCGCCCTTGCGGCCATAGACCTGCAGCTCCTGGGCAAAATAGCCCGGCTTGCCATCGCTTTGCAGGAAATCCTTCAGCGTGGTGCCGCCCTGCTCTATCGAACGCAGCAGGACCAGCTTAATCACTTTCACCAGCTGCTCACACTCTTCCCGCGACAGTGAAGAAGCCAACCTGTCGGGATGGATCCCGGCCGAGAACAGCGACTCGCTGGCGTAGATATTGCCGACCCCTACCACCAGCTTGTTATCCATCAGCCAGGGTTTGATCGCAGTTTTTTTCTTCGCGCATTTCTGCTGAAGATAGTCGGCGTTAAATTCATCGCTGAGCGGCTCCGGGCCAAGGTGGGCCAGTACCGGATGGTCTTCCAGCGTTTTGGTCCACAGCCAGGCGCCAAAGCGGCGCGGATCGGTATAGCGCAGCACCTTGCCATTACTCATGACCAGGTCAACGTGATCGTGTTTTTCGGCCGGTAGCTCTTCGCTCAGGATACGCAGGCTTCCCGACATCCCGAGATGAACGATGATCCAGCCGTCCGGCAGTTCCAGAAGCAGGTATTTGGCACGACGCCGCACGCTGAGTACCGGAACGTCGCTCAGGCGATAAATCTCTTCGGAAACCGGCCAGCGCAGCCGTCCATTGCGCACAATGGCGTGCAGAATAGTTGCGCCAACCAGGTGCGGCTCGATGCCGCGGCGGCTGGTTTCAACCTCTGGTAATTCAGGCATGATTTTCCTCCATTTACCCGACGTATTGTGCTTCACGGACAGGTGACTGAAAAGGGAGTATGTGAAAGCAATATGGGGGAGTTTTAAAAACAAAAAACCCCGCCGAAGCGGGGTTTTTATACAAGGAGGCTAAAATTATTTGATTTTAGCTTCTTTGTAGATAACGTGCTGACGTACAACCGGATCGTACTTTTTCAGTTCCATTTTTTCCGGTTTGGTACGCTTGTTCTTCGTGGTGGTATAGAAGTGACCAGTACCAGCGGAAGAAACCAGCTTGATTTTCTCACGAATACCTTTAGCCATGATTTATTTCCTCTAAGTACTTAGTACTTTTCGCCACGGGCACGCAGTTCAGACAGAACTGTATCGATGCCTTTCTTATCGATTACACGCATACCTTTAGCAGATACGCGCAGGGTGACAAAACGCTTCTCGCTCTCAACCCAGAAACGGTGAGAGTGCAGGTTCGGCAGGAAACGGCGTTTAGTCGCGTTCAGTGCGTGGGAACGGTTGTTACCGGTCACCGGACGCTTGCCAGTAACTTGGCAGACTCGGGACATGTCTATTCTCCAAAAATCAAATTAGCTCGAGCTTCGTATGGGGTATTGGCGCCTCGTCAGGCTTTACAGCCTGGTCATCGCAGTTCAATGTGAACTCTCGACTGCCAGGCCCAAATGCCAAACCCGAGATTCTCAAAGGTGGCGTAGTATACGCTGACTCGGCGATGTGCTCAAGTCCCGAACAGACAAAGATCCCGAAGGATCGCCAGTTCGGGGCTAAATCCAGCCACGCTCGGCAAAAGATACATACGCACCGCGGCCGATAACCAGATGGTCAAGCACGCGTATCTCCATGAATCGACAACATTTTACCACCCTTTCGGTAATCAGCCTGTCTGCCTGGCTCGGCTCCGGACTACCGGAGGGATGATTATGCGCAAGGATCACGGCGGCAGCGTTCACTTTGATGGCTTCGCGTACAATTTCTCGCGGATGCACCTCAACGTGGCTAAGAGTACCAGAAAAAAGGCGACTATGTTTCAACACCCGATTCTGATTATCTAAAAAGATCACCATAAAGATCTCGCGCTCCTCTTCCGTGAGCTGGCTTTGTAAAAATTCCCGCGTCGTCGAGGGGCTGACCAGCGCAGCCTCCTCGACCAGCTGTGAGCTAAAATAGCGTCGCGCCAGCTCGGCAATACCCTTCAGTTGCGCATATTTCGCCAGCCCCAGTCCATCCACGGCAATCAACTGCGCTTTATCCGCGGAAAGCAGAGCGTAGAGCGAGCCAAAACGCTGCAGTAACGCCTGCGCATAGCTGAGCACATCCTGACGACGCGTGCCGACGCGCAGAAACAGCGCCAGCAGCTCAACATCCGTTAGCGCTTCGATGCCGTACTGCAACATCTTCTCTCGTGGCATCAGATTTTCCGTTTCGTCCATGCGCCCTCCTGGGTGAATTTGCCTATCCTGGCACAGCCTGACGGCGCTGCCGACCCGCTGCTTTTCACCCTGCGTAGCCGCTCGCAAAGTGAATGCCCACCAGAGGCACGACGACGACAGGATTGTGATAAGATGCGCGGATTCTGGTCTACGGCAACAGGAAGACATCATGATGACTCTGGCGGGTAAAAAAATCGTCCTGGGCGTCAGCGGCGGTATCGCGGCGTATAAAACCCCGGAACTGGTGCGCCGACTGCGCGAACGCGGCGCGGAGGTGCGTGTCGCGATGACGGAGGCGGCAAAAGCGTTCATCACCCCACTCAGCCTGCAGGCGGTATCCGGCTATCCGGTTTCCGACAGCCTGCTCGATCCGGCGGCGGAAGCGGCCATGGGCCATATTGAGCTCGGGAAATGGGCCGATCTGGTGATCCTCGCCCCGGCAACCGCTGATTTAATCGCCCGCGTGGCGGCCGGCATGGCCAACGACCTGGTGTCGACGATCTGTCTTGCCACCCCTTCCCCGGTTGCCGTGGTGCCCGCCATGAACCAGCAGATGTATCGCGCGCAGGCCACCCAGCAGAATCTGCAGACGCTGGCTTCCCGCGGCCTGCTGCTGTGGGGACCGGACAGCGGCAGCCAGGCCTGCGGCGACGTCGGCCCGGGGAGAATGCTCGATCCGTTAACCATCGTGGAGATGGCCGCGCAGCATTTCGCCTCCCCTGTCAAAGATTTGCAACATCTCAACCTCATGATTACCGCGGGCCCGACCCGTGAGCCGTTGGATCCGGTGCGTTACATCAGCAACCACAGCTCAGGCAAAATGGGCTTCGCGATTGCCGCCGCCGCCGCGCAGCGGGGCGCGAACGTGACCCTGGTCAGCGGCCCGGTATCACTACCGACACCGCCGTTTGTGCAGCGCATTGATGTCACTACCGCACTGGAAATGGAAGCCGCCGTCCAGGCCGGCGCTCAGCAGCAGCATATTTTTATTGGCTGCGCCGCGGTGGCGGATTACCGCGCCGCCGTCATCGCCGAAGATAAAATTAAAAAACAAGGTGATGAATTAACAATAAAAATGATTAAAAACCCGGATATCGTGGCCGGGGTTGCGGCGCTAAAAGCCCATCGCCCTTACGTCGTTGGGTTTGCCGCCGAAACGAATAATGTGGAAGAATATGCGCGGCAAAAACGTGCCCGCAAAAACCTCGACCTGATTTGCGCTAACGATGTTTCTCAGCCTGATCAGGGCTTTAATAGCGATAACAACGCATTACACCTTTTCTGGCAGGATGGGGAAAAGCGCTTACCACTTGAGCGCAAGGAACTCCTGGGCCAATTATTACTCGACGAGATCGTGACCCGTTATGATGAAAAAAATCGACGTTAAGATTCTGGACCCGCGTGTCGGCCAGCAATTTCCGCTGCCGACCTATGCCACCTCCGGCTCCGCCGGACTTGACCTGCGAGCCTGTCTCGACGACGCCGTAGAGCTGGCGCCGGGTGCAACCACGCTGTTGCCGACGGGCCTTGCGATTCATATCGCCGATCCCTCTCTGGCGGCGGTAATTCTGCCACGCTCCGGCCTGGGCCATAAGCATGGCGTAGTACTGGGCAATCTGGTGGGCCTCATCGACTCCGATTACCAGGGGCAACTGATGGTGTCCGTCTGGAACCGCGGTCAGCAGAGCTTTATTATCGAGCCGGGCGAACGTATCGCGCAGATGGTCTTTGTGCCGGTCGTGCAGGCGGAATTTAACCTGGTGGAAGAGTTTGACGCCACCGACCGCGGCGAAGGCGGCTTCGGTCACTCAGGGCGTAAATAAGCCCAGCAACACGGAACCTGCATCCCAACGCGCATAACGCAATAACATCACCGCAAACTCCGGTTTGCGGTCGCGTTGTGGATGTCTGCCTGACAAGTGCTTATTTTCAGGGGTATTTTAAAACATGGCAGAAAAACAAACTGCGAAACGGAATCGTCGCGAAGAAATACTTCAATCTCTAGCGCTCATGCTGGAATCCAGCGATGGTAGTCAACGTATTACCACCGCGAAACTGGCGGCTTCCGTCGGCGTCTCCGAAGCCGCGCTGTATCGCCATTTTCCCAGCAAAACCCGCATGTTTGACAGCCTGATCGAGTTCATTGAAGACAGTCTGATTACGCGCATCAATTTGATTTTGAAAGATGAAAAGGACACCACCGCGCGCCTGCGCCTGATCGTTCTGTTGATTCTTGGGTTTGGCGAGCGTAATCCTGGGCTGACGCGTATCCTCACCGGGCACGCGCTGATGTTCGAACAGGACCGGCTACAGGGCCGCATCAACCAGCTTTTTGAGCGCATCGAAGTGCAGCTGCGTCAGGTGATGCGCGAGAAAAAAATGCGTGAAGGCGAAGGCTACACCCTCGACGAAACCCTGCTGGCCAGCCAGCTGCTGGCCTTCTGCGAGGGTATGCTGTCGCGCTTTGTGCGCAGCGAGTTCAAATATCGTCCGACGGATGATTTCGAGGCCCGCTGGCCGCTGGTCGCCGCACAGCTGCAGTAAATCCTCACATGCAGCCGCCAGGCTGCATGATTCTCCTCGCAATCTGCGTAAGTTTGTTGCAAATCCCAGGGCCATTGGTTGAATTGCCCAATGCGCGTTTCCGCTTTCCTTTCCTACTATCCAGCTTGCTGATCGTTTCACCCTCCCCCAACACCACCCGACAAGGAGAGATTTGATGGCGACGTCACGGCGGGATTTATTGAAGATAGGCGGGTTGGCAACCGCATCGCTACTAGTCAGTCAAAAAAGCTTCGCAGCATGGGCCCCTTCTGAACGCTATCCTGACCCACGCATCGTGGCCGTCGATGACAGCTTTCGTCGCTATATGCTTGCCAGCGCAAAGGTTGAACGCATCGCCAGCGGCTTCCGTTGGGCGGAAGGCCCGGTCTGGTTCGGCGACATGCGAATGCTGCTGTGGAGCGACATTCCGAATAACGCCATCATGCGCTGGGATGAAATCAGTGGAGAAACCAGCGTCTTTCGCTACCCGGCCAATTATAGCAATGGCCACGCCCGCGACAGACAGGGGCGCTTAATCAGTTGCGAGCACGACACCCGCCGCATTACGCGTACCGAATACGATGGATCTGTCACCGTACTGGCCGATAGCTACCAAGGTAAGCGCCTCAATTCCCCAAACGATATCGTTGTGAAGTCAGACGGTACCATCTGGTTTACCGACCCGCCATTTGGCATCAGCGGCTTTTACGAAGGCCACAAAGCAACGCCAGAATTGCTGCAAAACGTCTATTGCCTGGAGCCGGAAAGCCGCAAACTAAGCGTGGTATTGGGCGACATAAAAGGGCCAAATGGTTTGTGTTTCTCGCCGGACGAAAAGACCCTGTACGTGGTGGAAAGCCGGGCGACACCGAACCGCTTAATTCTGGCGTGGGACGTGGAAGGCAATACGCTGAAAAATAAACGGGTGTATCTCGACTGTGGCAACGGTACCGCCGATGGGATCGCCTGCGACGCAGACGGCAATCTGTGGTGCGGATGGGGAAGCGGAAACGAAGAACTCGACGGCGTGCGGATCTTTAACCCTCAGGGTAAGCATATCGGCACCATTCAACTGCCGGAGCGCTGCGCGAACTTGTGTTTTGGCGGCGAACAGCGCAATCGGCTGTTTATGGCGTCCAGTACGTCAATCTATTCGCTGTACGTCAATGCGCAGGGCGCTAAGCTGGTATAGAGGAAATATCCGGCAGCCGAGGCTGCCGGATGCATCATCAGATGCCGTAGGCTTCACGATAGGCACGAACTGACGCCAGATATTCCGCCATCTCGGGTTTCTCTTCCAGATAAGCAATCAGCTCTTTCAGAGTGATGATTGAGATAACCTGGCAGCCGTAATCCCGCTCCACTTCCTGAATAGCGGAGATCTCGCCGCGGCCGCGCTCCTGACGATCCAGGGAGATCAGTACGCCCGCCAGCTGGGCGCCCTGGGCCTGGATAATCTCCATGGATTCGCGGATCGCCGTACCGGCGGTGATCACGTCATCCACCAGCATCACACGCCCCTGCAGCGGGCTACCGACCAGGTTGCCGCCTTCGCCGTGGGTTTTTGCCTCTTTGCGGTTAAAGCAGTAAGGCAGATCGCGGTCATGATGCTCGGCTAACGCCACCGCGGTGGTGGTGGCGATCGGAATACCTTTATAGGCCGGGCCAAACAGCAGGTCGAACTCAATCCCGGAATCCACCAGCGCCTCGGCATAAAAACGGCCCAGCAGTGCCAGATCGCGCCCGGTGTTAAACAGGCCGGCGTTGAAGAAATAGGGGCTCTTGCGCCCGGATTTCAGCGTGAACTCGCCAAACTTAAGAACCTGCTTGCTAAGCGCAAACTCAATAAACTGGCGCTGATAAGGCTTCATGGATTCGCTCCTTTTGGTACTTTCATCATTGTCAGACTACGCGCTCATCCTTCGCAGGTGTAATGAAGGATGAAGCGCAAAAAAAAGGCGACTTCTCAGTCGCCTTAATCATTAATTTTCTAACGCCGCCTTCTGCGTCGTGATAATGGATTCGATCCCCCCTCGGGCTAACGCCAGGAGAGTGAGGAGCTCTTCATGGGTGAACGGCTCGCCTTCTGCCGTCCCCTGCACCTCAATAATGCGGCCATCTTCGGTCATCACCACGTTCATGTCGGTTTCCGCTGCGGAATCTTCGATGTACTCCAGATCGCAAATGGCTTCGCCGTTAACGATACCAACGGACACCGCGGCAACCATCCCCTTCATTGGGTTGGTTTTCAGCTTGCCGGCTGCCACCAGTTTGTTCAGCGCATCGGCCAGCGCCACGCAGGCTCCGGTAATCGACGCCGTACGGGTGCCGCCATCGGCCTGCAGCACATCGCAGTCAAGGGTGATGGTGAATTCACCCAGCGCTTTCAGGTCAACCGCCGCGCGCAGCGCGCGAGCGATCAGACGCTGGATTTCCATCGTCCGGCCGCCCTGCTTGCCTTTTGCTGCTTCACGCGCGTTACGCGTGTGCGTTGAGCGCGGCAGCATGCCATATTCAGCGGTGATCCAGCCCTGTCCCTGTCCTTTCAGGAAACGCGGAACGCCTTCGTCAATGGAAGCGGTGCACAACACTTTGGTATCACCGAATTCGACCAGCACGGAGCCTTCAGCGTGTTTTGTGTAATTACGGGTCAGGGTGACGGGACGCACCTGATTAGCGCTACGGCCTGCTGGACGCATGATAGAAATCTCCGGCTTGAAACGAATGTGGGGCGCATTATACGAATTTCATGGCGAAAAGCCTATGCCAACACGTGCCGGGCATGCACATAATGTCAGTCCAGTGTTTTACGATAAGATTTCAACCCCACGCCAATCACTATCACCGCCAGGCCGATCAGTGGCAAAAGGTCGGGTAATAATGCCATCGCAGAATAGCCTTTCAGCATGATGCCCTTAACCAGTCGGATGAAATAGGTCAGCGGTAAACAGGAGCCAATGGCTTTCGCCCAGTCAGGCATACTAATAAAGGGGCTGATAAAGCCGGAAAGCATAATGGAAGGAATAAAGTAAAATGACGACATTTGCAGCGCCTGCAGTTGGTTTTGTGCCAGGCCAGAAATACCAATGCCAATTGACAGGCAGAGGAAAACATATATTAACAGCACCAAAAAAAGCAGAAAAACGCTACCATGAAGGGGAATATCGAACAATAGCACAGCGGCAATCAGAATTAACGTCGCCTGGAACAAACCGATGACAACAAAAGGCGTTATCTTCCCGACAATGACCTCAAACCCGGTCAAAGGAGAGACCAGTAAATTTTCTAACGCCCCGTTTTCTCGCTCACGGGTAATAGACAGGGCGGTCATCAGGATCAAGGTGGTACTGAGTATCGATCCCATAATACCTGGAATAGTATTAAACTGGGTAATCCCCTCAGGGTTAAACATCCGATGGATAATAAGCTCGAAATCATCCTCTTTTTGCGAGACACGCATGTCGCCCGGCAAATCGTGTTGAAACATCGATTTCGCCACCTGTACAAGGGCACTTAGCGCATTCCCCGTGGTTATCGGATCGATGGCATCCCCCTGAATTAACAGCTGAGGCTTTTCTCCACGCAGCATCTTGCGCGTAAACCCCTCAGGAATTGTCACGATAAAAGTGACATCTCCCCGAACGAACGCTTTCTGCGCCGCCTCTTCTGAATCGACAGGAATCATTGAAAAATACCCTGTATTTTGCGCTTCCGTCACAAAAATATGACTCATGCGTTCGGTATCGTAATTTAATAACGCGGTAGGAAGATTATGGGGATCCATATTGATCGCATAGCCAAGAATGATCAGCTGAAAAATAGGTGTCAGGAGCACCATACTAATGCTGACTTTATCACGACGTAATTCGTGGATTTCCTTAATAACCACGCCGATCCAACGGGTAAAGGAGAAGCTTAAATTAATTTTTTTCACAATCGTTTTTCATCAAGTAGGTAAATGCATCTTCCAGATTGGTAGCCACCTGACAGAACTCATAGCCCTGTTGTGTAAATGCAAAAAGCGTGGACTTTAATTTGGCTTCATCTCTGGAAGTAATATAAAGCTGATTGCCAAAAATGACCGTTTGCTCAATATCCGGCAAGCGTTGTAGCTGGTTTTCAAGCAGCGTCAGACCGGTGCCACTGGTTCGCATGGTGATCAGATTCTGGGACGCGATAATCGACGAAATAGTGCCATTCGCCAACAGACGGCCATAAGACAGATAGGCAACCTTATGGCAGCGCTCGGCCTCATCCATATAATGCGTGCTCACCAGGATTGAGATCCCTCTGTCCGATAACTGATGCAGCATTTGCCAGAACTCTCGCCGCGCTTTCGGATCCACGCCAGCGGTTGGTTCATCGAGAAACAACAAAACGGGTTCATGCAACATGCAAGCGGCGAGGGCCATTCTTTGCTTCCAGCCGCCAGAAAGCTCCCTGGCCTGCTGATGCTGTCGGGTAGTGAGGCCTAACTCTGAAAGCGCGCGTTCAACCCGGGCTTTACGTTGGTCGAGGCTATACAACCGCGCGATAAAAAGTAAGTTTTCCCGGATGGTTAAATTTCCCCACATTGAGAAATACTGGGTCATATAACCTATCTTTTTTTTTATTTTTTCCCGCTGCGTAAAGATGTCCATGCCCAGACAAGAGCCTTCACCTGAATCCGGGGTAATCAAACCACACATCATCCGAATCGATGTTGTTTTCCCGCTACCGTTCGGCCCAAGAAAACCATAAATTTCGCCTTTTGCCACCTGCAAAGAGAAATCCTTTACGACGTGATGCTCACCAAAATACTTATTGAGATTTTTTACATCAATACAAAGATTATTCATTACCAATAACCTCCACATCAAACGGCTGGCCGATTTTCATCCGCTCAGCCTGCTTCCGGGCAGGAACAGCCTCAGCCATAAAAATGAGTTTCTCCCGGCGTTTCGTACTATAAATAACCGGAGGCGTAAATTCCGCTTCAGGACTGATGTAGTTAATCACGCCAGCAATGGGCTCAGCGCAACCATCGCATATCAGTTTTACCTTAGTTCCGATTTTAAATTTACCAAGCATCGCCTCGGGTATAAAAAAGCGTACTTTTATATTCTCAGGAGGTAACAGACTAATTATTGGTCTGCCGGCAGTGGGCCGTTCCCCGGCACGATAAATAATATCGAAGACTTTAGCATTGACCGGAGAAACAATCGTCGTTTGCTGGACATCCCAAAGCGCCTTGTCACGTTCGAGTTTTGCCGCGGCCACCATCGAGAGCTGTTTGCTAATCTCATCCTGACGGGCAGGCAGTTGCCGCGCTTTGAGTTGATTAATTAACTCTTCAACCTGCGCGCCTTTTTGCGTTAACTCATCCCGGATATCCTCCCATTCTGCGAGCGAGATGGCGCGACTGGCGTAAAGATTACGATACCGCTCAAGCTGACGCTTTACCTGGGATTCCGCCGATCGTGCTTTTTTAATCTGGGCACGAATAATATCCAGCTCTTCAGGCCGCTCTCCCGACTCCAGATTTCGCAATAATGCGCTCTCTGCAGAAAGTTTTTCCTCAGCTCGCAGGAAAATATTTTGCGCATCAAAGGACTCAATCTTCACTAACTCTTGCCCAGGCGTGACATTATCTCCTTTCTTAATGAATAGCTGTTCAATTTTTGCAGTGGAAGAATAAGAAAGATAGACAAATTCGCCATGTGAATAACCAGATAACCTGTTCTCCGGTTTGTTATCACACCCCGTTATCATCAGCATCGCTATCACAACAATAAATATATTTACTGGCTTTTGCATTAAAACGCATCCGTACGCATAGAGTTTTCATTACTGATGTCTGGATTGAATTATTCTCATTCCAAACCCTAACGTTATCGTCAGTTTAATCCTTTAAATAATGCTTAAAGTATATTTCATTCAATTTATCGAGAGCACTCAGGTTTAAACCAGCGATCGAGTGAAAAGCATCATCTTTTGTGAATGCAAGAATCGACGATCCGCCTGGAGAAAACCATTTAGCGCTCTGTTTAAAAGGCCATGGTAGTTCATAACCTTTTTCTCTCAGTAAATCGTTAAGCACACGCCAGTCGTCTCTAAAATCATTTCCGGAAAATGGGCTATCACTTTGTGCACCTTCTGCAGTGAATAATTGAATTGGCGTACAAAAGTTAACCGAACTGGGAAAGTACATATTATAAAAGCTTACAATGAGTTTCTGCACCTCTTCAGGAAAAGAGCCGGGGATCGTCAACACACCTAACAAATATTTATAGTCTGGATATCTTTTTATAAAATCAAATATCCCGCGCCATAAATAATCAAGAACATTACTTTTTTGATAAGGCTTCTGGATAAATCCACGGCCGATTTCCACACACTGGCTTAAACAGGAATAGGCATTATTATGGTACTTGAACAGGCTGTTGCTATAGAGGCCTGTTATTCCATGTTGCGCTAACTGCTCACCAACGGGTATTAGACGATAGGCACCCAGTATTTCTTCATCAGAAGGATCCCATAAAATGATATGGTAATAGGTTTCATCAAAAACATCATTATCTCTGTCTTTACCGGATCCAGCGCCAATATCGCGATAACAGCGCTCGCGTAAGCGCCCTAGCTCATCAAGAATGGGTGAGTCCCCGAGGGTATTGCAGCGAAATATCAATAATTTTCTACCATCATCAAATTGTCTTAATACTTCGCACTCTTCTATTGCGTTTATTAAACTCTCTCGACTACCTGTTAATTTTTGCGGAGAAACCGTATCTACCAGCGCCGGACCATTCTCTCCGATGCTCTGGAGATGCATCAAGCATACACTTGACGCGGCGGACAGATCTTTATTAAATCGATTAAACGAAGATAAGGCTATTTGCTGCCCTACTTTGATTTTCATGGTCTTACCACGATGGCGTAGCGCTTCACGAATAATCATTATATTTGACAGTTGCCGCCAGACCGTCGCAGCTAAATAATAAGTTTTGCTGTTTGATCCCGTAATATGGACAGGTACCAGCGCCGCGTTGTTTCTCATCGCCAGTTGTAAAAAACCGGGATTCCATTGATGTTCCTGTAAACCTGAAAGAGACCAGCTAGCCAACTTACCTGCAGGACAAATAATCAACACACCACCGTTCTTCAGGTGATCGTTCATTTCCCTGAATTTCTTATGGCTCATCTTACCAGCCATATTCTCAATACCAATGGTAAGTTCTGCCACCTGTGGGAATATCATTGGCAAAATATGGTTAGCCACTATTTTTATATCTTTCCTGACCTGAGCGATAGTATGTATTAAAGCAATACCATCCATTACCGTCGGATGATTTGAAATAACAACTGTAGCACCCTGTCGGGGTATATTATTAAAGTCAGAGTATTCCGTTTCACATCGGACGTTAAAAAAATCAATGACCGAACTAACCCAATGCACACCATTTTTATCAATTAACCGTTCGTCGTTTATTAAACGAGAGAATATCTTATTGCCAAATGCGGCTCTGAAAACCCATTTTTTCCAGTGTGGAATATGGGTATCTGGGAAAAACTCTCGAATGACTCTGTCAAAGATAGCGTTCATATTAAAATCCTTTTTATAGAACTAATCTAAAACGACTATACTCGTGATCCTTCTGTCGGACAATACCGCCCAAAATGAAAACCCACTAATACAAAATTAATGAATATAGTTGAAGTGATAATATTCATGAAGACAATATAAACAATAGCAGGTTTAATATATTCGCCGCAATAAATTCAAAAAAATCATACATAATACTTAAAGATAATACACCGCAGTATTTCCTGTGGTTATATTTGGCACGAAAGCATCACTCTGATAAGATTTTCCGACAAGAAACTAGCTCGTATAGCATCATCTGTATTTGATGTTCACGCCAAATAACATAAAACCATTAACTACAGCAAAAAGTAATATCTCCCCGCGGTCAACAAAGCGCAGAAAAACCATTTCTTCAGTAAGCCCAAATAATTAACCACATATAACTTAACAGCGTCATTGACGTAAAATCGCTAATACAAAACGTCTTATTTTTACCCACAACAGAAGCATACCGCTCGCTTAACTTAGTAATTGCATGAAATAGATTGTGGCTATGCCCCTCAAAACAATCGCCATCCAGGTATTTCATCACTATTCCTGTTAAGTCACCGCCCGCATAGCTATAATCCTTGCATTCATTATTACGAAAACAGGAACGTCTATGATCCGCAGTATGACCGCCTATGCCCGCCGTGAAATCAAGGGTGACTGGGGTAGCGCCGCATGGGAGCTGCGCTCGGTAAACCAGCGCTATCTGGAAACGTACTTCCGCCTGCCGGAGCAGTTCCGTAGTCTGGAGCCCGTGGTACGCGAGCGCATTCGCGCCCGCCTGACTCGCGGTAAAGTCGAATGCACCCTGCGTTTTGAACAAGATCCCAGCGCTCAGGGTGAACTTATCCTCAACGAAAAGCTGGCTAAACAGCTGGTCAACGCTGCCAACTGGGTGAAAATGCAGAGCGATGAAGGGGAAATCAACCCGGTTGATATCCTGCGCTGGCCGGGCGTGATGGCCGCCAAAGAGCAGGATCTCGACGCCATCGCCGCCGACATTCTGGCCGCTCTTGATGGCGCGCTGGACGACTTCATCGTCGCCCGCGAAACGGAAGGCCAGGCCCTGAAAGCGCTTATCGAGCAGCGGCTTGAAGGGGTGAGCGGCGAAGTGACCAAAGTTCGCGCCCATATGCCGGAAATCCTCCAGTGGCAGCGCGAGCGTCTGGTTGCCAAACTGGAAGACGCGGAAGTGCAGCTGGAAAATAACCGTCTTGAGCAAGAGCTGGTGCTGATGGCGCAGCGTATCGACGTTGCCGAAGAGCTGGACCGCCTCGAAGCGCACGTTAAAGAGACCTACAACATTCTGAAAAAGAAAGAGGCTGTGGGTCGCCGTCTCGACTTTATGATGCAGGAGTTCAACCGTGAGTCGAACACCCTGGCGTCAAAATCGATTAACGCCGAGGTCACCAACTCCGCGATTGAGCTGAAGGTACTGATCGAGCAAATGCGCGAACAGATACAGAATATCGAGTAACGCTTTCTCACCCATCCAGGCACTACAGTATAAAAGGTCATGATCAATCATGGCCTTTTTATTTATCTCTCCCGCCGGCTGACGATAAGAATCTACGTATAAAAATAGTCGTCCAGTTTTCGGTTGTGGCAAATGAGCCCAACGCGGCACAGTCTGGGGACACACTACCGCGGGAGAAAAGAATGAACTTCAACGCGCTTCACCAGCAAAACCAACCGTTGTTGCTTGCCAACGTCTGGGATGCCAGCAGCGCTCAGGCCGCTCAGCAGGCCGGTTATCAGGCGCTGGGCTCCTCCAGCGCTGCTATCGCCGCAATGTTAGGGTATGAAGATGGCGAAGAGATGAGTTTTGACGAGCTGTTATATATCGTCTCACGCATCAAAGCTGTTAGCGAACTGCCGTTAAGCGTCGATTTAGAGGCGGGCTACAGCGCCACAACCAGCCACATCATTGACAATATCCGGCGTCTGGCGCATCTCGGCGTGAGCGGAATAAACCTCGAGGATAGTCATGTGGTGAATAATACGCGTCGTCTTGACGATGCCGTGGTCTTTGCCGCCAAAATCCAGGAAATCACCCACGCTTGTCCCGATATGTTTGTTAATGTCCGCACCGATACCTTTCTTCTCAACGTACCAAATGCACTGGATGAGACGCTCTATCGCGGTCAGTTATACGCTAACCATGGCGGATGCGGTTTTTTTGTGCCTTGCGTCACCCGCGCGGAAGATATTACCGCCATTGTCCGCCACGTGCCTTTACCCTTAAACGTAATGTGCATGCCTGAGCTGGCGGACTTCAGTACCTTATCGGCACTGGGCGTAAAACGAATTTCGATGGGCAATTTTATTCATGCTGCCACACAGGCCAGACTGAAAGACTTATTATGTCAGGTGCAAGCTAACTACTCTTTCTCGGGTGTTTTTTGACCATGAAAATTACCGACAGCATCCAGTGCGATATCTGGTATCAGGCGCTGCTTGAACGCGCTGTGGAGTTTACCGGCGTCTTTTTCGTTGGCGTGAAAACCACCGGCGTATTTTGTATCTCGGTCTGTCGGGCGCGAAAACCCAGGCGGGAAAACGTCGAATTCTATAATGACGTTAAATCCGCGCTGGATGCCGGGTTCCGGCCATGCAAAGTCTATCGCCCGACGGAGAATGCCCGGACAGCCCCCGCCTTTGTTGAGCAAGCGCTCCGCCTGCTGCGAGAAGACCCGAAGGTTCGCCTCAGTGATAGCGAACTACGTCAGCACGATATTAGCCCGGAACGCGTTCGCCGCTGGTTCCTGCAAAACCACGGGATCACCTTTCAGGCTTTTCAACGGATGCAGCGCGTTAATATGGCGCTTCAGGAGCTGAAAGCAGGCCGATCAACCACCGATGTCGCTTTCGATAGCGGCTATGAGTCCTTAAGCGGTTTCGGCTATACCTGCAAAAAATTGACCGGTTCCGCACCCAGCGCGCAACGCCAGGTTGTTTTAATTCATCGTTTTACCACCCCATTAGGGCCAATGTTTGTTTGTGCAACGCAGCGGGGGATTTGTCTGCTGGAGTTTGTCGACAGACGAGCGCTGGAGACAGAATTCAGCGACCTGCAGCGACGGTTCGACGCCAGCATCATCGCTGGTGAAAACGCCCACACCCGGCAGGCGCAACAGGAAATAACGGAGTATTTTGCCGGGCGGCGTCAATCGTTCGAGGTGGCGCTTGATACCCCAGGCAGCGAATTCCAGCGAGCGGTCTGGCGCCATTTACAGTACGTTAGCTTCGGTGAGACGACGCATTATCAATCGATTGCGATGGATATAGGTAAACCAACGGCCACGCGCGCGGTGGCTGCAGCAAACGGCGCTAACCGCGTCGCGATTATCATCCCCTGCCATCGAATTATCGGCAAAGATGGTTCGATGACCGGTTACGGCGGCGGCGTTGCACGTAAAAAATGGCTTATTAACCATGAGGCAACCATCAGGGAAAAATGCGGCTGATTTTACTTCCCGGATGAAGGGCCCCTCCCTGTTCACTTTCACTGCGGTTCGGTAAACCTATTTTTTGTCCAGCGCCCGGCAGGTTAAAAACGCCCCTGCCGCGCACAGCAGCGCCGGAGCCAGATAGCTGTGATCCATGTGGGTGAACTCCATCACCAGCACCACCGCAGTCAGCGGCATCTGCATGGAGGCGGCGAGAAACGCGGCCGCCCCCACCAGAGCGAAGCTGCTTTTATCTCCGCCAGGGAAGCCGAGCTGCCAGAGTGCGCAGAGCAGCAGACTGACCAGTCCGCCTACCGCCAGCCCCGGGGTTAACAATCCACCCTCCGCGCCGCCGCGCAGCACCGCCAGGATCACCACCATCTTCAACACTAACAGGATAGCGACCATAGAGAGAGGCAGCCCGTCGCTGAGCGCCAACTGCATTGGTCCCTTGCCATTGCCCGGAAGTTCCGGGAAATAAAGGCTCAGGATGGCAAGAAGGGAAAACCCCAGCAGACAGAACACCGGCATCTGCCAGTTACTTCGGACGCGTGAACGCGCTGCGCTGGTCGCTTTACGAAAGAGCCAGGCGCCGGTGCCAAGAATCGGGCCCGCCAGAATCGCCCACCAGAGAAAGGAATGCGGAAGCGTGCTGGAAACAAAATGGTATTGCGATTCATCCCCTAACCCCAGGGTAGCCGTCCACGCGGCAATCGCCGAGGTCATTATCGCCGCCAGCGTTTTTTCCCAGCTAAACGACAGCAGCATGACCTCAAGGCTGAACAACGCCCCTGCCAGCGGGACGTTATAGACCGCCGCCAGACCGGCGCCCGCCCCACAGGCGATCAGGGTGCGGGTTTCATCTTCCAGCAGGCCCAGCTTACGCGCCACCATCCCCGCCCCCAGCGCGCCCATTTCCCGGGGCGCCACTTCGCGGCCAAGCGGGGAACCCAGCGCTACGGTGACGATCTGCAGCAGGGCGTGGATCGTCGTGGTGCCTGCTGGCATGGGTACGGAAGGGTTGGCCACCGCCGCCGCAATGGAAACCCGCTTCTGCCCATAGCGACCAAGCAGCCACCAGCCAAATCCGGCGACGACGCCGCCGGCCACGATTGCCGCGATGCGGCGTGGCCAGGACGACTCCGTGACGCCCTGTAAAAATGACACCGAACCGACGATCTGCCCGGCACTGTAGCCAAAAGCCAGGTGCTGTATCGCGTGTAAAATCAGTGCCAGCACCATACCGGACAAACCGGCCAGAATCCCGGTTAATACCACGGCTATCAGGCGAGTCAGATTGTTTTTATTCCCGGCGGCGACGCTCATTTTCTCAGGCCTTGAAAAGGAAAAATAAAAGAATAAAGGACGAGACTTAAACATTGCGTAATCATAGTGTTTTCGATAGTGATACCCGTCGCTTCACTTAGCATTACTTTTTCTAATCAATAAAAATACCTAAAAAATCAATAAACCTTTAAATCAAGCCATCACAGATACTACTTCCATTAATTTTTCCTGGCGTAAATGATTCGCTTTAGAAAATCTCAATCGTGATCCTGCGCACAAATCGTTAACCTGCCCGCCATTATCTGGGGGGATCTATGCTGCTTCATGTTCTGTATTTAATCGGTATCACCGCGGAAGCCATGACCGGCGCGCTGGCTGCCGGGCGCCGGCGGATGGACACGTTTGGCGTCATCATTATCGCCACCGCGACCGCGCTGGGCGGGGGTTCCGTTCGCGATATCCTGCTGGGACATTATCCTCTCGGCTGGGTGAAACATCCGGAATATGTCATTATTGTCGCTGTCGCCGCCGTCCTCACCACCATTGCCGCTCCAGTGATGCCTCACCTTCGCCGGCTGTTTCTGGTGCTGGACGCGCTGGGGCTGATCGTGTTTTCCATCATCGGCGCGCAGATCGCCCTGGATATGGGCGAAGGTCCGATCATCGCCTCTATCGCCGCGGTCATCACCGGCGTTTTTGGCGGCGTACTGCGAGATATGTTCTGCAAACGCATTCCGCTGGTCTTCCAGAAAGAGCTGTATGCCGGGATCTCGTTTGCCGCAGCCGTACTCTATATTGCCCTGCAACATTACGTCAGCAGCCACGATGTGGTGGTGCTGGCTACGCTGCTGTTCGGCTTTACCGCCCGCATGCTGGCACTGCGCTGGAAACTGGGGCTACCGGTCTTCCACTACACCCATGATAGCCACTAACCGCCTCAAAATCCGGGGATGCGCTGCCCACTGAGCCATTGCGCCAGCGCCACCACATCCGGATGGTGCAGGAAGGCCACCAGCTGGCGGGCTCTGATCTCCCCCACGCCCGGCAGCGCGCGCCATTGCGCTTCACTTTTTGCCGCCAGCAGATGCCAGTTCTCGCTTTCGAGCTGCGTCAGCGCCCCCTGAGGCACCGGGAGCCCCATCGCCAGCACCCAGCGGATAAAAGGCCGTTTGCGAACGAGATCAAATTGATGCCAGAGGTGCTGCCCGCGGGCGGCGGAGATCCCTGGCACCGCCTGCAGCTGCTCCACCGTAAGCGCCAGCCAGGAAAAAATATGCGTCATCGGGTTTTGCTGCTGAATGGCGCGCCATAAATGTTCCCCCACGCCATCGACATCCAGCGCGGACTTTGATGACAGCCAGATCAGCCGGGAAAGAAACTGTTCGCTGCACTCAGGGGTGGCGAAATAGCAGGTTAGCGCATTGAATTTCGCCGCCGGCGGCGTCGGTTTATGGCGCTCGGCCGTCCGCCAGACGACGGCGTCGATCCGAGGAATACCCTGCCCTGCCAGACTGATCTGCAGCTGATCGCCAACCCCAATATCCAGCGCCTGCCAGCGGGCCACAGAGCCAACATTAACCCGCTGCACGCGTTTATCATCCAGCCGCTGGGGCTCAAGCTGGGCCACGACGTTGAGCCTGCCGCTGCGGCCAGTGCTGAAATGGATCGCCCGTACCTCCATCACTTGCGAGGCCGGAGGATACTTCCAGGCCGCCAGCCACTCTCCCTTTCCGGGAGACCAGACACGTCCCGGCGGTTCGCGCCCTTCGCGCACAATCACGCCATCGCTGACGAAGGGGAGCGGCGAGCGATACCAGCGCTGGCGCCACTCCGCCACCTGCTCAACGCGCGTTACCGAATGGGTGTATTGTCCGCTGTAGCCAAACCCCGCCTGCGCCAGCAGCTGCTGTCGACGGCGCATATCCGAGGGACCGTCTGGCCAGGCCCAGATAAAAACGTCCAGCTGGCTGAGCGGCGCCGCCGCCGCGTCGGCTCGCATCATCAACCCGGCGACTTTCGCCCGCGCGTTCATCCCCCCAGCCTGCTGCTGTACATGGCCGTCCCGGCGCAGAAACAGCTCCCCCTGCAGCACGCTGTTGGCCAGTTCACCGGTCGTCACTTTCGCCAGCGCCGGGATCTGCCGCGCTCGGGCGGTCCATGCCTCACCGCGCAGACCATCGCCGCGGCTAATGGCCTGAACCAAACTCCCCTGGCGATAGACCAGGGTCACCGCCACGCCGTCCACTTTAGGCTGTATCCACAGGTCGGTTTTATTTTTCATCCAGTGGGCCACGCTGGCGCCATCGGCCAGTTTGCGCACGCCGGTATGCGCCACCGGATGACGCGTATCGCCCGTCGGCGGAGGCAGATCGTCATCCTCAGGCGTCTCGTCCGGAAAACATTGCCGCCACTGCGCCAGCCGCAGAGTGAGCTGGTCATAAACGTCATCGCTTACCTCACTGGTGCCTTGTCGCCAGTAGGCCTCTTTCCAGGCGACAATTTGCTGATGAAGGCGTGAAATCTCCTGCCTTCCTTTGGCCGGCGGCCAGTCCGGACACGTCGCCAGCGCGCTGGCAGAGAACATCCCCATCGCCAGCCACCACCCTCCTTTTCGCATAGCATTCCTCTCCTTCGTCACCTGGCGGAGAGTCTGCTGTAGAACACCGCGAACCGCGATGGGTACTTTTTCGCCTTGCGAAGCGCCTTCCAGGATTTACGCCTCATTGCAGCAACGGCTGGCGAATTCAGGAAAACGGCAGGCAAAATGAAAGAAACCGCGGCAAAAAGTGTGACAATGACTGCGTCACGCCGCGGCGACGTGTATAATAGGCTCGTATGTAGGACCTCTTTCGATAACCACATACAAAAGACACTCATGGCTCAAGGCACGCTTTATATTGTTTCCGCCCCTAGCGGCGCGGGTAAATCCAGCCTGATTCAGGCTTTATTAAAAACCCAACCGTTGTATGACACCCAGGTATCGGTCTCCCATACCACGCGGGCGCCGCGTCCGGGTGAAGTGCACGGCGAACACTATTTCTTCGTGAATCACGACGAATTCCGCTCGATGATTGGCGAAAACGCGTTTCTGGAACATGCAGAGGTCTTTGGCAACTATTACGGCACGTCGCGTAAAGCGATCGAGCAGGTGCTGGCGACTGGCGTCGATGTCTTCCTCGATATCGACTGGCAAGGTGCGCAGCAGATCCGTAAAAGCATGCCCGGCGCACGCAGCATTTTTATTCTGCCGCCGTCAAAAGATGAACTGGACCGTCGCCTGCGCGGCCGCGGCCAGGACAGCGAAGAGGTGATCGCGAAACGGATGGCCCAGGCCGTTGCGGAAATGAGCCATTACGCGGAATATGATTACCTGATTGTGAACGATGATTTTGACACCGCCCTGAGCGACCTGAAAAATATCATCCGCGCTGAACGTCTGCGCATGAGCCGCCAAAAGCAGCGACATGGCGCTTTAATCACCAAACTATTGGCAGACTGAACCCACATTCAGTATCATGCCCAGTCATTTCTTCACCTGTGGAGCATTTTAAGTATGGCACGCGTAACTGTTCAGGACGCTGTAGAGAAAATTGGTAACCGTTTTGACCTGGTACTGGTCGCCGCGCGTCGCGCTCGTCAGATGCAGGTAGGCGGAAAGGATCCGCTGGTACCGGAAGAAAACGATAAAACCACCGTTATCGCACTGCGCGAAATCGAAGAAGGTCTGATCAACAACCAGATCCTCGACGTACGTGAGCGCCAGGAACAGCAAGAGCAGGAAGCCGCTGAATTACAAGCCGTTACCGCGATTGCTGAAGGTCGTCGTTAATCACACAGCGGGTCGCCCTTGTATCTGTTTGAAAGCCTGAATCAGCTGATTCAAAACTACCTGCCGGAAGAGCAAATCAAGCGCCTTCGGCAGGCGTATCTCGTTGCACGTGACGCTCACGAGGGTCAGACACGTTCAAGCGGTGAACCCTATATCACGCACCCGGTCGCGGTAGCCTACATTCTGGCCGAGATGAAGCTCGACTATGAAACGCTGATGGCCGCGCTGCTGCATGATGTGATTGAAGATACCCCCGCCACCTACCAGGACATGGAACAGCTTTTTGGTAAAAGCGTTGCCGAACTGGTAGAGGGGGTGTCGAAACTTGATAAGCTCAAGTTTCGCGATAAGAAAGAGGCGCAGGCCGAAAACTTTCGCAAAATGATCATGGCGATGGTGCAGGACATCCGCGTCATCCTCATCAAGCTTGCCGACCGCACCCACAACATGCGTACTCTGGGCTCGTTACGCCCGGATAAACGCCGCCGCATCGCCCGCGAAACGCTGGAAATTTACAGCCCGCTGGCGCACCGTTTAGGTATCCATCACATCAAGACCGAGCTCGAAGAGCTGGGCTTTGAAGCGCTGTACCCTAACCGCTACCGCGTCATTAAAGAGGTGGTCAAAGCGGCGCGCGGCAACCGTAAAGAGATGATCCAAAAAATCCTCTCCGAAATCGAAGGACGGTTGCAGGAAGCGGGGATCCCCTGCCGCGTCAGCGGTCGCGAAAAGCATCTGTACTCCATCTACTGCAAAATGGTGCTTAAAGAGCAGCGTTTTCACTCGATCATGGATATCTACGCCTTCCGCGTTATCGTCCATGATGCCGATATCTGCTATCGCGTGCTCGGCCAGATGCACAGCCTCTACAAACCGCGTCCAGGTCGTTTCAAAGATTACATCGCCATTCCGAAAGCGAACGGCTATCAGTCTTTGCATACCTCGATGATCGGCCCCCACGGCGTCCCGGTCGAGGTACAAATTCGTACCGAAGACATGGACCAGATGGCGGAGATGGGGGTTGCGGCGCACTGGGCTTATAAAGAGCACGGCGGCGAAAGCAGCACCACCGCGCAAATCCGCGCTCAGCGCTGGATGCAAAGCCTGCTGGAGCTGCAGCAGAGCGCCGGCAGCTCGTTTGAATTTATCGAGAGCGTAAAATCCGATCTGTTCCCGGATGAGATTTACGTTTTCACCCCGGAAGGTCGCATTGTCGAACTGCCCGCTGGCGCCACGCCGGTGGACTTCGCCTACGCGGTGCATACCGATATCGGCCATGCCTGCGTTGGCGCGCGCGTCGATCGCCAGCCTTATCCGCTGTCGCAGCCGCTCTCCAGCGGCCAGACTGTCGAAATTATCACCGCGCCGGGCGCACGCCCGAATGCCGCCTGGCTGAACTTTGTCGTCAGCTCGAAAGCGCGCGCCAAGATCCGTCAGCTGCTGAAAAACCTTAAGCGCGACGATTCGGTCAGCCTTGGCCGTCGTCTGCTCAATCACGCGCTGGGCGGAAGCCGCAAACTCGCCGAGATCCCGCCGGAGAATATCCAGCGCGAACTTGATCGCATGAAGCTGGCCACGCTTGACGATCTGCTGGCGGAAATCGGTCTGGGCAACGCCATGAGCGTCGTGGTGGCGAAAAACCTGCAGCAGGGCGAAGCCGCTGCGGCGCCGGTACCGGCTAACGCGTCGAACCACGGCCATCTGCCGATCAAAGGCGCCGATGGCGTGTTGATCACCTTCGCCAAGTGCTGTCGCCCGATCCCAGGTGACCCGATTATCGCCCACGTCAGTCCGGGTAAAGGGCTGGTTATCCACCATGAATCCTGTCGTAACATTCGCGGCTACCAGAAAGAGCCGGAGAAATTTATGGCGGTTGAGTGGGATAAAGAGACCGCTCAGGAGTTCATCACCGAAATCAAGGTGGACATGTTTAACCACCAGGGCGCGCTGGCTAACCTGACGGCGGCGATCAACACCGCGTCTTCCAATATCCAGAGCCTGAATACGGAAGAGAAAGATGGCCGCGTATACAGCGCCTTTATCCGCCTGACCGCGCGTGACCGCGTGCATCTGGCGAATATCATGCGCAAAATCCGCGTCATGCCGGACGTGATTAAAGTCACCCGTAACCGAAACTAGCTTTATGAACTCAAAGCGCTACGAGCGTATCTGCGAGATGCTCGCCAGGCGTCAGCCTGACCTGACGGTCTGCATGGAGCAGGTCCATAAGCCTCATAACGTCTCTGCGGTCATTCGGACCGCAGATGCCGTTGGCGTACACGAAGTGCATGCCGTCTGGCCAAGCAGCCGGATGCGTACCATGGCCTCCGCCGCCGCGGGCAGCAACAGCTGGGTGCAGGTGAAAACCCACCGCACCATCGCAGATGCCGTCGGCCACCTGAAAGGCCAGGGTATGCAAATCCTCGCCACTCACCTTTCCGACAAAGCCATCGATTTTCGTGAAATCGACTATACGCGTCCAACCTGCATCCTGATGGGCCAGGAGAAAACCGGCATCACCCAGGAAGCGCTGGCGCTGGCCGATCAGGACATCATTATCCCGATGATCGGCATGGTGCAGTCGCTGAACGTCTCCGTCGCCTCGGCGCTGATCCTTTACGAGGCGCAGCGCCAGCGGCAGAACGCCGGGATGTACCAACGCGCCAACAGCATGCTGCCGCCGGAAGAGCAGCAGCGCCTGCTGTTCGAAGGCGGTTATCCGGTGCTGGCCCGCGTCGCCCGACAAAAAGGTCTGCCTTACCCCCACGTCAACGAGCAGGGCGAAGTGGAAGCCGATGACGCATGGTGGGCTACCATGCAGGCAACGAGGTAAACCTGATGTCAGGCCGCCTGCTCGATGCCGTTCCGCTCAGCTCACTCACCGGAGTGGGCGCTACGCAAAGCAGTAAACTGGCGAAGATCGGCCTGCATACGGTTCAGGACCTGCTGCTGCACCTGCCGCTGCGTTACGAAGATCGCACCCATCTTTACCCGATAGCCGAGCTGCTTCCCGGGGTTTATGCCACCGTGGAAGGCGAAGTGCTCAACAGCAATATCACCTTCGGCGGCCGGCGGATGATGACCTGCCAGATCAGCGACGGCACCGGCATCCTCACCATGCGCTTTTTCAACTTTAACGCGGCGATGAAAAACAGCCTCGCGACTGGTCGTCGGGTGCTGGCCTACGGTGAAGCCAAACGCGGGAAGTACGGCGCCGAGATGATCCACCCGGAATACCGCGTCCAGGGCGATATGAGCACCCCGGAGCTGCAGGAAACGTTAACTCCGGTCTATCCGACCACCGAAGGCATCAAGCAGGCGACCCTGCGCAAGCTCACCGACCAGGCGCTTGAGCTCCTGGAAACCTGCGCGATTAGCGAACTCCTCCCACCGGAGCTGGCGCAGGGGATGATGAGCCTGCCGGAAGCGCTGCGTACGCTGCACCGTCCGCCTCCTTCCTTGCAACTTAGCGAGCTGGAAAGCGGCAAGCACCCGGCGCAGCAGCGTCTGATTCTGGAAGAGCTGCTGGCGCATAACCTCAGCATGCTGGCGCTGAGGGCAGGCGCCCAGCGCTACCACGCCCTGCCGCTCGGCGCCAACGATACCCTGAAAAACCAGCTGCTGGCCTCCCTGCCCTTTAAGCCCACCGGCGCGCAGGCGCGGGTTACCGCCGAGATCGAACACGATATGGCGCTGGACGTGCCGATGATGCGCCTGGTGCAGGGCGATGTTGGCTCCGGTAAAACGCTGGTCGCCGCGCTGGCCGCCGTGCGCGCTATCGCCCACGGCAAACAGGTGGCGCTGATGGCGCCCACCGAACTACTTGCCGAACAGCACGCCAATAACTTCCGCAGCTGGTTTGAACCGCTGGGCATAGAAGTCGGCTGGCTGGCGGGCAAACAGAAAGGCAAAGCCCGTCAGGCGCAGCAGGAGGCTATCGCCAGCGGCGAAGTGCAGATGATTGTCGGCACTCACGCCATCTTCCAGGAGCAGGTGCAGTTTAACGGCCTGGCGCTGGTGATTATCGACGAACAGCACCGCTTCGGCGTGCATCAGCGGCTGGCGCTGTGGGAAAAAGGTCAGCAGCAGAGGTTCCACCCGCATCAGCTGATCATGACCGCCACGCCTATCCCCCGCACCCTGGCAATGACCGCCTACGCCGATCTGGACACCTCGATTATCGACGAGCTGCCGCCGGGCCGAACCCCGGTGACTACCGTCGCCATCCCGGACACCCGGCGCAGCGATATTATCGACCGCGTACGCAACGCCTGCACCCACGAAGGGCGCCAGGCCTATTGGGTTTGTACGCTAATTGAAGAGTCCGATCTGCTGGAAGCCCAGGCGGCGGAAGCGACCTGGGAAGAGCTCAAACTGGCGCTGCCGGAACTGAATATCGGCCTCGTCCACGGGCGGATGAAACCGGCCGAGAAGCAGGCGGTAATGCAGGCCTTCAAGCAGGGCGAAATGCACCTGCTGGTGGCCACCACGGTGATTGAAGTCGGCGTCGACGTGCCTAACTCAAGCCTGATGATTATCGAAAACCCGGAACGTCTGGGTCTGGCGCAGCTGCACCAGCTCAGAGGGCGCGTCGGGCGCGGCGCGGTCGCTTCCCACTGCGTGCTACTCTATAAATCGCCGC
Source organism: Klebsiella sp. D5A (assembly GCF_001620885.1). Classification (NCBI taxonomy): domain Bacteria; kingdom Pseudomonadati; phylum Pseudomonadota; class Gammaproteobacteria; order Enterobacterales; family Enterobacteriaceae; genus Klebsiella; species Klebsiella sp. D5A. The sequence goes on along the minus strand of NZ_LOAR01000005.1, from coordinate 62,340 downwards.
TCTCCAAAACGGCGCAGAAACGCCTGCAGGTCCTGCGCGACAGCAACGACGGTTTCGTCATCGCCCAGAAAGACCTCGAAATCCGCGGTCCCGGCGAGCTGCTCGGCACCCGCCAGACTGGCAACGCCGAATTTAAAGTAGCGGACTTGCTGCGCGATCAGGCGATGATCCCCGACGTTCAACGCATTGCTCGCCATATTCATGAACGCTATCCGCTGCAGGCCCAGGCGCTTATCGAGCGCTGGATGCCGGAAACCGAACGCTATTCCAACGCGTAGCGCGCGCTTTTGCCGCGCTGCGGGCAATTTTTCTACACAACGAGTGGATTATGAAACGAGAACTGGCCATCGAATTTTCGCGTGTCACCGAAGCCGCCGCGCTGGCGGGCTATAAATGGCTGGGCCGCGGCGATAAGAATACCGCCGACGGCGCAGCGGTTAACGCCATGCGCATTATGCTTAACCTCGTCAATATCGACGGCACCATCGTCATCGGCGAGGGCGAAATCGATGAAGCGCCGATGCTCTATATCGGCGAAAAAGTGGGTACCGGCAAGGGCGATGCGGTAGATATCGCCGTCGATCCCATCGAAGGCACCCGCATGACGGCGATGGGCCAGGCCAACGCCCTGGCGGTGATGGCGGTCGGCGATAAGGGCTGCTTCCTCAACGCGCCGGATATGTATATGGAAAAGCTGATTGTCGGCCCCGGCGCCAAAGGCGCCATCGATCTCAATCTGCCGCTGGAAGATAACCTGCACAATATCGCCCGCGCCCTGAACAAGCCGCTGGGCGAGCTGACCGTCACCGTGCTGGCGAAACCGCGCCACGACGCGGTCATTGCCCAGCTGCAGCAGCTGGGCGTGCGTGTATTCGCGATTCCCGATGGCGACGTCGCGGCCTCTATTCTCACCTGCATGCCGGATAGCGAAGTCGACGTACTGTACGGCATCGGCGGCGCGCCGGAAGGGGTGGTTTCCGCCGCGGTGATCCGCGCCCTCGACGGTGATATGCAGGGGCGTCTGCTGGCTCGCCACCACGTGAAGGGCGATAACGAAGAGAACCGCCGCATCGGTGAAAACGAGCTGGCGCGCTGCAAAACCATGGGCATTGAAGCAGGCAAAGTGCTGCGTCTGGATGAAATGGCGCGCAGCGATAACGTCGTCTTCTCCGCCACCGGGATCACCAAAGGCGATCTGCTGGACGGCATCACCCGCAAGGGCAACATGGCCACCACCGAGACGCTGCTGATCCGTGGCAAGTCGCGCACTATCCGTCGTATTCAGTCGATTCATTACCTCGACCGTAAAGATCCGGACATCCAGCAGCACATCCTGTAATACCGCTTTTTCTCTCCCAGGCAACCGTCCGCAGGCGGTTGCCCTGTTCTTCGTTTATATTTGATCAATAGAGCTTTCTTGTACCTTCGGGGTGGAAATCTTGCTCGTCTGGACCGAAGATAAGGCATCGCTTGGCAACAGGAGAAGACGATGGCGGACTGGGTTAGCGGCAAAGTGACAAAAGTGGAGTACTGGACGGATGCCTTGTTCAGTTTATACGTGCGGGCGCCTGTTCATCCGTTTACCGCCGGGCAGTTTACCAAGCTCGGACTGGAAATCGACGGAGAACGCGTGCAGCGCGCCTACTCCTACGTCAATGCCCCCGGCAATCCCGATCTCGAGTTCTATCTGGTCACCGTCCCGGAAGGCAAGCTGAGCCCGCGTCTGGCGGCGCTGAAGCCGGGCGATGAAGTCCTGGTGGTGAGTGAAGCGGCAGGTTTCTTCGTCCTCGAGGAGGTACCGGATTGCGATACCCTGTGGATGCTGGCGACCGGCACTGCCCTCGGGCCGTACCTGTCAATTTTGCAGGAAGGCAAAGATCTTGAACGCTTTAACAACCTGGTACTGGTCCACGCCGTCCGCTACGCCGCGGACCTGAGCTATCTGCCGCTGATGCGCGAACTCGAGCAGCGCTATGCCGGTAAACTACGCATCCAGACCGTGGTCAGTCGCGAAACAGTGGAAGGCTCGCTGACCGGCCGGGTACCGTTCCTGATTGAAACCGGCGCGCTGGAAGAGGCGGTCGGGCTGGCGATGAACACCGACACCAGCCACGTCATGCTGTGCGGCAACCCGCAAATGGTGCGCGATACCCAACAGCTGTTAAAAGAGACCCGGCAGATGACCAAACATCTGCGTCGCCGGCCGGGCCATATGACAGCGGAGCACTACTGGTAATCAGGCGTCCGCTTTCCAGCGCACGTCCTGGGTCTCCTTGCCGAACTTATTCTCGCCCTGGGTGCCGACAAACGCCCCCAGGTCGATCAACATCATGACGATAATCAACGTCGGCACAAAGCGCCCGACGCCCCACTGCCAGACCTGCGGCAGCATCGCCCAGTTCCCCGCCAGCAGCATCCACGCCAGAATCATCAGCAGCGCCCACAGTCCGGATTTGCCGCGATCGTGCAGCCGCTTGACCACCACCGCCGCCGTCGGCCACAGCAGGCAGACGATAATAAACGCCGCCGTCTGCAGGTTGAGAAGATTGCTGCCTGCCAGGGTAAACAGGGCGCTCATGGTCACCAGCCAAATGGCAATCCAGATCCAGAAATCGCGGCGGCCAATGCGCCCTTTAATTGAGAATAACCACTGCTGTAGGGTCATGCGTTTTTCCTTATCATCATCGTCTGCGTAGTTTACCCTGGCGTCGTGACTTTTTGACAAGCGCCGCGCTTCCCGATTTAATCGTCAGCAGGCAAAAAAAGGAACGACGGGCATGAAGAAGTGGACAATCTTGTGTTTAAGTGGGCTGATGGGCCTGACCGTCGGCCCGCACGCGTTGTCCGCAGAAAGCGAATCGGCGACAGCGGCGCCCTATCTGCTCTCTGGCGCCCCGAGTTTTGACCTGTCGATCAGCCAGTTCCGGGAAAAATTTAACGCCGATAACCCGAAGCTGCCCCTGAACGAATTCCGTTCCATCGCCACCAGCCGGGATCAGGCTAATCTGACCCGCGCCGCCAGCAAAATTAATGAAAATCTCTATGCCTCGACCGCGCTGGAGCGCGGCACGCTGAAGATCAAATCCATGCAGATCACCTGGCTGCCGATCCAGGGGCCGGAGCAAAAGGCGGCGAAAGCCAAAGCGCTGGAGTATATGAGCGCCATGATCCGCGCCTTTGTCCCCACCCTTAGCCCGGCGCAAAGCCAGCAAAAGCTGCAGAAACTGCTGACCGCCGGCAAGGGCAAACGCTACTTTGCCGATACCGAAGGCGCTGTACGCTATGTGGTGGCAGATCATGGCGAAAAGGGTCTGACCTTCGCCATTGAACCGATTAAGCTGGCGTTATCTGAAACGCTGGAAGGCAACAATAAATGACAAAAAGCAAAGCCTTTCCAGTGACGAGTCTCTATACTGTTTCACAGACCATGCTGCCCTCTGGGGCGGCTATATTCCTTAATTCGCTTAAGTAGCGTGGAGAATTAAAATGCGACATCCTTTAGTGATGGGTAACTGGAAACTGAACGGCAGCCGCCACATGGTAAACGAACTGGTTGCGAACCTGCGTACCGAGCTGGCTGGCGTAAGCGGCTGTGCAGTTGCCATCGCCCCGCCGGAAATGTATCTGGACCTGGCTAAACGTGCGGCAGAAGGCAGCCACATTCACCTGGGCGCGCAGAACGTTGACGTGAACCTGTCCGGCGCATTCACCGGTGAAACCTCCGCCGAAATGCTGAAAGATATCGGCGCACAGTACATCATCATCGGCCACTCCGAGCGTCGTACCTACCACAAAGAATCCGACGAGCTGATCGCGAAGAAATTCGCTGTGCTGAAAGAGCAGGGTCTGACCCCGGTACTGTGCATCGGTGAAACCGAAGCCGAAAACGAAGCGGGCAAAACCGAAGAAGTTTGCGCACGTCAGATCGACGCCGTGCTGAAAACGCAGGGCGCTGCCGCTTTCGAAGGCGTGGTTATCGCTTACGAACCGGTATGGGCTATCGGTACCGGCAAATCCGCGACCCCGGCTCAGGCTCAGGCGGTGCACAAATTCATCCGTGACCACATTGCTAAAGCTGACGCGAAAATCGCTGAGCAAGTGATCATCCAGTACGGTGGTTCCGTTAACGCTGGCAACGCAGCAGAGCTGTTCACCCAGCCGGACATCGACGGCGCGCTGGTTGGCGGCGCCTCCCTGAAAGCTGACGCTTTCGCGGTGATCGTTAAAGCAGCAGAAGCAGCGAAAAAAGCGTAATTCGCTTTTCCCGGTGGCGAAACGCGACCGGGGTGACTGACAAAACTCGGGAGCCCGGCTTAGCACAGCGCAAGCCGGGCTTTCTTTTGCCGTTACAGTTTCCCCAACAGCTGATACCACGCGTAGTCCAGCGGCAGTAAAATCAGATAACTCACCGCCGCCAGCACCAGACACAGTTGCATCCCCGCCCTCGCCGGGACCTTGCCTAACCCCATCGCCACCACGATCGGCGACGCCTGATAGGGCAGCAGCGGCGTGGAATACCCCAGCACCTGAATCATGATCACGCTGAGCAGCGGAAAGCCGGTCGCGTCGGCAAAGCTCTGCGCAAAAGTGGTATACAGCGCCGGCACGCCGTTGGCGGTCATAATAAAGTTCAGCGCGCTGGTTATCCCGGTCAGGGCGAGGAAGCTGGTGAACGGATTGTCTTTATCCAGCGGCATCACCTGCAGCAGCGCATTGCCCACCGCACCGCCAATTCCGGTTTGGGTAACGGCGATCGCCAGTCCCAGAATCCCGGCAACATAAATGCAGGTGCGCATATTCACCCCGCTGGCAAACTCCTCACCGTTGATAAAGCCCACCCGCGGCAGCAGCGTGACCACTGCCGCCGCCAGGCCGGTCCACGCCGGGCCGACGCCGTGCCAGCTCTCGGTCACCCATAGCGTAAGGACTACCGCCAGCAGCCACGCCAGACGTTTCTCGTCGCGGCTCATCGGCGGCAGCGGCGCCAGGTCACGAGGTGGATGCGGCTTGCCGGGAAACAGCCAGCAAATCAGCGCCACCAGCACCGCCCCTTTCAGCCAGCCAAGCACCGGCGTATGCAGCAGCAAATAGGGAACATAATTCAGATGGATACCGTACGAGCCTTCCGCCGCGCCGCTCATCACCAGATTTGGCACGTTAGCGGGCAAAATCGTCGCCGAAAGCTGAAAGGTGCCGAACCCCACCGCCAGCGCCAGGCCGAACCAGCCGCGGCTGCCATCGACAATGCCCGCGCGGCGGGCCATCGCCGCCACGATCGGCATCAGCAGCGCGATACGTCCCATGTTGGAAGGCATCACAAACGCCAGCGCGTAGCTCAGCAACACCACGCTGCCGACCATCCGCGGCCAGGAGTCAGTGAGCCGCGCAGACAGCGCCTGCGCCGCCCGGTCCGCCAGCCCGGTTTTACGGATCGCGATACCGAGCACAAAGCCGCTGAACACCAGCCAGAACGCCGAGGAGGCAAAGCCGCCGAAGATCACCTCCGGCGGAGCGATTTTGGCCATCATCGCCGCCGCGAAGAACAGCAGCGCGGTGATAAATTCCGGCAGCAGCGACGTCGCCCAGAGCACAATGGTGACGCCGACAATCAATGAAGGAAGGAACAGCGGGTGGGTAAGCCAGAGCGACATGCCTGTCTCCTGTCGTTTTTTTCAGCAAGAATACGACGACAGGTAAGACAGGTAAACGCCAGAACTAGTGGTTTGCGTTAAGGATGGCGCAACGATGATCCTGAATTTCTTCCGCTGAAGCCCGGTTCAGGGTCAGCAGGTTACGCTCCGTCGCCAGCAGCACCAGCGAGCCGTCGCTCTGCTGCGCCATCGCCAGCGCGAAGCGTCCCATATGTTCGCGCGCCTCCGGCACCTCTTCCGCCAGCATCAGGAACGGGCTGCGCTGGGCCAGTTCGGCCTCCGTCACCCGGCGCGCCAGGTATTCATGGCCCTGAAGCCCGCCCGGCAGCGGCAGCCAGCGGCTGCTGACCGCGCGCGCATCCTTATCTAACTGCGCGCGCACATCGGGGCGCAGGCAGGAGATATGAATATGGAAATGGTTTTGCGTGCGTCCGCTGCGCGAGTTAATCGCCAGTGATATCGCGTTATCAGGAACCGGCGCGCCGTGACGCTGACTCATGATTTCACGTCCCTGCCAGGCCTGCCAGAAGAAGTTCGGCGTCAACGGGTCCAGCAGCAGCGGGCTTTCGGTGCCGTTAATGCGGTAGGTCGGCATCAGCAAATACTGCAGCGGGCCGTTACGGTCTTTAAACAGCACATAGCCGCCCTTGAGGTTCACTTCCGCGCACGGCGACGGATTTTGCTGCTGTTGCTGATGGGGTACGCACTGCTGCAGGACAATCTTGCGTAATGCGTCCGGGTTGCCGGAGTGCAGCCAGTAGTAGCCGCCCGCCAGCGCCGCGAGGATCGCCACCAGCAGCGCCAGCAAAAAGTATCTTACTCTTCTCATTTTCATTCCCTGTTAAGCCTGAAGCGGAAGAGTAACGTAATTTGATGACTAAATGAAAACAGATGGCGGGTGGGGCGTTATCCCGGGTAGCGGCTGGCGCCTTACCCGGGCTACGGACGGTGCAAATAGTAGCCCGGCTAAGCGCAGAGAAAGCCGGGGATTCCCCGGGTGGCGGCGTTCCGCCTTACCCGGGCTACCAGACGAAGCAGAACTGTAGCCCTGCTAAGCGTAGCGCAAGCAGGGACAAGAGGATTAACGCTGGCTAATCTGGTCGAAGGTGCCGCCGTTGGAGAAGTGCTCTTTCTGCGCTTTCGTCCAGCCGCCGAACTCCTGATCGATAGTAAACAGCTTCAGTTTCGGGAACTCGTTAGCATATTTCTTCGCCACATTCGGATCGCGCGGGCGGTAGAAGTTCTTCGCCGCAATCTCCTGGCCTTCCGGCGAGTAGAGATACTTCAGGTACGCTTCCGCCACCTGGCGCGTGCCTTTTTTATCCACCACTTTGTCGACCACAGAGACGGTCGGCTCAGCCAGAATCGACTCACTCGGGGTCACGATTTCAAACTTGTCTTTGCCCAGTTCGTTGGTCGCCAGCAGCGCTTCGTTTTCCCAGGCAATCAGCACATCGCCGATGCCGCGTTCTACGAAGGTATTGGTCGAACCACGCGCGCCGGAGTCCAGCACTTCCACGTTTTTATACAGCGCCTTGACGAATTCCTGGGCTTTGGCCTGGTCGCCGTGATTCTGATGCAGAGCATAGCCCCAGGCTGCCAGATAGTTCCAGCGGGCGCCGCCGGAGCTTTTCGGGTTCGGGGTAATGACCGACACGCCCGGTTTGATCAGGTCGTTCCAGTCATGGATCTGTTTCGGGTTGCCCTTGCGGACGAGGAACACGATGGTTGAGGTATACGGTGCGGAGTTATCCGGCAGGCGTTTCAGCCAGTTTTTATCGATACGGCCGCGTTCAGCAATGGCGTCTACGTCGTAGGCCAGCGCCAGTGTGACCACATCCGCTTCAATACCGTTAATCACTGAGGTCGCCTGTTTGCCAGAACCACCGTGCGACTGGCGGATCACCACGTTGTCGCCGGTCTCCTGCTTCCAGTGCGCGCTAAACGCTTTGTTGTACTGTTCGTACAGCTCGCGCGTTGGATCATAAGAAACGTTTAAAAGCTGAATGTCTTTTGCCAGAACGCTGGCGGATGCCAGCAACAGAGTTAACCCTACGCCCCACTTATTCATCGCACCGCTCTCTTTATGTGTGTTGTGATGGGCTAAGCGTGCCAGAAAGCGATTCAATGATTAAAGAATAAAAAAAGATTGGCTATAACTTGTGGATATAAAGAGGTGAATAAGGATTGCCCCCTCCCGGGCGGGAGAGGGCGCGAAGCGATTAGACTTCTTCCATACGGCCCAGCAGCGCCTGCAGGCGATCCTGCCAGCCCTGCTGTTGCTCTTTCAGCTGGCTGTTTTCGCGCTCCAGCTCTTCACGACCATGCTGCGCGCTCTGAACTTCCTGAACCAGGGTGTTGTTCTTTTCTTTCAGCTCTTCGATTTCCATCTGCAACAGAGTGATGGTATCAATCGCCTGCTGAACTTTAGATTCTAATTTCTCAAACACTTCTAATGACATCGTCATACCTCTCCTGAACTTGCAAGGCGTTGATAGAAACTCGTGTTTCGTATACGCGGTCCCGCCTTAACGAAAATTAGCGCACATAGCGGTGTTATCGTCGATTGTATGAATCCCCGCCGCCCCTGTCCAGCGGCAAGCCGCGCAGATTGCGGTTTGCAACACTTTTCAGTCTTTACCTGGTGCTTTCAGCGCAGTTCGCTCGTACTTCATGGGTCATTGTTAATTTTATGGTTAACAAAATGCGAGGTGAAACGCTCCGGCACCGGTCTCAATGCGCGCGGATGGCGCGAAAACGCTCATTTTCTTGACGCGGTACACACATTTGAAGTTCGATATTTCTCGTTTTTGCTCGTTAACGATAAATTAACACTATGCCTACATGGCAATATGGTCGTCTGTGACCACCCTACATACAATAATCATCACCACGCTTCAGGATTCGATTATGAGCCAAACATCAACCTTAAAAGGCCAGTGCATCGCAGAGTTCCTCGGTACCGGGTTGTTGATCTTTTTCGGCGTTGGGTGCGTGGCTGCGCTCAAGGTCGCGGGAGCCAGCTTCGGGCAATGGGAAATCAGCATCATCTGGGGTCTGGGCGTCGCCATGGCGATCTACCTGACCGCTGGGGTCTCCGGTGCGCACCTTAACCCTGCGGTAACTATCGCACTGTGGCTGTTCGCCTGCTTCGATGGCCGCAAAGTGGTCCCTTTTATCATTTCGCAATTCGCTGGCGCCTTTTGCGCTGCGGCATTAGTTTACGGGCTTTACTACAATCTTTTCCTCGATTATGAAACCACCCACCATATGGTCCGCGGCAGCGTAGAAAGCCTCGATCTGGCCGGCATCTTCTCCACCTATCCGAACCCGCATATCAATTTTGTGCAGGCCTTCGCGGTAGAGATGGTGATTACCGCTATCCTGATGGGCGTCATCCTGGCGCTGACCGACGATGGCAACGGCGTGCCGCGCGGCCCGCTTGCTCCGCTGCTGATCGGCCTGCTGATTGCGGTGATTGGCGCCTCCATGGGACCGCTGACCGGCTTCGCCATGAACCCGGCGCGTGATATCGGCCCGAAAGCTTTCGCCTGGCTGGCCGGCTGGGGCGACGTCGCCTTCACCGGCGGCAAAGATATTCCTTATTTTCTGGTGCCGCTGTGCGCACCGGTGGTCGGCGCGGCGCTGGGCGCATTCAGCTATCGTAAGCTGATTGGCCGTCACCTGCCTTGCGACACCTGCGTGGAGGAAGAGCAACAGAGCCCCTCCTCTTCCACCACTCAACATAAAGCTTCGCTGTAATCTGACTACGGGACACCGACTATGACCGACAAAAAATATATCGTTGCGCTTGACCAGGGCACTACCAGCTCCCGGGCCGTTGTGATGGATCATGATGCCAATATCGTCAGCGTCTCCCAGCGAGAATTTGAACAAATTTATCCTAAGCCAGGCTGGGTCGAACATGACCCGATGGAAATCTGGGCTTCCCAAAGCTCGACGCTGGTCGAAGCGCTGGCCAAAGCGGATATCAACTCCGATCAGATCGCGGCCATCGGCATCACCAACCAACGTGAGACCGTGGTGGTGTGGGAGCGTGAGACCGGTAAACCCATCTACAACGCCATCGTCTGGCAGTGCCGCCGTACCGCGGAGATCTGCGAGCAGCTCAAGCGTGACGGGATGGAAGAGTATATCCGCAAGGCCACAGGCCTGGTGGTGGACCCCTACTTCTCCGGCACCAAGGTAAAATGGATCCTCGACCATGTCGAAGGTTCCCGTGAACGTGCGAAACGCGGCGAGCTGCTGTTCGGCACCGTTGACACCTGGCTTATCTGGAAGATGACCCAGGGCCGCGTGCACGTTACCGACTACACCAACGCCTCACGTACCATGCTATTCAACATCCACGAGCTGGACTGGGACGACAAAATGCTCGACGCGCTGGACATTCCGCGCGCCATGCTGCCGGAAGTGCGCAAGTCTTCCGAAGTGTACGGCCAGACCAACATCGGTGGTAAAGGCGGGACCCGTATTCCTATCGCCGGGATCGCCGGTGACCAGCAGGCGGCCCTGTTCGGCCAGCTGTGCGTCAAAGAAGGGATGGCGAAAAACACCTATGGCACCGGCTGCTTTATGCTGATGAACACCGGTGAAAAAGCGGTCACCTCCACCCACGGTCTGCTGACCACCATCGCCTGCGGCCCGCGCGGCGAGGTGAACTACGCGCTGGAAGGGGCGGTGTTTATGGCCGGCGCGTCTATTCAGTGGCTGCGCGACGAGATGAAGCTCATCAGCGATGCCTTCGATTCCGAGTACTTCGCCACCAAAGTGAAGGATACCAACGGCGTATACGTGGTACCCGCGTTCACTGGTCTTGGCGCACCATACTGGGACCCGTATGCCCGCGGCGCGATTTTCGGCCTCACCCGCGGCGTGAACTCCAACCACATTATCCGTGCGACGCTGGAGTCCATCGCCTATCAGACCCGCGATGTGCTGGAGGCGATGCAGGCAGACTCTGGCATTCGTCTGCACGCCCTGCGCGTGGACGGCGGCGCGGTGGCTAACAACTTCCTGATGCAGTTCCAGTCCGATATCCTCGGCACCCGTGTCGAGCGTCCGGAAGTACGCGAAGTGACGGCGCTGGGCGCGGCCTATCTGGCGGGTCTGGCGGTCGGTTTCTGGCAGAATCTGGACGAGCTGCAGGAGAAAGCGGTGATTGAGCGCGAATTCCGCCCGGGGATTGAAACCACTGAGCGTAACTATCGTTACAGCGGCTGGAAGAAAGCGGTGAAACGCGCGTTAGCGTGGGAAGAGCACGACGAAGCGTAAGATTGTGGAGGTATTCCCGGCTTGCGGCGTAAACGCCTTAGCCGGGCTACAAAACCCCAAGCAGCACGATCTTGTAGCCCGGACAGGTGCGCAGCACCGCTTCCGGGTTTTTTATCAGCCAAACATCGGCAGCAGCAGGTATAGCTTAATCACCAGTGCGTTGACGATGTCGATAAAGAACGCTCCCACCATCGGCACCACCAGGAAGGCCATATGTGACGGGCCAAAGCGGTCGGTAATCGCCTGCATATTAGCAATCGCCGTCGGCGTTGCGCCCAGACCAAACCCGCAGTGGCCCGCCGCCAGCACCGCGGCATCGTAATTCTTGCCCATCATCCGGTAGGTAACGAACACCGCATACAGCGCCATCGCCAGCGCCTGCACCGCCAGGATAATAATCATCGGCAGCGCCAGCGAGGCCAGCTCCCACAGCTTGAGGCTCATCAGCGCCATGGCGAGGAACAGCGACAGGCTGACGTTGCCCAGCACCGATACCGCGCGATCGAACACCCGGTACAACCCCGCCAGCGCCAGGCTGTTGCTAAGGATCACACCGATAAACAGCACGCAGACGAAGGTCGGCAGCTCGAAGACGCTGCCCGCCAGCAGTTGCGCAACCACCTTGCCCACCGTCAGACAGATAGCGATCAGGGCGATACTTTCGATCAGCACCAGCGAGGTGATCACCCGCCCCACGTCCGGTTTTTCAAAGGCGGTTGGCGCCACCTGATCGTCCGGTGTGCCGTCCGGAGAGGAAGAGTGCTTCACCAGGTAGCGAGCCACCGGACCGCCGATCAGGCCGCCCAGCACCAGGCCGAAAGTCGCGCAGGCCATCGCCACTTCGGTGGCGTTGGCAAAACCGTAGCGTTCAACGAACAGCTTGCTCCACGCCGCCCCGGTGCCGTGGCCGCCGGATAAGGTAATCGACCCGGCCAGCAGGCCCATCAGCGGATCCAGCCCCAGCAGCGTCGCCATGCCGATACCGAGGGCATTCTGCAGCAGCAGCAGGCCAACCACCACGATCAGGAAAGTGCCCAGCACCTTGCCGCCGGCCCGCAGGCTGGCGAGGTTGGCGTTAAGACCGATGGTGGCGAAGAACGCCAGCATCAGCGGGTCTTTCAGACTCATATCGAAATCAATTTCGATATCCATGCTTTTCTTCAGCACCAGCAGCGCCAGCGCTACCAGCAAACCGCCGGCAACAGGTTCAGGAATGGTGTATTTCTTGAGGAAGGGAACGGTTTGCACGAGTTTTCTGCCGAGCAATAGCACAAGCGTTGCGGCAACGAGCGTCGATAAGGTATCGAGGTGAAACATAAAAAGCTCCTTATGGGCGCATGATCCATTCACACGCGACGTAATTCCTGGTGTCTTTAGCTTCTCATCATGAGGAGTCAGAAGGGGATTTTACGCAGAACGGCGGAAAAAATGACAGAAAAAGATATTTTGTATCCTTAATGATGCGATTTAGCATACAAAATGTTAATAACCTCGTTGCGCATATTCACGGCATAAATTTTTATGACCAAATGCTGGCAAACGTTTGCTTTTGGTCTACAGTCCGATAAAATTCCCGCTTTGCCACCTTGGGATTGCTTGTGATGTCCGTTAACACCGCAGAGTCAGAAAATGCGCAACCGGTTGCGCATAAATCAGCTAGCGAATTAATCTACCGCCTCGAAGATCGCCCACCGCTACCGCAAACCCTGTTCGCCGCCTTCCAGCACCTGCTGGCGATGTTTGTCGCGGTGATCACTCCAGCGCTGTTAATCTGCCAGGCTCTCGGTCTCCCGGCGCAAGATACCAAACATATCATCAGCATGTCGCTGTTCGCTTCCGGTGTCGCCTCTATTATTCAGATCAAAGCCTGGGGCCCGGTCGGCTCCGGATTGCTCTCCATCCAGGGCACCAGCTTTAACTTTGTCGCCCCGCTGATCATGGGCGGTACCGCATTGAAAACCGGCGGCGCCGACGTCCCCACCATGATGGCCGCCCTGTTCGGCACCCTGATGCTGGCCAGCTGCACGGAAATGGTCCTCTCCCGCGTCCTGCACCTGGCGCGCCGCATCATTACCCCGCTGGTCTCCGGCGTGGTGGTGATGATTATCGGCCTGTCGCTGATTCAGGTCGGACTGACTTCCATCGGCGGCGGCTACGCGGCGATGGCCGACCACACTTTCGGCGCGCCGAAGAACCTGCTGTTGGCGGGCATCGTGCTGGCGCTGATCATTATTCTCAACCGCCAGCGTAATCCCTATTTGCGCATTGCTTCGCTGGTGATTGCCATGGCGGCGGGCTATCTGGCGGCATGGTTCCTCGATATGCTGCCAGCCAATACCGCCCCGACCAACAGCAGCCTCATCACCGTGCCGACGCCGCTCTACTATGGTCTCGGTATCGACTGGAGCCTGCTGCTGCCGCTGATGCTGGTGTTTATGATCACCTCCCTGGAAACCATCGGCGATATCACCGCCACCTCAGACGTCTCCGAACAGCCGGTTTCCGGCCCGCTGTATATGAAACGCCTGAAAGGCGGTGTGCTGGCTAACGGCCTCAACTCCTTTGTTTCCGCGGTCTTCAACACCTTCCCGAACTCCTGCTTCGGCCAGAACAACGGCGTGATCCAGCTGACCGGCGTCGCCAGCCGCTACGTCGGTTTCGTGGTCGCCCTGATGCTGATCGTCCTCGGTCTGTTCCCGGCGGTGAGCGGCTTCGTGCAGCACATCCCTGAGCCGGTGCTCGGCGGCGCCACGCTGGTGATGTTCGGCACCATTGCCGCGTCCGGCGTGCGCATCGTCTCCCGTGAGCCGCTGAACCGTCGGGCGATCCTGATTATCGCCCTGTCGCTGGCAGTGGGCCTCGGCGTGTCGCAGCAGCCGTTGATCCTGCAGTTCGCCCCAGACTGGCTGAAAAACCTGCTCTCTTCGGGGATTGCCGCCGGTGGTATCACAGCGATAGTTCTGAATTTAATTTTCCCGCCAGAAAAAGCCTGATCTGACGCGCTCCCGGTCGCGCCATTGGCCGGGACGCTTTCCACGACCTGCCTCATCACGGAAATAAACCACGCCCGCCTTGAGAAGTGCGCCTAAATCGGGCATAACACGGTGATGTGCATCTCACAGAATGGAAGACCATGAAATTTCTTGGAAAGCTGATTCTCTGGCTGCTAGTCGCTCTGCTGCTCGTCATTGTTGGCGCGTGGTTCCTGCTGCAAACCCACTGGGGCGCCCGCCAGGCCAGCGCCTGGCTCAGCAATGGCACCGGCTGGCAGGTCTCCTTCGATGCGATGGAACACGATTTCTCCTCCCCTCTTCATGTGCAGTTGCAAAACGTCACCTTTGGCCGGGAAGGCAAGCCGGCCACCCTGGTGGCAAAAACGGTCGATATTGGCTTCAGCACCCGCCAGTTTAGCGATCCGCTGCATGCGGATGAGATAGTCCTTAACGACGGCACTCTGAATCTGTCACCCCACTCTGCAGACCTGCCGTTCGCTGCCGACCGGCTGATGTTGCGCAACATGGCTTTCAACAGCCCGGAAACCGGCTGGGCGCTCAGCGCGCAGCGCGTCACCGGCGGCGTCAGTCCATGGACGCCGGAAGCGGGCAATGTGCTGGGGAAAACGGCGCAGATCCAGATGAGCGCGGGCTCGATGACGCTCAATGGCGTCGAAGCCAGCAACGTTCTGATTCAGGGCAGGATTGATCAGGGTGAAGTGACCCTCTCCACCCTCGGCGCCGATGTCGCCCGCGGCACCTTAACCGGCAATGCGAAACGCAGCGCCGACGGCAGCTGGCTGGTGGATAACCTCCAGCTCAATGAGATTCGACTGCAGAGCCCCGCCTCGCTGGCCGAGTTTTTCGCGCCGTTAACCACGGTCCCCTCTCTGCAGATTGGCCGCCTGGATATCACCGACGCCCGCCTGCAGGGGCCGGACTGGGCGGTAACCGACCTCGACCTGAGCCTGCGCAACCTGACGCTCAGCCACGGCGGCTGGCAGAGCCAGGACGGCACGCTGTCGATGAACGCCAGCGAATTTATCTACGGCTCGCTGCACTTCTTCGACCCGATTCTGAATGCTGAATTCTCTCCCCAGGGCATTGCGCTGCGCCAGTTCTCCTCGCGCTGGGAGGGCGGCATGGTGCGCACCTCCGGCAACTGGCTGCGCGCTGGTAACGCGCTGGTGCTCGACGACACCGCCTTCGCCGGACTGGAGTACACGCTGCCGGCGAACTGGAAACAGCTGTGGATGGCGCCGATGCCAGCCTGGCTGCAAAGCCTGACGCTGAAAAAATTCAGCGCCAGCCGTAACCTGATCATCGATGTGGATCCTGCCTTCCCGTGGCAAATTACCGCCCTCGATGGCTATGGCGGCGAGCTACAGCTGGTGAAAAACGGCAACTGGGGAGTATGGAACGGCAGCGCGACGCTGAACGCCGCGGCGGCGACTTTTAACCGGATCGACGTGCGCCGCCCGTCACTCAAGCTGAGCGCGACAGCGTCGACGGTCAATATCACTGAGCTTAGCGCCTTCACCGAGCGCGGCATTCTGCAGGCCACCACCGCGGTATCCCAGCTGCCGCAGCGCCAGGTCAATCTGAGCTTTACCGGCCGCGGCGTGCCGCTGAATATTCTGCAGGCCTGGGGCTGGCCGTCGCTACCGATAAGCGGGGATGGCAATCTCCAGCTGACCGCCAGCGGCAGCGTGCAGGCCGATGCCCCGCTCAAGCCGACGGTCAACGGGCAGCTCAGCGCCGTGAATATGGAGAAACAGCAGGTGGCGCAAATCATGCGCAACGGCGAGGTCAGCCCCGCCCCCGCCGCGCCGCAGTAAAATCCCCCTCATCTGGCCCTCTCCCCACGGTGAGAGGGCATGCTTTCCGACAAACTCCGCTCTGGCCACGCCCTCTCCCTTTCAGGGAGGGGGTTGGGGTGCGAGTCCTGAAACCTGTGTGCAATACGCGGCTATCTGTACCTATTTAGCGCAACAGGTTCCTTTCAAATATCAGAATTGCTATAACCAAATTACTGGAAGTCGATAAAAAACCGCTCCCTGTACCTACAAAAATATAAAAGGATCAATCATGCCTGAAATACGTCAGCGTATTCTGGAGAATATGCAAAAATTCTCCCGGGCCATGATCGGCGCCGTATTGTTCTTGCCGGTCATTGGCTTAATTCTGGCCCTCAGTTCAGTATTAACTAATCCGACATTAATTGCTGAAACCAGTTTCTTACATCAGCTTGGGCAAATGCTCGGCGACACTTTTTGGCCTTTATTTGGCAACCTCGGCTTATTATTTTGCGTCGGCATTAGCTATGGCCTGGCAAAGGATAAAAAAACCGAAGTCGCGCTGGTTGCAGTGATGTGCTTCATTATGTTCCTTGGCGCCAACCACTCCTGGCTGGAACACACCCACGGACTCGCCGAAAAAATTAACGGTGAATATTATGGCACCGGGCAAACCCAGCTGCTGGGCTTTGTGGTGGTGGATATGGGCGTTTTCCTGGGCATTATTCTCGGCTGCACGATTGCGTGGGTGCACAATAAAGTCTCTGCCATTGAGCTGCCTGGCGCGCTGTCGATGTACGGCGGCGCCAAGCTGACGCTGGTGGCGATGACGCCGGTGGTTATCTTCTACGCCATCGCCTTTACCTGGATTTGGCCCTTTATGACCCACGGCATCTCCGCCCTCACCGGTTTTATGAAAAATGCCGGGGTCGCCGGGGTCTTCGTCTATGGTTTCTTTGAAAAATTCCTTATCCCCACCGGCCTGCACCATTTCGTCTGGTCCCCCTTCCAGCTCACCCAGATTGGCGGCACCCTGCACGTGGACGGTCAGGTGGTCTCCGGGACCCAGGCCATTTTCCTCGCCTATATGCGCCACCCCGACCTGACGCCGGTCATGAACGACGCATTACGTTTTTCGCAGCAAGGGATGACCACTATCTTTGGCCTGGCGGGCGCCTCGCTGGCGTTCTACCACACCGCGAAACCGGAGAAGAAAGTGATGGCGAAGGCGATCCTGCTGCCGGCGATCATCACCTCGATGCTGACCGGTATCACCGAACCGATCGAGTTCACCTTCTTGTTTGTCTCGCCGCTGCTGTGGGTGATCCACGCGACGTTAACCGCCGCCTCGCAGGCCATTTGCGACATTTTCACCGTACGTCCCTGGGGAGCATCGGGCCTGATCGAGTTTCTGATCTATAACCTGCCGCTGCCGGTCTCCTTAACGCGCTGGCCGGGCTATGTCCTTATTGGTATCGGCCAGTTCGCCGTTTACTACGTGATTTTCCGCACCCTGGTGGTGAAGCTGAATCTGAAAACGCCGGGCCGGGAAGATGACGAGAACGTGAAGCTTTACAGCAAAGCAGAGTACCGCCAGAAAGTCTCGCAACCGCAGTCGGTCACCGATGACATTATCCGCGGCCTCGGGGGCAAGGAGAATATTCTCTCCGTCGATAATTGTTTTACTCGTCTGCGCGTGGCCGTGCGCGATATGGCGCGGGTTGATGACGCGCAATTAAAAAATACCGGCGCCAACGGCGTCGTACGAAATCGTAATGAAGTTCAGGTTATTTATGGCGTCAAAGTGGGACAGGTACGTTCCCGGGTTGATAACTGGTTAGCAGAAAATTAATGAGGAGTTTGTATGAAATTAACCGTATTAGGCGGGGGCGGCGTTCGCTCTGCATTTTTAGCGAAATCTCTGGCCTATAACGCTCACCGCATTGGTTTAACAGAAGTGGTTTTTCTCGATAACTCTGCTGATAATCTGGCGATATTTGGCGAAATTGCCCGCTATGTATTTAATACTATTCGCCCGGATATTCAGTTTAGTACCACTACCGACCCGATCGCAGCGCTGCAGGATGCCAACTATATCATTACCACCCTGCGGGTTGGCGGTGACGAAAGCCGTATTCGCGACGAACGCATTGCGCTTCAGCATAACACCCTCGGCCAGGAGACCACCGGCGCCGGCGGTTTCGCGATGGCCATGCGTTCGATCCCGGCGATCCTTCGCTATTGCCGGCTGATCGAAGAACATGCCGCCGAAGACGCCATTCTGTTTAACTTTACCAACCCGTCAGGCCTGGTGACGGAAGCGATCGTCAAGTCCGGTTTTAAGCGCCGGGTCTATGGGATCTGCGATGCTCCCTCCGAGCTGATTCGTGAACTGCCGGCGATCCTTGGTTGTGAAGAACGCGACCTCAGCGTGGAATGCTATGGGCTGAACCATTTCTCATGGTTTACCCACTTCACCGTACGCGGGGAAGAGGTAACCGAACGGCTGATCGCCAGCCCGGAACTGTACCAGAAGACGGCGATGCAGTACTTCTCCCCGGAGCTGGTGCGGCTTTGCGATAATCAGCTCCTCAATGAATATCTCTATTATTACTACTATCGAGAGGTGGCGCTGAAGGCGATTCAGGAGGCCGGCGAGACGCGCGGAGAGCAGATCGCCCGTATCAATCAGGAGATGCGCGAGGCGCTGCGCACCGTGGATGCCAGAACGCAACCGGAAGCCGCTTTCACCATCTGGATGCAGCATTACCTGCGCCGGGAAAACAGCTATATGCAGAATGAGTCGCAGCAGGAAAAATTCCACACCCGCGAACCGCTGACGCTGCGCCAGTTTATCGAAGAGCCGGACACCGGCGGCTATGCCGGGGTGGCGCTGGATATCCTGGAAGCGGTGAACAGCACCACCACCAAGCGTATCGTGGTATCGATCCAGAATCACGACACGCTCGACTTTTTGCGCCCTGACGACGTGATCGAGATCAGCTGCGACCTGAGCCGGGATGGCCTCAAGCCGGTGACGCCGGTGAAGGTGCCGACGGCGCAGAAGAATATGATTTCCTGCGTGAAGGAGTATGAGCGGCTGGCGGTGGCGGCAATCCTGCAGCAGGATAAATCGCTGGCGGTGCGGGCGCTGATGGCGCACCCGCTGATCGGTTCCTATTCGCTGGCGAAAACCCTGGTCGAAGCCTATCTCGACGATGAGCAATTCGCCGCCTGGCAGTAACCCGCATTGCCGATGGGATTCCCCCCCGCTCGCGCTGCGCTTAGCGGGGCTACGAACGGAGCGGTTTGTGTTTTATGTAGGCCGGGTCAGGCGTAAGCCGCCACCCGGCAAAATAGCCGCATCACCCGGTAGCCCGGATAAGGCGCCAGCCGCCATCCGGCAAAATAGCCGCATCACCCGGTAGCCCGGATAAGGCGCCAGCCGCCATCCGGCAAAATAGCCGCATCACCCGGTAGCCCGGATAAGGCGCCAGCCGCCATTCGGGAACTCCCCCCGCCCGCACCGCGCTTAGCGGGGCTACGAACGGAGCGGTTTGTGTTTGATGTAGGTCGGGTCAGGCGTAAGCCGCCACCCGACAAAATAGCCGTATCACCCGGTAGCCCGGATAAGGCGCCAGCCGCCATCCGGGAACTCCCACACTCGCGACGCGCTTAGCGGGGCTACGAACGGAGCGGTTTGTATTTTATGTAGGTCGGGTCAGGCGTAAGCCGCCTCCCGGCAAAATAGCCGCATCACCCGGTAGCCCGGATAAGGCGCCAACCGCCATCCGGGAACTCCCCCGCTCGCGCCGCGCTTAGCGGGCTACAAACGGAGCGGTTTGTATTTGATGTAGGCCGGGTCAGGCGTAAGCCGACACCCGGCAAAATTGCCGTATCACCCGGTAGCCCGGATAAGGCGCCAGCCGCCATCCGGGAGCTCCCCGCTCGCGCTACGCTTAGCGGGGGCTAACTATTGCTGCGTAGGCTGGTAAACCACATCTTCAATAGTCGCTCAAAGCCTAAGATGCAGTAGCCAAAAAACGGGTTGCTCCAGTAAATATCATCGTCGAACTTCTGCGGGTCGTGAATAATAAACGCCGTATCCGCAGCCTGCGCCAGCGGGCTTTGGTAATCGCCGGTAAAGCAGACCAGATTAATCTCCTTCCCCTCCAGGGCCTTCACCCAGTTGAGCGCCGAGCTGCTGCGCCCGGATTTAGAAACGATCCAGATGGAGTCGAAGCGGGCGGCGTTTTTCTGTTCGAGGATTTCATAATCCGGCCACAGCGCCAGGCTGGCATTCACGCCGGTGACGAGGAACTTGTTGTAAATATACTGGGCGATTAGCTGCGAAAAGCCGCTGCCGTGGATCAGGATGCGCTGCTGTTTAAGGCTTGCCAGCAGCAGCGTCAGCGCTTCTTCCGGCTGAACGCTCATGTAGTCGATATCGTTGGTGACATCGAGCTTCGGCATGGTGATATTGAACTTGATGAAATAGACCAGCTCCAGCCAGCCGCTGAACTTCAGTTTCTTCGCCAGCCGGACCAGCGAAGAGGGGTTGCTGTAGCACTGTTCGGCCACAGCGCGGACTCCCTGGCGGATACACTGCTCCGGGTCGTTCTGAATAAAGCGCAGCACGGTCATTTCCGTTTTGCTTAGCTTCACGTCACGAAAGATATTTTCTAAGTCCATGGCGGGCTCCTCTCAACGGCAGAATACGCTAACACCGTTCGGCGACAGCGTCTGCGGCCTGAGTCACCACTATGAAATGAACGTTACTTTTTGTACAAAAATGAAATAAAAAAACCCTCGCCGCTGGCGGAGAGGGTTGCAGCCGTTAAGATGGTGTTTTACAGGGTAATCGTCAGCGTATTGCCCTCGGCGCTCACTACCACACCCCATTCGCTGCCGGCCTGAGTCCCGCCCTGCACGCCCGCGACCTGCGGGATATTACGCAGACACAGCGTCCAGCCGCGGGCCTCGCCTTCGCCGCTCACGGCGATGGTGTTGCCCTGGCGCCTGGCCTTCAGGGTGAAAATCGTCGAGCCGTCTGCCGCCGGAACGTCACAACGTGCCTCGCGTCCATCCTCGAGGTGGAACAGCTGGAAGGCGGTGCCCTCATGCCAGGCATAATCGGGTTTCTGGTCATTGTTGCCCAGCGCCAGCAGGGTGTTGTCACGAACGTAGACCGGCAGGCTCAGCGCATCGTGATGCTGCTTATGCCAGCGGCTACCCGGTAATTCATCGTTATGCCACAGGTGCGTCCAGCGCCCATCCGGCAGATAAAATTGCACCTCGCCCGCTTCGGAGAACACTGGCGCCACCAGGACCGAATCACCGAGCATATACTGGCGGTCAAGATAGTCGCAGGCCGGATCGTCCGGGAACTCGAGCATCATCGCACGCAACATCGGCGTGCCGAACTCGTTGGCCAGCGCCGCCTGGCGATAAAGATACGGCATCATGCGGCATTTCAGCTGCGTGAAGTGGCGCACCACATCACAGGACTCTTCGTCGTAGGCCCATGGCACCCGATAGGATTTGCTGCCGTGCAGCCGGCTGTGGCTGGAGAGCAGGCCGAAGGCGCACCAGTGCTTGTAGACGTGGGCCGGCGCGGTGTTTTCGAAACCGCCGATATCGTGACTCCAGAAACCGAAGCCGGACATGCCGATCGACAGCCCGCCGCGCAGGCTTTCCGCCATCGATTCGTAGTTGGCGTAGCAGTCGCCGCCCCAGTGCACCGGGAACTGCTGCGCGCCCACCGAGGCGGAACGGGCGAACAGCACCGCCTCCTGCTCGCCGACGGTCTCTTTCAGCACCTTCCACACCAGCTCGTTATAGATGAAGGCGTAGTGGTTGTGCATTTTCTGCGGATCGGAACCGTCAAACCACTGGACGTCGGTCGGGATACGCTCGCCGAAGTCGGTCTTGAAGCAATCGACCCCCATCGCCACCAGGCCTTTTAACTTGTCGGCGTACCACTGGCAGGCTTCCGGGTTGGTGAAGTCATAAATCGCCAGCCCCGGCTGCCACTTATCCCACTGCCACAGCGAACCGTCCGGGCGCTTCAGCAGGTAGCCCTTCTCTTTCAGCTCCTTGAACACCGGCGAGCGCTGGCCGATGTACGGGTTGATCCACACGCAGACCTTCAGCCCTTTCGCCTTCAGGCGTTTGATCATCCCTTCCGGGTCCGGGAAAGTTAGCGGATCCCATTCAAAATCGCACCACTGGAAGGCCTTCATCCAGAAGCAGTCGAAGTGGAAGACGTGCAGCGGCAGATGGCGCTCAGCCATGCCGTCAATAAAACTATTCACCGTCGCTTCGTCATAGTTGGTGGTGAACGAAGTCGTCAGCCACAGACCGAACGACCATGCCGGCGGCAGCGCCGGGCGGCCGGTGAACTGCGTATAGCGGTTAAGCACCGCTTTCGGCGTCGGGCCGTCGATGACGAAGTACTCAAGGTATTCGCCTTCAACGCTGAACTGGACTTTAGAGACCTTCTCCGAGCCCACCTCGAAGGAGACGCGCTGCGGATGGTTGACCAGCACGCCGTAGCCGCGGTTGGTCAGATAGAAGGGGATATTTTTGTAGGATTGCTCGGTGCTGGTGCCGCCGTCTTCGTTCCAGGTTTCTACCGTCTGGCCGTTGCGCACCAGCGCGGTAAAGCGCTCGCCGAGGCCGTAGACGGTTTCGCCGACGCCGAGGTCGAGGCGCTCAAACATGTAGTTGCGCTGGGTCTTACTATCCTGCACGTAGCCGTTGTTTTTCAACTGGCTACCGGTGATGCGCACGCCGTCGCGCAGAAAATCCAGCGCCCAGAATTCACCTTTAGTGACGCGCACGCTGAGGTTGCCGCTTTTCAGCTCGGCGAACCCGGCCGTATTTTCTATTTCGACATGGACGTCTTTCTGCACGTTCAGCGGATAGTGCGGGCCGTTATCCAGCGCGCCCTGGAAGTGCGCCATGCGCACGCCGATTATCCCTTCCTGAGGCGAGAAAAAGCGCAGGGTGAACAATGGCGTATCCAGCTGCCAGGCACGTTCGCGAACATCGCGCGGCGCGGCATAGACCACCATTTCATTTCCCTGCTGTTCCACCTCGTAAACCTGTACGGGTTGGATCAGGTTGAGCCCTGGTTGAATGAGCCAGTTTCCATCACTGATTTTCATTAAAACGTCCTCTTAGTTTTGCCATTCTTTATCGATCGGGGCTGCGGTGAAATCTTGTTCGTTGCGACGCGCGCCCTCGGCCAGCTCGGCCATCATTTTTTTCAGGAACGGCGTTTTCAGCGTGTAGTAGCGTTTGGCGATCACCGCGCTCAACAGGTAGCACACCGCCGGAACGAGGGTGAACAAGGCGATAATGATGGTGAGGGTGGCGCTGTTCTGGGTTTTAGCGGCGGCGTCATAGCCGCCGCCGGCCAGCATCCAGCCGATCAGCGCGCCGCCCAGCGCCAGCCCTAACTTGAGCACAAACAGGGTGCCGGCGAAGCTGATGCCGGTCAGGCGTTTGCCGTTACACCATTCGCCGTAGTCGACGGTGTCGGACATCATCACCCACTGGATTGGCGTCACCAGCTGGTGCAGTACGCCAATGATGAAGATAAAGACGAACATGGTGATTTCGGCGTCCATCGGTACGAAGAACATCGCCACGCTGAGCACCGCCAGGAGGGCGTTGGTCCACCAGAAGACGCTGACTTTGCATTTCCAGTCGGTCAGCGGTTTCGCCAGCGCCGAGCCAATCAGGTTGCCGACGCAGTAGGTGGTGAGGAAGACGGTGAACAGCGCCGCCGAGCCCATGATCCAGGTGGTGTAGTACATCATCGCGCCGCCGCGAACGCAGACCGCGAGGATATTGAGGATGGTGAGTACGCCAACGATGCGCCACTGGTCGTTGCGCCAGATATCGCGCAGGTCTTCACGCATCGAGGTACTGCTCGGCGGCGCTTCGACACGCTCTTTGGTGGTGAAAAAACAGAAGGCCAGCATCAGGAAGGCAATCACCGAGAGCACCGCGATGCCGCCCTGGAAGCCGAGCGCTTTGTCTTCGCCGCCGATAAAGTTGACCAGCGGCATCATCAGCACGGTGGAGAGCATGCCTCCCGCCGTCGCCAGCACGAAGCGCCAGGACTGCAGCGAGATGCGCTGTGTGGGGTTGTCGGTGATCACGCCGCCCAGCGCGCAGTAGGGGATATTCACCACGGTGTAGAGCAGGGTCAGCAGCGTGTAGGTCACGGCGGCGTAGATCAGCTTGCCGTTGTGGCTTAAATCCGGCGAGCTGTAGGCCAGCACGCAGACGAGGCCGAACGGGATGGCGCCGAAGAGGATCCATGGGCGGAACTTACCCCAGCGGCTACGGGTTCGGTCGGCAAGCAAGCCCATGCACGGGTCAGAAATCGCGTCCAGCGCCCGCGCCAGCAGGAACATGGTGCCGACAAAGCCGGCGGGGATACCAAAAATATCAGTGTAGAAAAACATCATGTATAACATGACGTTATCAAAAATGATGTGGCTGGCGGCGTCACCCATGCCGTAGCCAATTTTCTCTTTGACGGACAAAATATGATCTTTCATATGCGCACTATTCCCTTAGCGGCACCGCGGATTGGTACCGGTTACGATTTTTGTAAACCTTTGCCGCAGTAAGATGAATTGCGATATCTCGTTATCAGATTACGTTTCTTGTTTTCTGTGATCGTGGTAGGGAATCAGGGAGTGAAAAAGTGTAACTCACGGATTTTGTGAGGATTTGTCCAGGACTGTTCTGTAAAGTCCAGTTTTAACAGTAAAAAAGTGCGTTTAGGTATGTGGTAAACGGCTGAAAGTAGCTATAATGCGCCCCGCCTCCATGTAGCAATCGAGGCGCGGAAGATCGTCATCTCCGGTGAGGTGGCTGGACTTCAAATCCAGTTGGGGCCGCCAGCGGTCCCGGGCAGGTTCAACTCCTGTGATCTTCCGCCAGTTTGCCTCTGCTCCCCCAAAGCCACGCCATACCAACCTGAGCACCCCCAAACTCATCATCCCAGCCAATCATTTTCATCCAAACCCTGCGTTATTTTGTCTCTCGCAAACCCGTTACACTGGCGCGGTGGCCGCGTGCCGTTGCCAACCGAAACAGGAGAGCCATAATGACCCCCGAACTCAGACACTGTTTTTCCATTACCATCCAGGTTGATAAACCGATAATTGTCTCCCGCAGCCCGCAGACCGGTAAGCGCCAGCTGATCCCGATTATCGGCGGCAGCGTCTCGGGTCAACTTCGCGGCCACGTGCTGCCCGGCGGCGTCGACAGCCAGATAATCGAACCCAACGGCACCTGCAGGCTGTCCGCCCGCTATGCCCTGCAGGTGGCGGAAGGGACCGTCTATGTGGAAAACAATGGCATCCGCCGGGTGCCGGCCCAGTATCATGACCAGCTATTCGCCGACGATATGCGCTTTTTTAGCGATATTCCGCCAGAAGCCATCTATTTTCGCACCGTGCCCACCTTTGAGGTGGATACCCCCGCGCTCAGCTGGCTAACCACCTCGCTGTTTATCTGCGCCGGTGGCCGGACCCAGGATGGGGTAATGCTCGATTTCTATCAGGTGGGCTGATTTTCACTTTCTGCATATAACTGTTATTGCCGTTAGCCCGTTTTTCCCCTCCCGGCAGCGGTCTACTATCGCGTCATCTTTTCATTCACCCGAATCACAGACCGGAGCAGTTATGAA
This sequence comes from Klebsiella sp. D5A, assembly GCF_001620885.1. Classification (NCBI taxonomy): domain Bacteria; kingdom Pseudomonadati; phylum Pseudomonadota; class Gammaproteobacteria; order Enterobacterales; family Enterobacteriaceae; genus Klebsiella; species Klebsiella sp. D5A. The sequence goes on along the minus strand of NZ_LOAR01000005.1, from coordinate 36,890 downwards.
AGCTATCGCCATTACTCAAGCCGCCGCTGACGGCAACAACATCCCTTCTTTAACTGAGATCGACCTGCCGGTCCCCACCGCCCACGGGCGTGACCTGCTGGTCGCCGTGAAAGCCATCTCGGTCAATCCGGTAGACACCAAAGTGCGCGCCGGCTTCCAGGGCGACACACCGCGGGTGCTGGGCTGGGACGCCGTTGGCGTGGTGCAGTCCGTCGGTGAGGAGGTGACGTTGTTCGCCCCGGGTGATGAGGTCTGGTACGCCGGCGCGCTGGGCCGGGCCGGCAGCAACAGTGAATATCAGCTGGTGGACGATCGCCTGGTGGCGCACAAACCGCGCACCCTCGATAACGCCGCTGCCGCCGCGCTGCCGTTGACGGCGATCACCGCCTGGGAGCTGCTGTTTCACCGTCTCGGCGTTAAGGAAGGCGGCAATGCGGGCGACACGCTGCTGATCGTCGGCGCGGCGGGCGGCGTGGGGTCAATCCTGACCCAGCTGGCCAGCAAACTGACCGCCATGACGGTGATCGGCACCGCCTCGCGTCCGGAGAGCCAGCAGTGGGTCCGCGAGGCGGGCGCGCACCATGTGATCGATCACAGCAAGCCGCTCGCCAACGAGCTGGCGCGCATTGGCATCAGCGCGGTGACCCATGTCGCCAGCCTGACCAACACCGAGCAGCACTTCAACGCGCTGATCGACGCCCTCGCCCCGCAGGGCAAGCTGGCGCTGATTGATGACCCGGAGACCCTCGACGTGGTGCCGCTGAAAGCGAAAAGCCTGTCCCTGCACTGGGAATTTATGTTCACCCGTTCAATGTTTGAGACGGATGATATGATCGCCCAGCATCAGTTGCTCACCCGCGTGGCGGCGCTGATCGACAGCCACACGATCAAAACCACCCTCGGCGAACACTACGGCGCCATCACCGCCGCCAATCTGCAGAAAGCGCATCGCCAGCTGGAAACCGGGCGTGCCGTCGGCAAGATTGTGCTCGAGGGGTTTTAAGATGATATCGCTTATCGCCGTGCTCAAGGCGAAACCGGGCCAGACGGACGCCCTGCGCCAGGCCCTGCAGGCGCTGCTCCTGCCGACAAGACAGGAGCCGGGCAATCTCGACTACGCCCTGTTTCAGCTGCGCGACGCGCCGGACACCTTCTACATGCGCGAGGCGTGGCAGGGACAGGACGCCCTCGATGCGCATGTCGCGATGCCCTATTTTCAGGCGTTTATGACGCAAATGGAGTCCCTGCTGGCTGAGCCGCTGCGGCTGGACTACCTGACGGCGATTGAGCCTTAGCAGGTTCGATTCACGAGGGGTGGGAAAATCACGCCCCTCCGCCGCACGGGCTTAAAAGTGGGCGGGAAGCGGGTGAGCAATGGTCCTCAGCACACCGCGATGGATCGTAATATAATCACCTTTACGCAGCTCCGACAGAATCGACATGATGCGGCTACGCGACAAGTTGGTACGGCGCTGAATAAAGCTCAGGACGTTGATTTGGCGACGATATGCCTCCGGATAGTCCGCCAGCTCTGTTAGCAGGGTTCGCACCATCAGATAAGAATCCACCCCCATCAGCTCTTGCTCACGCATGCTCAACACCATCAACCGCTGCGCCAGGATATGCGTGACATGGCGCCACAGGTTTTGCTCATTCAGGATATCAACAGCAGCCTGGTGTGATATCCAGCGCCCATGCAAATCCGTCTCGGCAAACAGCACGTAGTGCCGTTTTTGTGGGATATCATCAAATAGCCCATAACCATCCATAAATCCTAATATCGACGGAGAAAAAAGCGGGGTTACCACCATCTGTTTTTCCCCATGACAAATTGAAGCAATCCCCTCTTCAAGCATAATGACCCCAGGCTCGGCCTGATCTGGACGAAAATCATAATTGCTCTCTCGCGCCAGTTCAAAGGGCGCACTGGCGGGACGAAATGCCGTGAATAAGGACTCCAACGCCAATAATGGTTTTGTCCGGCTTCCGTAATAAAAAGACGGTAACGCCTGGTCGGTAGAGGGGCTGGCTGCAGTTATCGACATGGTTTTTATGCTATCGGTCAGGTTGAAAAAGAGATTCGTTGAGAATCATAGTATCAACAGGTGAAATAACGAATAAAAGACAAGACGTTACGGAGATAAAAAGAGTGTAAGCATCGTTATCTACAATAATTATTTCTCTCTATTTTACAGGATTAAATAATATTATTTGCCGTAAATACCTATAAGGCTTAGCGGCGATAAAGATAAGGCCAGCTTATTATTTACTGCGCTGGCTTACGCCGCGCCTGAGGGTTTCTCAACCGCTTTCCCCCTCGCATCTCGGCCAGTCCAGGCTACGCTTATCGATGCCACTGACCACCCGCTTTCCCCTCCCGTTCTATTGAGTCCATTCATCAAGAAGAGGTTTCGCTATGCTGATCAACGCTATTGGTACCTACTCCGCCAGCCAGCCGCTGGAATCAATGGCCATCACCCGCCGCGAGCCGGGGCCACAGGATGTACAGATCGCCATCGCTTACTGCGGCGTCTGCCACTCCGATCTCCACCAGGCGCGATCGGAATGGGCGGGAACGCACTATCCCTGCGTGCCGGGGCATGAAATTGTGGGTCGGGTGACCGCGGTCGGCAACGCCGTCTCGCGCTACGCCGTCGGCGATCTGGTGGGCGTCGGCTGTATGGTCGATAGCTGTCAACAGTGCGAAGAGTGCGCTGAGGGGCTGGAAAACTACTGCGACCATATGGTGCTGACCTATAACGGGCCGACCCAGGACGCGCCGGGACACACGCTTGGCGGTTATTCACAGCAGATCGTGGTCAATGAACGCTACGTGCTGCGGATAACCCATCCCGAAGCGCAGCTGGCCGCCGTCGCGCCGCTGCTGTGCGCCGGGATCACGACATACTCGCCGCTGCGCCACTGGCACGTCGGGCCGGGTAAAAAAGTCGGCGTGGTCGGCATCGGCGGCCTCGGGCATATGGGGATCAAGTTGGCCCACGCCATGGGGGCCCACGTGGTGGCCTTTACCACCTCCGAATCCAAGCGTAATGCGGCCAGAGCGCTGGGCGCCGATGACGTGGTGGTGTCGCGCAACGACGACGAAATGGCGGCCCACGTCAAAAGCTTCGATTTTATCCTCAACACCGTGGCGGCGCCGCACAATCTCGATGCCTTCACCACGCTGCTGAAACGCGATGGCACCATGACCCTCGTAGGCGCTCCGGCCACGCCGCATCCGTCGCCGGAAGTGTTCAATCTGATCTTCCGCCGCCGGTCGATTGCCGGCTCGATGATCGGCGGTATTCCGGAAACTCAGGAGATGCTCGACTTCTGCGCCGAACACGGCATCGTCGCCGATATCGAGCTGATCCGCGGCGATGAGATCAACGAAGCCTGGGAAAGAATGGTCAAGGGTGACGTGAAATACCGCTTCGTGATCGACAGTGCGACCCTCGCCGGCTAAGCGCCGCGACGAAAGGTGCGCCGCCACTCCGTCGGGCTGACGCCAAAGCGCGCCTTAAACTGCTGGCGCCAGGTGACCGCTGAAAGATAGCCCACCGCCTCCGCCACCTGTTCGACCGGCAGATCGCCCGCCTCAAGCAGACTCTGGCTGCGGCGCAGACGTTCGGCGGTCAGCCAGTCGGTAATGCTCATCCCGGTCGCCCTGGCGAAGTGGCGGGTCAGGGTACGGCGGCTCATCGCCACCACCCGGGCCAGCGAATCGAGACTGTGCGGCTCGGCAATATGCTGCTGCAGATAATCCAGCAGGCAGTTGATTCGCGCATCGCGGGTGTTTTTCGGCACCGGCTGGGCGATAAACTGCGCCTGGCCGCCTTCGCGGTGCGGCGAAACAATCATCCGCCGGGCGATCTGGTTGGCCGCGAGGCTGCCGAAACGCTGGCGGATGAGGTACAGGCAACAGTCCAGCGCCGCCGCGGTGCCCGCCGAGGTGATCACCCGCTGGTCATCGACATACAGGGCATTGATATCCAGCTGCACCTGCGGAAACAGGCGCTGGAAATCCTGCTCGAACTCCCAGTGGGTCGCCGCTCGCCTGCCGTCCAGCAGCCCGGCGTAGCCGAGGACAAACGCGCCGAGACACAGGCCGACGATTTCCGCGCCGTTATCCCGCGCCCGCACCAGGCTATCAAGCAGTGCCTGCGGCGGACGCCGATCGACCTCGCCCCAGTAAGGCACCACCACGATATCCGCCTGTTCCAGCGCGGCGAAATCGCCGGTGGCGTACAGCGCAAAACCATCGCGGGCGCGCAGCAGCCCCGGCCGCTCGGCGCAAATGTGCAGATGAAAGCGTTTGATTTCAGAGACCGAATCGCCAAACAGCATGCAGGGGACGGCGTAGTGAAACGGGCTAAAGCCCTCTACAGCGACAATCGCCACGTCGGTGAGTTTCATCGTCCTTTCCCCTTGCGCATGTTAATAAACCACGGAATCCCCATCCTGCGGGATACTCACCACATCGGCAATCTGATTATCCACCGCATACTGGCGCATCTCTTCCCGGCTCACCAGACAGTGGTTGACCGCCTCGAGGTGGATAGCCATGATTTTCGCTTCCGGCAGGGCGAAGTGCACGTTCAGGAGATCTTCCTTGCCCATGATTATCGGGCCAAAGCCGATGACGTGGGCGTAGCCGGCGTTCAACACCACCACGTCCGGGCGCAGCTTCAGCAGGTCGGCTGCAATGTCATCACGCCAGATGGTATCCCCCATCAGCCACAGCGTCTTCTCCTGCGGATGGCGAAACACCACGCCGCAGGCTTCTCCCAGGCGCTCAGCCATCGCCGGCACCGCGTAGGTCCGGTCGCTGCCGTGTTGGCCGGAGGTGGTTTTCTGCAGGCGCACGCCGGCAAATTCGCTGTCTGCCGACAGCAGGCGCAGATCCTGAAATCCCTGGCTGCGCAGCAGCGCGGCGTCGGCCTCATGCTGGACGAACACCGGCAGGGTTTTCGGGATCGCGGCGATCGCCGCCGCGTCCCAGTGATCGTCATGGGTATGGGTGACGATCACCGCATCAACATCGATAATTTTATCGCGGGAAAACGGTAGCTCGACCAGCGGATTGCGCAGCTCGCTGCGCGCAGTGCCAGGAAAACCGGGCCAGGCGCCCTTGTCAGCCAGCATCGGGTCGATGAGAAATCTTTTCCCGGCGTAGTCAATCCTCTGGGTCGCATTACGGATGTGGGTGATGTTCATGTTGGTGTTCCTCAGTGGGGTCATCTGACGAACATCGTACTGAGTCCCCGCCTGGCTCAACAGGGGCATTTGGGCAATGATCGATGGAATCGGGCCAACCTGCAGCGGTTGCCATCCGCCTCCGGCTATGTTGTTCTTAAGGCTCAATTTTTGACAGGAGTGGCAGGATGAAAAAGAAACTGACCGCCGCCGATATGCACGACCCGCAGGTCATCGCCGAGACGCAATGGTTCAGCATGCGTAAGGTGGGTATTGATGTCGCCCCCGGCGAGCGCCGCGACTTTTATTCCATTCATTACCCGCGCCCGGCGGTGGGGATTGTGGCTATCCAGGATGAGAAAGTACTGCTGATTCGCCACTACCGCTATCTGATCGATCAGGTGGTGTGGGCCATTCCCTCTGGCGGCGTCGATGAAGGGGAAGATCCGGCGGTCGCCGCGCTGCGCGAGCTGCGGGAAGAGACCGGCTGGCAGGCGCAACGCGTCGAGGAGATCATTCGCTTCAACCCCTCCTACGGCAGCAGCGATCAGCTGTTTATCACCTGGCTGGCCACCGGTTTACGCTGGGTGGGGATGGATGCAGATCAGGATGAAGTGATGGAGACCGGCTGGTTTACCTTCGACGAGATAAACCAGCTGATCGCCCGCGGCGAGATGCCGGACGGGCTGTCGCTGGTGCCGCTGCTGCAGCTGATGGCGCAGCGGCGAAGCGGCCCGCTTACGGCTTAAGCATCCGCCAGCGGAACCACAGCTGGGCCACCAGGATCAGCACGCCGCCGATAATCTTCTGTAGCGGCAGCTGTTCGCCGTACCACAGCGCGGCGGCAATGACCGTCAGCAGCGGTTCGAGCACCATGATGATCGCGGCGCTGGCCACCGCCGCGTACTTTTGCCCCTTCATCTGCAGACCGAAGCGCAGGCTGGTGGCGATGACAATGCTGGCCACCAGCCAGCCGAGAGTCGGCAGGGTCATCGGCTGGTCCCAGCGTTCAACGGCAGCGGAGATGGTCAACCCGACGATACCGGTGATCGCCAGCTGCACGGTGGTCAGGGGGATCAGCGGTACTTCACGCGCGCAGCGGCTGGTGTAACAGAACCAGATCGACTGCACCAGCGCCGTCAGCAAAAACCAGCCCTGGCTGGGGTGGAAGGCTATCGGCATATGCAGACTGAGCAGCCCCAGGCCTACCACCGCGATCGGCAGGCACTCCCACCAGGCGCGAGGCGGGCGCACCTTCATCATCACCCACGCGGTCAGCGGGACGAACATCATCGACAGGCTCATGATAAACGCCCCTTCGCCGAGCGACGCCGTCGTGGAGACCGAATAGATCCACAGGCAGAGGTTGAGCGCAAACCAGAGTCCGCTGATGATGAGTTTGGGCCAGTGCTGCTTTTGCGGGCGAAAACCGCGGCAGAACGGCAGCAGAAGCAGCGCGGCGAAGAAAAAGCGCAGCCCAAGGAACGCGAATACCGGCATGCCGGCGATCGCCTCGCGGGAAAAAATCCAGCCGCAGGCGGCAATCACCGTCGCGGCAATCAGCAGCAGGTCAGCCTGCCGTTGGCGTACCATACGCGCCTCTCCCTGTGTGTAGGCTTACCAGCCCGGCACCGCGCCGCCGTTGAAGATAGTCTCTGCCGCCTTCGCCACCTCCGGCGACTGATACGACTGCATAAACTCCTTCACGTTTTCCGCGTCTTTATTGTCTTCCCGGGTCACGATGATGTTCACGTAGGGCGAGTTTTTATCTTCGATAAAGATGCCGTCACGAACCGGCGACAGCCCGGTTTGCTGCAGGTAGGTGGTGCTGATGATGGCCACATCGACTTTGGGATCGTCGAGTACGCGCGGCAGTTGCGCCCCTTCCAGCTCCATGATCTTCAGGTTATGCGGGTTGTCGGTGATATCCACCGCCGTCGGCAGCAGGCCGGTGCCGGCTTTGAGGGTAATCAACTTCTCTTTTTGCAGCAGCAGCAGCGCCCGCCCGAGATTGGTCGGGTCGTTGGGGATGGCGATCGTCGCGCCGTCTTTCAGTTCGGCGACTGACTTGATCTTGCGCGAATAGCCGGCCATCGGGAAGACGAAGGTATTGCCGACCGCCACCAGATGATAGTTATGCGCTTTGTTGTCCTGCTCGAGGAAAGGCCGATGCTGGAAGACGTTGGCGTCCAGATCGCCGGCGTTGGTCGATTCGTTAGGCAGCAGCGAGCCGCTGAATCCCACCAGTTCGACGTCCAGACCGTACTTCTCTTTGGCCACCTTCTTCGCCACTTCCGCCACATCCTGCTCGGCGCCGTTAATCACACCGACCTTAATGTGCTTCGCTTCATTACCCTTTTGGTCGCAGCCGACCAGCGCCAGACCCGCCAGCATCACTGCGGCGGCGGCCCGTAAACGTAATCTCATCCTCTTCACCCTGTCTGTCCTGACTGTCATTGTTTTTTTCGTGCAAAACTATAGCGACTTTCGGGTCGGGTAATAAACAGCAAACCACGCAACTGGAAATAAAATCATCTTCGCGAAACGCGAGGCGCTAGCCCCGTCGCCACTCGCCCGGCGTCACGCCATAGCGCATTTTGAAGCGCTTCGAGAAGGACGCCAGCGACTGAAAGCCGCAGCGTTCGGCAATGACCTCGAGGTTGGTCTGACGCTCCAGGCGCAGCAGCCGGGCGGCCAGCGCCATTCGCAGCTGCGACAGCCACGCCTGCGGCGTCAGGTGATAGACGCGGGCAAAATGACGGGCAAAGGTGGCCCGCGAAAGAAAGGCACGGGCGGCCATGGTTTCCAGCGTCCACGGCTGCTCCGGGGTCGCCATCACCGCCAGCACCGCCGGCATCAGGCGTTCATCGCTCATCAGACGCAGCAGTCCGCCGGGCGGCTGTTGCTCGCCAAGCAGCATGCGCAGCAGGAGCACCAGCAGCGTATCGCCGAGGCTACGCACGATAGCGCTGCCGCCGGGACGCTGCGCCAGGCTCTCGCGCACCAGTATATTAAGCAGCGCGTCCAGCTCCGGGCAGTCTTCACGCGCATCGGTATGGAGATGGATCAGCGTCGATGCTTCACTGAACAGCCAGCTGACGTGCGGACCAAAATAGAATTCGCCGCACAGCATCTCCAGCGCCCCCTCCGCCGGGCCGGCGCGCATTTCCGTCACCGTGCCGTTAAACCGGTGCGCTACCGGCAGCACCTGGCCCCACTCCACCAGGCTCTCCATCAGATGCGGCGAACCGTGCGGCAGGAGGACCACATCTCCCGCGCGCAGGTGATGAGTCTGGCCGCCGACGTTGAGCCGCCCCTCGCCGCGCAGCACCACGTGCCAGGGCACCACGCCGCTGCGCATTTGCTGGTGCCCGGCCTGCCAGCGGCCGCCGAAGCGACAGTGCAGGTTCACTTCGCAGCGCGGCGCCAGCAGCGCCAGCAGATGACTGAGACTGTCCATGCTTCTCCTGAGACGATAAGACAAAAAGGTGAGACGAAGACCGCCAGTCTAGCATGCGGCAAGCGCCTAAGATGACCCCATTGCCAACACACCCTCGATAACAACAGGAGTTAACCATGAGCCGTTTAGCAGATATCCGTGAACAAGACGCCACCGGCAAAGCCGCCGATATTTTCGCCGGGATCAAAAAAGCGATGGGCAAAGTGCCGAACGCCTATCTCACCATCGGCGGCCACTCGCCGGCGGCGCTGCAGCAGGCGCTGGCGCACAATGCGATGCTCCATAAAGGCAGCCTCAGCGCCCAACAGCTGGAAGCGATTAACCTGTCGGTCAGCGAAGCCACCGGCTGTGACTACTGTCTGGCCGCGCATACCCTGATGGCGAAAAAAGCCGGCTTCAGCAGCGAACAAATCCACGCCCTGCGCCGCGGGGAGTATGCGGAAGAGGCGCAGCTTGATGCGCTGGTGAAATTCGCGCAGACCCTGGTGACCACCACCGGTACGCTGCCGGAAGCCGACGTCGCCGCGCTGCGCAACGCCAGTTTTAGCGACCAGCAGGTGATTGAGATTATCAGCGCCGTCAGCGCCATCCTGTTCACCAACATGGTGAACCGGGTTAACGACACGGTGGTCGACTTCCCGAAAGCCGATTAACCCGTCGTCGCGCGCCTGTTTACAGTCCCAATTCGCTTAGCCCCGGATGATCGTCCGGGCGGCGCCCCTGGGGCCAGTGGAACAGGCGCTCGCTTTCGGCGATCGGCAGATCGTTGATGCAGGCGTAGCGCGTCTGCATCAGCCCGTGCTTATCAAACTCCCAGTTCTCATTGCCATACGAGCGAAACCAGTTGCCGCTGTCGTCGCACCACTCATAGGCGAAGCGCACGGCAATGCGATTCTCCTGCCATGCCCACAGCTCCTTAATCAGCCGGTATTGCTGCTCCTTGCGCCATTTTCGCTGCAGGAACTCAACAATTTGCCCCCTGCCGTGGACAAATTCGCTGCGGTTGCGCCATTCGCTATCGACGGTGTAGGCCAGAGCGACTTTTTCGGCATCGCGACTGTTCCAGCCATCTTCCGCGGCGCGGACCTTCTGGATAGCGCTGTCGCGGGTAAACGGCGGTAACGGGGGACGTTGCTCATTCATCAGGAGTCTCCTTTTGAGGCTAATTGCTGCTGCAGGCGCTGATTCTCCTGCTCCAGGTCATGAATACGTTGCTGCAGGTTCTGGCTGTACTCCGCCACCTGCTGCGCGCTGTAGCGCGGCGTAATGTGCTGCGGGCAGTTCCAGTCAAACGCCTGCAAATGAAAAAGAAACAGACGTTCGATGCGAGCGCGATAGTTTACCGGCGCCACCTGCGCCAGCAACTGCGGATGGTCCTCTGCCGCCACGACTTCGACGGTGGCGTAGATTTTCAGCCTGGCACGGCGCGGATAATCCATCAAAAACAGGCAGGCCCGGTCGCTGCCACGCAGATTGCCGGTGGTGATGTACTGGCGGTTGCCGCCGAAATCGGCCATCGCCAGGGTGGTGTCATCCAGCAGATGCAGAAACCCCAGCGGGCCGCCGCGATGCTGAATGTAGGGCCAGCCGCTCTGCGACACCGTCGCCAGATAAAAGCTGTCGCGGGTGGCGATCATCCCCGCTTCGCTGTCGCCGAAGCGGTCGGCCTGGCGGCGACTGTGCGGCGTTTGCCACAGCGAGTCGCTGCCCATTTCATGCTGCACATCCATCACGTCCGGGGTGATGGCGATATCGAGAAAGGTTGCTGCCATAGCGCCTCCTGTTGTCTGGCGCCATCATGGACTGTACTGTGAAGAATGATAATACGGGTAAAGTGGCAATCATCTTTCCGAAAAACGGGAGAATAATGGATCGATTAAGCGCGATGGCGCTGCTGGTAAAAGTGACCGAGCTGGGGAGCATGTCGGCGGCGGCGCGGGCGCTGAATATGCCGTTGACCACCGTCAGCCGCCATATTGGCGAACTGGAGAGCGCGCTGGGCGTGCGCCTGCTGGCGCGAACCACCCGCAAACTGACACTCACCGACGCCGGGGTCGATTATGTCGCTGCCGCCCGGCGGATCCTTGAGGAGGTGGAAAACGCCGAACGCCAGGCGACGGGCGAATATCAGGAACCGAAGGGCGAGCTGGTGATCTCCGCGCCGACGATGTTTGGACGCCAGCACGTTCTTCCGGTAATCAGTGAATTTATCGCCCGCTACCCGCAAATTCGCGTCCGTTTGCTGCTCAGCGATCGCAATGCCGACCTGGTGAGCGACCATGTCGATCTGGCGGTGCGGATTGGCGACCTGGCGGACAGCAGCATGGTGGCCACCCGCCTCGGCACCATGCGGATTGTGGCCTGCGCCCATCCGGCGCTGCTGGCGAAATACGGCGAGCCGCAGCGGCCGCGCGATCTGGCGGCGCTGCCGATCATCCGCATTGAATCGCCGATGCCCTATCGCGGCTGGCGCTTTCGCGCCGCTGAGCGCGAGGACCAGCTGATTAACCTGCCGCCGGTGCTATCCGTCACCACGCCAGAGAGCGCCGCCGATGCTGCGCGCCTGGGGGTGGGGGTGGCCCGCTTACTGCATTATCAGGCGCTGGATGGCCTGCGCCACGGGGAGCTCCGTCTGCTGCTGGAAAGCGTCGAGCCCGCCCCCGCGCCGGTCCATTTGCTGTATACCGCACGGGATCTGGCGCCGCTTAAGCTGCGCAAATTTATCGATTTTGCCGTGCCGGCGCTGCGTCAGGCACTGCTGCGCATCGCCGGGGCCGCTTAATGCGTCGCGGTCTTCAGCGGCGCCTCCTTTAACAGCCAGGAGAGGACAAACGCCACCGCCATAATGCCGGCCGCCATCAGAAACGCCGCGTGGATCGCCGCGCCGAAGGCGTCGAGGTAGTCGAGGCGGATATCCGCGGGCAGGTGCTGGACCGCCACCGGATTCATTCCCGGCGGCAGCACCGCGCCTTCCGGCAGCAGTTGTTGCAGGTTGCTCTGCAGCACGTGCGTGAACACCGCGCCAAACAGCGCCACGCCGATCGAGCCACCAATCGAGCGGAACAGGGTCACGCCGGAGGTGGCGACGCCGTACATCTGCGCCGGCATAGCATTCTGCACCGCCAGGACCAGCACCTGCATCACCAGCCCCAGACCCGCCCCCAGCACGCCGGTAAACAGGTACAGCTGCCACAGCGGCGAGTGAATGGTGATGCGGGTCAGCAGTACCATGCCGGTCACGCCGAGCAGGGTGCCGAGGATGGGGAACAGGCGATATTTACCGGTACGGCTGATAATCCGCCCGCTGATAATCGAGGTCAGCAGCAGGCCGCCCATCAGGGGGATCAGCTGCAGCCCGGCCTCGGTGGGCGTCGCCTCCTTCACCACCTGCAGATAGAGCGGCAGGAAGGTGACTGACCCGAACAGCGACATGCCGATGACGAAGCCGATCAGGCTGCACAGCAGGAAGCTGCGGTTACGGAACAGCGCCAGCGGAATAATCGGCTCGGCGGCCATCCGTTCTTCGTAAATAAAGCCGATGATCCCCACGATGCCGAAGGCCAGAATGCACCACAGCTGCGGGTCATTCCACGCGTGGACGCTGCCCCCTTCCGAGGTAAACAGAATGATGCACAACAGCGCCATGCTGAGGTAAATCGCCCCCAGCCAGTCAATCTGATGCTGGCTGCGTTTATTGCTGCTGTGGAATACCGCGCCGATCACCAGCAGCGCGAACAGGCCGAGCGGCAGGTTGATATAGAAGATCCAGCGCCAGGAGGCGTGCTGCACCAGAAAACCGCCGATCAGCGGGCCGATCACCGTCGCGAGGCCAAAAACGCCGCCGAACAGCCCCTGATAGCGGCCACGATTGGCGGGTGGGATGACGTCGGCGACCGCCGCCATGCTGATCACCATCAGGCCGCCGCCGCCGAGCCCCTGCAGGCCGCGCATCAGCACCAGCTGGGTCATGTTCTGCGCCAGCCCGCAGAGCGCAGAGCCGACGAGAAACAGCCCAATCGCCACCTGCAGCACGATTTTGCGACCGAACAGATCGCCGAATTTCCCGTACAGCGGCACCGCGATGGTGGAGCTGAGAATATAGGCCGTGACCACCCAGGAAAGCTTGTCCAGCCCGCCCAGTTCGCCGACAATCGTCGGCAGCGCGGTGGAGACAATGGTCTGATCCAACGCCGAGAGCAACATCACCAACAGCAATGCGCTGAACAGCAGGCGTATCGACTGCACCGGTGGGTTAGCGACTTCAGAAGTCATTACAACGCTCGCTTGAAATTAATTAAATGCATAATTAATATTTAGTGAAAGAATGAGTCGGGTCAAGAGATCGCCATACCATGACAGCACAAAAGGATCAGGATGCCCCCCGCCGCCCGGGTCGGCCGCGCGGTAAAAAACCGGATACTGCCAATCGCGAACAGCTGATGGACATTGCCCTGATGCTGTTTGCCCGCGACGGGGCGGGCCGCGTATCGTTGAACGCCATCGCCAAAGAGGCCGGGGTGACGCCGGCGATGCTGCATTACTACTTCAGTTCCCGGGATGCGCTGGTGACCCAGCTGATTGAGGAGCGCTTTATGCCGCTGCGCAATCACATCAGCCGCATTTTTGTCGATCATCCGCAGGATCCGGTGCTGGCGCTGACGATGATGGTCGAGACGCTGGCGCATATGGCGGAGAAAAACGCCTGGTTTGCGCCGCTGTGGATGCAGGAGATCATCGGCGAGATGCCGATCCTGCGTCAGCATATGGATGCCCGCTTCGGCGAGGAGCGTTTTCAGGTGATGCTGGAGACGGTGCGTCGCTGGCAGCTGGAGGGCAAGATCAATCCGGCGCTGTCGCCGGAGCTGCTGTTTACCACGGTGATTAGCCTGGTGCTGGTGCCATTTTCACGCATTCACAGCGATCCGCGTTTACAGGCGGTCAACCGCCAGACCATCATCAGCCACGCGCTGGCGTTAATGGGCCACGGCGTCGGAGGTTAAGGCGTGGTTTTGACGCTTTTGTAGCCCGGATAAGGCGCCACGCGCCGCCATCCGGGAGTTTCCCTGCTCGCGCTACGCTTAGCAGGGCTACAACTTCTATGTTAATTCCCGGCAGATTGCGCTCCCGGTTGATCTTCTGCGTTATGTCTCTTATGCCGCAGGGAGCGCACAGGGGGCGGCCAGTCGCCGCCGCCCCCTGTACCCCCGGGCTCCGGCCAGCAAAATCGCCGCTACGCGGTCCCTTCGACTTATCCCTGCAGGCTTCGGGTCGGGCCGAGGCAGCGTCCGTGCAAAACACGGCCCTCAGCCCGCATCCATGCGGGCTGCCCCGGCCTTCCGGGAACGTCTCAGCGATTTTGAGGCCGCCAGCACCGGCAGTTTCAGTCGCGCAAGTGGGTATATCAATAACAGGCCGCTCGGAACGTAGGCCGGATAAGGCGCCAGCCGCCATCCGGCACAACCACAGGTAGGGTACCTGACCGCCCGGGGATACCAGGATCGTTACAGCGCCTTCGACAAATAGTGGCGCTGCATGCCTGCGTGGGGGAAGTCGGGCAGCGACATCTGCAGCTGATAGCCTAATTTCTGATAAAACGGCAGCGCCTGGAAGCTAAAGGTATCCACCAGCAGATGGCTGCAACCTAGCGCCTGCGCCTGCTGTTCCGCCTCCTGCATCAGCTCGCTCCCCAGCCCGCGCCCGCGCGTCGCCTCGCTAACCCACAGATACTCAATGCACAGCCAGTTGCCCTTGCGTTTGGCAATCAGCCCGCCCTGCATCACCCCTTGCCCATCGCGGGAGTAAACCCCCAGATCGCCAAACTGCGCCGCATCGAGATACTGCTGATTATACTGCCGCAGACCGGCAAACAATTCTTGTTGATCGTCGGGATTAATGCTTTTTGTAATGATTAGTGTCATTAACTATCTCCAGTATCGCGATGCCGAATGGTTATTTTCCCACTCCACTTTCACAAAATATTCTTATTTTCTCCATGATTATTTGCCTTAATTTTTTGCGTTCTAAAAGTAAGCAAAAAAACCTTTCCATTATCGCGGCGGATCGTATAATGGAGAAAAATGAGAATGATCATTCTCACCACAAAACCAGAGGAGATGCGCTTTTCACCTCCTGAAGACCGAAGAGGTTGGCTTCAACGGAGACACAATAACAATCACGTTCAGGAACATCTGTGTTCCTTTTTTGTCATTTTCGCTCACCCGAAAATGCCTCAGCGCCCAACCTATTCCCTCGTTTTTAAATAAACGGGGCGGACGTCTTATATCTTGAGAAAATATAATGAAATACATCATAGCTCCCATCGCGACAGCATTATTTCTCCTTAGCGGATGCGATAATGCGCAGACATCTGCCCCGCAGCAACCCACGCCGGAAGTGGGCGTGGTCACCCTGCAAAGCCAGCCGGTGCCGGTAGTCAGCCAGCTCACCGGCCGCACCACCGCCTCGCTCAGCGCCGAAGTACGCCCCCAGGTGGGTGGCATCATCCAGAAGCGCCTGTTTACCGAAGGCGATATGGTGAAGGCCGGGCAGGCCCTTTACCAGATCGATCCCTCCAGCTATCGCGCGACCTGGAACGAAGCGGCGGCCGCGCTGAAACAGGCCCAGGCGCTGGTGGTCTCCGATTGCCAGAAGGCCCAGCGCTACGCGTCGCTGGTCAGGGATAACGGCGTTTCCCGCCAGGATGCCGACGACGCCGCCTCCACCTGTGCCCAGGACAAGGCCAGCGTGGAATCGAAGAAAGCGGCGCTGGAGAGCGCGCGCATCAACCTGAACTGGACCACCGTCACCGCACCGATAGCCGGGCGCATCGGCATCTCGTCGGTTACGCCGGGGGCGCTGGTCTCCGCCGATCAGGATACCGCGCTGGCAACGATCCGCGGGCTCGACACCATGTATGTCGATCTGACGCGATCCAGCGTCGATCTCCTGCGTTTACGCAAACAAAGCCTGGCCAGCAACAGCGACACCCTCAGCGTGACGTTAACCCTGGAAGATGGCAGTACCTACCAGGAAAAAGGGCGTCTGGCGCTCACCGAAGTCGCCGTCGATGAATCCACCGGCTCGGTGACCCTGCGAGCTATCTTCCCCAACCCGCAGCACGTCCTGCTGCCGGGGATGTTCGTCCGCGCGCGCATCGATGAAGGCATCATGAACGACGCGATCCTCGCCCCACAGCAGGGGATCACCCGCGATGCCAAAGGCGACGCCACGGCGCTGGTGGTCGATGCCGCCAACAAAGTTGAGCAGCGTACCGTGGAAACCGGCGACACCTATGGCGATAAATGGCTGGTGCTGAGCGGCCTGAAAGCGGGCGATAAGCTGATTGTCGAAGGCACCAGTAAAGTGGCCCCCGGACAGACAGTGAAGGCCGTTGCCGTCAACAATAACGGAGGCAATGCCTGATGTTCTCCCGTTTCTTCGTGCGTCGCCCGGTCTTTGCCTGGGTGATCGCCATTCTGATTATGCTCGCCGGGGTGCTGGCGATCCGCACTCTGCCGGTAGGCCAGTATCCTGACGTCGCCCCGCCGGCGGTGAAAATCTCCGCCACCTATACCGGCGCGTCCGCCGAAACCCTGGAGAACAGCGTCACCCAGGTGATCGAGCAGCAGCTTACCGGCCTCGATCATCTGCTCTACTTCAGCTCCACCAGCAGCTCCGATGGCTCGGTCAGCATCACCGTCACCTTTGAGCAGGGGACCGACCCGGACACCGCCCAGGTGCAGGTGCAAAATAAAGTCCAGCAGGCGGAATCGCGGCTGCCGAGCGAAGTCCAGCAGTCCGGCGTGACGGTGGAAAAATCGCAGAGCAGCTTTCTGCTGATCCTTGCGGTGTATGACAAAACCAATCGCGCCACCAGCTCCGATATCTCCGACTGGCTGGTCAGCAATATGCAGGACCCGCTGGCGCGTGTGGAGGGCGTCGGCAGCCTGCAGGTGTTCGGCGCCGAATACGCGATGCGCGTCTGGATGGACCCGACCAAACTCGCCTCCTACTCGCTGATGCCTTCCGACGTTCAGTCGGCGATTGAGGCGCAGAACGTGCAGGTCTCCGCCGGTAAAATCGGCGCGCTACCGTCGTCCAATGCCCAGCAATTGACCGCCACCGTGCGGGCGCAATCCCGGCTGCAAACCCCTGACCAGTTCAAAGCGATCATCGTGAAAAGCCAGGCCGACGGCTCGGTAGTGCGCCTGAGCGATGTCGCGCGGGTGGAGATGGGCAGCGAGGATTACACCGCTACCGCTAATCTGAACGGCCATCCGGCCGCCGGGATCGCGGTGATGATGGCCCCCGGCGCCAACGCGCTGGACACCGCGACCCTGGTGAAAAGCAAAATCGCCGAATTCCAGCGTCAGATGCCGCAGGGCTACGATATCGCCTATCCGAAGGACAGCACCGAGTTCATCAAAATCTCGGTCGAAGATGTGATTCAGACCCTGTTCGAAGCGATCATTCTCGTGGTCTGCGTGATGTATCTGTTCCTGCAGAACTTCCGCGCGACGCTCATTCCGGCGGTGGCGGTGCCGGTGGTGCTGCTTGGCACCTTTGGGGTGCTGGCGCTGTTCGGCTACTCGATTAACACCCTGACGCTGTTCGCCATGGTGCTGGCGATCGGCCTGCTGGTGGATGACGCCATCGTGGTGGTGGAGAACGTCGAGCGCATTATGCGCGACGAAGGGCTCCCCGCTCGCGAAGCCACCGAAAAATCGATGGGCGAAATCTCCGGCGCGCTGGTGGCGATTGCCCTGGTGCTGTCGGCGGTGTTCCTGCCGATGGCCTTCTTCGGCGGTTCGACCGGGGTCATCTATCGCCAGTTCTCGGTAACCATTATCTCGGCGATGATGCTGTCGGTGGTGGTAGCGCTGACCCTCACCCCGGCGCTGTGCGGCGCGCTGCTCAGCCACTCCAAACCGCACACCAAAGGGTTCTTTGGCGCCTTTAACCGCCTGTGGGGACGTACGGAGGCGGGCTACCAGCGCCGGGTGCTCGGCGGCCTGCGCCGGGGCGCAGTGATGATGGGCGCTTACGTGCTGATTTGCGGGGCGATGGCGCTGGCGATGTGGAAGCTGCCGGGCAGCTTCCTGCCGGTGGAGGACCAGGGGGAGATCATGGTCCAGTACACCCTGCCCGCCGGGGCGACGGCGGTGCGTACCGCCGAGGTGCGCCGCCAGGTCACCGACTGGTTCCTCACCAAAGAGAAAGCCAATACCGATGTCATTTTCACCGTCGACGGCTTCAGCTTTAGCGGCAGCGGGCAGAACGCCGGGATGGCCTTCGTGTCGCTGAAAAACTGGTCGCAGCGCAAAGGGGACGACAACACCGCCCAGGCCATCGCCCTGCGCGCCACCAAAGAGCTGGGGACGATCCGCGACGCCACCCTCTTCGCCATGACCCCGCCGTCGGTAGACGGTCTCGGGCAGAGCAACGGCTTCACCTTCGAGCTGATGGCCAGCGGCGGTACCGACCGCGACAGCCTGATGAAGCTGCGCAGCCAGCTGCTGGCGGCGGCCAACCAGAGCAGCGAACTGCAGTCGGTGCGCGCTAACGACCTGCCGCAGATGCCGCAGCTGCAGGTGGATATCGACAACAACAAAGCCGTCTCGCTGGGGCTGTCGCTGAGCGACGTGACCGATACGCTCTCCAGCGCCTGGGGCGGTACCTACGTGAATGACTTTATCGATCGCGGCCGGGTGAAAAAGGTCTATATCCAGGGCGAAAGCGACGCGCGCGCGGTGCCGTCGGACCTTGGCAAATGGTTCGTTCGCGGCAGCGATAACAGCATGACGCCGTTCTCCGCCTTCGCCACCACCCACTGGCAATACGGCCCGGAAAGCCTGGTGCGCTACAACGGCTCCGCCGCCTTTGAGATCCAGGGCGAAAACGCCGCCGGCTTCAGCTCCGGCGCGGCGATGGACAAGATGGAAAAGCTGGCCGACAGCCTGCCGGCGGGCTCCACCTGGGCGTGGAGCGGCATTTCGCTGCAGGAAAAGCTGGCCAGCGGCCAGGCGATGAGCCTGTACGCCATCTCGATTCTGGTGGTGTTCCTGTGCCTGGCGGCGCTGTATGAGAGCTGGTCGGTGCCGTTCTCGGTGATCATGGTCATCCCGCTCGGCCTGCTTGGCGCGGCGCTGGCGGCGACGCTGCGCGGCTTAAGCAACGACGTCTACTTCCAGGTGGCGCTGCTGACCACCATCGGCCTGTCGTCGAAAAACGCCATCCTGATCGTGGAGTTCGCTGAATCCGCCGTGGATGAGGGGTATTCGCTCTCCCGGGCGGCGATCCGCGCCGCGCAGACTCGCCTGCGCCCGATTGTCATGACCTCGCTGGCGTTTATCGCCGGGGTGCTGCCGCTGGCCATCGCCACCGGCGCCGGAGCCAACAGCCGCGTGGCGATCGGCACCGGGATTATCGGCGGCACCCTGACGGCCACCCTGCTGGCGGTGTTCTTCGTACCGCTGTTCTTCGTGCTGGTGAAACGTCTCTTCACCCGCCAACGTCCTTCTCAGGAGTAAGGTATGTTTCGTTTAAGTTTTATGTTTATCGCGCTCCTGACCGCGGGCTGCGTCTCGCTTGACCCGCATTATGATCGCCCGGCCGCGCCGGTGCCGGCCACCCTGCCCGGGGCGCACGGCGAATCGACGGCGGTGGTCGGCGACTGGCAGAAAGTGGTCAATGACGCGCGGCTGAAAAAAGTGGTCAGCATCGCGCTTAACAGCAACCGCGATGTGCAAAAGGCGCTGGCCGATATCGAGGCCGCGCGCGCCCAGTATGGCGAAACGCGGGCATCGCTGTTTCCCACCGTTGATGCCGAACTGAGCCACACCCGCAGCAAAACGGTGGCCAGCGGCCTGAGCTCCGCTTCACAGGCCGACGGCGCGGTCTCCAGCTTCGAACTGGACTTGTTCGGCAAGAACCAGAGCCTGTCGCGCGCGGCGCGCGAAACCTGGCTTGCCAGCGAATTCACCGCGCAGAATACCCGGCTGACGATGATTGCCGATTTGACCACCGCCTGGGTAACGCTGGCGACGGATAACAGCAATCTGGCGCTGGCGCAGCAGACCATGGACAGCGCAGCAAACTCGCGCAACATCGTCGCCCGCCAGATGGCGGTTGGCACCGCCTCCGCGGGTGATTTAAGCTCGGCGGAAAGCGTCTATCAGCAGGCGCGCGCCAGCGTCGCCAGCTATCGCACGCTGGTGGCGCAGGATAAAAACGCCATTAACCTGCTGGCGGGGGAAACCGTGCCGGAGAGCCTGCTGCCCGGCACTCTCGAGAGTCTCGGGGATAACAGCATCGCGCTGGTGCCGGCGGGCGTGTCGTCGTCGGTGCTGCTGCGTCGGCCGGACATTCAGGAAGCGGAGCACAATCTGAAGAGCGCCAATGCCGATATCGGCGCGGCGCGGGCGAACTTCTTCCCGTCGATTTCCCTGACCGCCAGCGCCGGGGTCGGCAGCGACTCGCTGTCGTCGCTGTTCAGCCACGGGATGCAGGTGTGGTCGTTCGCCCCCTCCATCAGCCTGCCGCTGTTCACCGGCGGCAGCAACCTGGCGCAGCTGCGCTATGCGGAAGCGGAGAAAAAGGGGCTGATCGCCACCTACGAGAAATCGATTCAGAGCGCGTTTAAGGACGTTGCCGATGCGCTGGCGCGCCGGGAAACGCTGAGCGAAGAGCTTGATGCTCAGCGGCAGTATGTCGCCGCCGAGCAGACATCGCTGGATATCGCCATGAAGAGCTATCAGGCCGGGGTCGGCGATTATCTGTCGGTGCTCACCGCTCAGCGCACGCTGTGGTCGGCGAAAACGACGCTGCTGTCCCTGCAGCAGACCGACCTCAATAACCGGATCACCCTCTGGCAGTCGCTGGGCGGCGGCGCCAGTTAAACTTACCCGCCGGGCGACCGAGCCCGGCCTCTACAAGGAATCGTTATGGCACGTGTTTCCCTCTCCTGGGCGCTGATCCTCGGCCTGCTGTCGGGTATCGGCCCGCTGTGCACGGATTTTTATCTACCGGCGCTGCCGGAGATCACTCAGCAGCTGCAGGCCACCAGCACCCAGACCCAGCTGTCGCTGACCGCCGCGCTGATTGGTCTCGGCCTGGGTCAGCTGTTTTTCGGCCCGCTGAGCGACCGCATTGGCCGCCTGAAACCGCTGGCGCTGTCGCTGCTGCTGTTTATCTTCTCTTCGGCGATGTGCGCCCTGACCCGCGATATCAACATGCTGATTGTCTGGCGCTTTTTACAAGGCTTTGCCGGCGCCGGCGGCTCGGTGCTGTCGCGATCCATCGCCCGCGATAAATACCAGGGCACCCTGCTGACCCAGTTTTTCGCCTTGCTGATGACGGTGAACGGCATTGCGCCGGTGCTGTCCCCGGTGCTGGGCGGCTACGTTATCACCGCCTTCGACTGGCGAATTCTCTTCTGGACGATGGCCGCCATCGGCGGCGTGCTGCTGGTGATGAGCCTGACGATCCTGCGGGAAACGCGCCCGGCCACAGCAACGCATGCCGCCCGCCAGCAACGCGGCCAGCCGGTGCTGAAAAATCGCCGCTTTCTGCGCTTCTGCCTGATTCAGGCCTTTATGATGGCCGGGCTGTTCTCTTACATCGGCTCCTCTTCCTTCGTGATGCAAAGCGAATACGGCATGAGCGCCATGCAGTTCAGCCTGCTGTTCGGTCTGAACGGTATCGGGCTGATTATCGCGGCGATGATCTTTTCCCGCCTGGCGCGCCGCTTTAACGCCGAAAGCCTGCTGCGCGGCGGCCTGACGCTGGCGGTGAGCTGTGCGGCGATCATGCTGCTGTTTGCCTGGCTGCAGCTGCCGGTGCTGGCGCTGGTCGGCCTGTTCTTTACCGTGTCGCTGATGAGCGGCATCAGCACCGTCGCTGGCGCGGAGGCGATGAGCGCCGTCGATGCCGCGCAGTCCGGGACCGCGTCCGCGCTGATGGGCACCCTGATGTTTGTCTTCGGCGGCATCGCCGCGCCGCTGGCAGGCCTCGGTGGTGAAACGATGCTGAAAATGAGCCTCGCGATGGCCATCTGCTACCTGCTGGCGCTGCTGCTGGGCCTCAGCAAACCGCGCAGCGCGCGCTAATCTCCTGCTGCGGTAATAAAATATTCCAGATTTATTACCGCACTATTTCCCGCCATACCTACCATTCTCCTATTATTCTCCACGTACTAATCGTGATACTCTTCACAGGCAAGGAATAAATAATTCCTTATACTGCGCGCCACTGAGAATAACGAGGTTTCTATGAGTATCGACCTGAGCAAACTGCTGACCGAGCGACGTAACGCCAACAGCGCCAACATTGACACCCTCTCCACCCTCGAGATGCTGACGGTGATAAACCAGGAAGACCAGCAGGTAGCCCAGGCGATAACGCCCTATCTGCCGCAGATTGCCGAGGTGGTGGATAAGGTCGCGGCGGCGCTGCAGGCCGGTGGCCGCTTGATTTACATTGGCGCGGGTACCTCAGGGCGTCTGGGGATCCTCGATGCCAGTGAATGCCCACCGACCTTCGGCACCCGCCCGGAGCAGGTGGTGGGGATCATCGCCGGCGGACATAAAGCGATTCTCAGCGCCGTGGAAAACGTGGAAGACAACAAAGCGCAGGGGGCGATGGATCTGCAGAACCTGAACTTCAGCCACCGCGATGTGCTGGTGGGACTGGCGGCCAGCGGACGCACGCCGTACGTCATTGGCGCCATGGAATACGCCCATAGTCAGAATGCCTTTGTCGCCATCGTCAGCTGTAACCCGCATGGCGAAATGGCCCAGCTGGCGGATGTGGCGATCACCCCGGTGGTCGGCCCGGAAGTGGTCACTGGCTCTACCCGCCTGAAAGCCGGTACCGCGCAGAAGCTGGTGCTGAACATGATCTCCACCGGGGCGATGATCCGCGTCGGCAAGGTGTACAGCAACCTGATGGTCGACGTCGAAGCGACCAACGCCAAGCTGATTGAGCGCCAGGTCTCTATCGTGATGGAGGCGACCGACTGCGATCGTCCCACTGCCCGGAAGGCGCTGGAGGCCTGCGGCCGCCACTGTAAAACGGCGATCGTGATGGTGCTGGCGGACTTAAGCGCCGAAGACGCGCAGTCGCTGCTGGCAAAAAACAACGGCTATATCCGCAAGGCGCTCAGCAACACCTGAGCACCGACAGACAGGTAACGGGCAATGGCAAAAATAACGAAAGAGATGATAGCGCGGATCCTCGCCCACGTAGGCGGCGCCGCAAACGTCGCGCAGGCGGGCAACTGCATGACGCGCCTGCGCTTGACCCTGCGCGATGAAAGTCTGGCCGACAGCGCCGCCATCCGCCAGATTGACGGCGTAATGGGGGTGATCGTCAGCGACGAGCAGTTCCAGGTGGTGCTCGGCCCCGGCAAGGCGCAAACCGCCGCCGAGATGATGAACGGCCTGCTGGAGGAGGCGCCCGCCGCGCCGTCGCTGGCCGACGTCGCGGCAGAGAAAAAGCAGGCGCTGAAGGGCAAGCAGACCAGCGCGGTGCAGAAGTTTCTCGCCAAATTCGCCACCATCTTTACGCCGCTGATCCCCGGCTTTATCGCCGTCGGGCTGCTGCTGGGCTTCGCCACCCTGGCGGAACAGGTTTTCGTGCTGGAGAACGCCCATCCGAACGCCAGCCTGGTAGCGCTGATTGGCTATATGAAGGTCTTCAGCAAAGGGATGTTCACCTTCCTGAGTATCCTGATTGGCTATAACGCGCAGAAGGCGTTCGGCGGCTCCGGCGTGAACGGCGCAATTATCGCCTCGCTGTTCGTGCTGGGCTACAACCCGGAGGCGACCAGCGGCTTCTACGCCGGCATTTCCACCTTCTTCGGCCACGGCATCGATCCGCGCGGCAATATCATCGGCGTATTGATCGCCGCTATCCTTGGGGCGTGGGTTGAACGCCAGGTGCGGCGGGTAATGCCGGCCAACCTCGATATGATCCTCACTTCGGCGGTGACGCTGCTGATCATGGGCGCGGTGACCTTTACGGTGATCATGCCGATTGGCGGCTGGTTGTTTACCGGCATGTCGTGGCTGTTCCTGCATCTTAACGGCAACCCGTTTGGCTCGGCGGTGCTGTCCGGCCTGTTCCTGCTGGCGGTGATGTTCGGCGTCCATCAGGGGTTTGTCCCGGTCTATTTTGCGCTGGTGGACGCCCAGGGCTTTAACTCGCTGTTCCCGATCCTGGCGATGGCCGGGGCCGGGCAGGTGGGGGCGGCGCTGGCGCTATTCTGGCGGGCGAAGCGCGATTCGCTGCTGCGAACCCAGATTAAAGGGGCGATTATTCCGGGCTTCCTCGGGATTGGCGAGCCGCTGATCTACGGCGTCACCCTGCCGCGGATGAAGCCGTTTGTCACCGCCTGCCTCGGCGGCGCCTGCGGCGGGTTCTTCGTCGGACTGATCGCCTGGCTGGGGCTGCCGGTCGGCCTGAACACGGTGTTCGGCCCATCCGGGCTGGTGGCGCTGCCGCTGATGACCTCCGGCAGCGGAATTTACGCCGGGATGGCGGTCTACGCCGGCGGGCTGGCGGTCTCCTACCTGTGCGGCTTTGTCCTCACCTGGCTATTCGGCAGTAAAAATGTCGATTTAAGCTAGAACGCGACTGTCGGGTAGTGCCCGGTGGCGGCTTCGCCTTACCGGGCCTGCAACATCGTTACGCCGCCGCGCCCGACTACCATTTCCTGCCCCGCCGCCCGGGCTGGCGCATGCTATGATTCCCCTTTGTCATATTTCACTTGAGGAAAAGATGGGCTCCAGCAAAAAAGGGATGCTGAACGTACTGATTGCCGCCGTGCTGTGGGGCAGTTCCGGGGTGTGTGCGCAGTTTATTATGCAGGAAAGCCAGATGTCGTCGCCGTTTCTGACCATGACGCGTCTGCTGTTCGCCGGGCTGATCCTGTTGATGCTCGGCTTTGTTCACGGCGACCGCATTTTCCGCGTGCTGCAAAACCGCCGCGACGCCCTCAGCCTGCTGTTTTTCTCGCTGTTTGGCGCGTTAACCGTGCAGTTCACCTTTCTGATGACCATTGAAAAATCCAATGCCGCCACGGCCACGGTGCTGCAGTTCCTGTCCCCGACGATCATCGTCGCCTGGTTTGCCCTCGCCCGCAAAGCGCGTCCCACTCCGCTGGTGCTGGGAGCTATCTGCACCTCGCTGGCGGGCACCTTTCTGCTGGTGACCCACGGCAACCCAACGACGCTGTCGATTTCGCCGGCGGCGCTGTTCTGGGGGATCGCCTCGGCGTTTGCCGCCGCGTTTTATACCACCTATCCCTCGACGCTGATTGCCCGCTACGGGACGCTGCCGATCGTCGGCTGGAGTATGCTGTTCGGCGGCGCGATGCTGCTGCCGTTTTACGGCGGCCAGGGCACCGATTTTGTGGTGAACGGCAGCCTGCTGTTAGCTTTTTTCTATCTGGTGGTGATCGGTACCTCGCTGACCTTCAGCCTCTATCTCAATGGCGCGCAGAAAATTGGCGGCGCGAAGGCCGGGATCCTCAGCTGCGCCGAACCGCTGAGCAGCGCCCTGCTGTCGCTCCTGCTGCTGGGGATCACCTTCACGCTGCCGGACTGGCTGGGCACTCTGCTGATCCTTGCGTCGGTGGTGCTGATCGCCATCGACTCGCGGCGGCGGGTGAGAGCCGCCTGAGCAGGCGATAAAAATTGCATTTTCAATAAGTTAAACTGACCACTATTTGCGTGTTTTCGCGCCTGCGCATATAGTTGACGGAAGCGATTACGGAAGGAGAAGCCTGATGAAAGCATGTTGGATGGTATGCCTGGTCACCGCCCTGAGCGCCACGTCGGCGTGGGCCGAATCACCGCTGCAAAGCCTGCAGTTCGAGCAGCAAAAACAGCAGGTGCTCAAAGCGGTGAAGGAAAAATGCGCGCCAGCAAGCCACCTCAGCGACAACGATTTTGCCAATAAAGTGCTGGCGACCGACGGTAACAAGAACGCGGTCCGCGAAGCAACGCTGGCGAAAGAGCGCAATAACCAAAAAAGCTACCAGGCCGCAATCGACAAAATCGTCTGTCCGGCCAAATAGCGGTTATTTCAGCCTAGCGACCAGCGTTTTCCAGTCAAACGGCGTCAGCTGCCTGTAGCTCAGGCTACGGGCGGCCATCTGCTCCGGCAGCTGGCGCTGGCTTTTCGCGATCGCCTCGCTCATTATCCCGGCGCTCCCCACGTCACGCAGGGTTTTCACCACCTCTTCCATCTCTTCGCTGCGCCGAATGCCATGTTCCGCCACCCGGCTGATCAGATAGTCGGGGAACGCTCCTGTCCAGCCCAGAGAGGGGAAACTATGATGCAAGGAACTAAGCACCTCCTCCTCGACGCCATATTCACGGGCCGCGAACAGGCATTCTGTGGTGAGCGCTTCAAGACCTTTGATTATCACGCTACGGCACATTTTTATCGCCGACACCTGGCCCACCGTACTGGCGCCATAGCGGGCATTCAGCCCCAGCCCCTGCAGACGCGGCGCGATCGCCTCCGCCTGCGGCCCGCCGATCAATAACGGTGTCTGCAATCGGGCCGGCGGTACCGGCGCCATCACCGCGACATCGATGTAGGCGCCGGGCAGAAAATGTTCAGCCGCCTGCCGTTTCGTCTCCGGCGCCACGGAGTTGAGATCGAGGAAGTATTGCCCCGGCTGCAGCAGCGCGGCGGCCTGCTGCGCCACCTTTAGCGCCTCACCCGCGGTCACAGTAGAAAAAACCAGCGTGGCGCTCTCCAGCGCCTGCGCCAGCGAACTTCCCACCTGAACGCGCGAGTCACGGGCTTTTTTGCCCATCGCCTCTCGCGCCGGGCCATTGAGCTTGCAATCCCAAATGGTCACCGCATGCTCACGGGCCAGATCCGCCGCCAGAATGCCACCCGCCTCGCCAAAACCAATAAACGCGATCGTCATCATTACTCCTCACGCGGCCAGACGCGGGCCGGAATAAAAACCTCGCCAGCAAACAGCAGTCGCGCCGTGCGTAACAGGCCGCAGCCAGCCAGGGCGCCGTCAGCATCAAGCTGAAGCGTCACGCTAAATTCGCCTGTCGGATGCTCAACGCTGAGCAGCGGCGTATCGCCTGGCGCTACCTGCGCCAGGCCCTGCGCGACAGAGCCGGGGAGCAGACAAGCGCTGGCCACGCTCACCGCGCCAAACACGCCGATTGACGCGTGGCAGCGGTGCGGGATAAAGGTGCGGCTGCTGATGGCGCCGCCGTGTCGCGGTTCGGCGATCAGGGTCATCTTGGGCACCGTGCGCTGGCTGACGTCGCCAAGCTGCATCAGCGGCCCGGCCTGCAGGCGAATCGACTCCAGGCGACGTTTAAGCGCATCGTCATTATCCAGCTGTTCGCGCGTCTCATAGCCGGTGCAACCGAGGTCGGAAGCGCGCAGCAGGATCACCGGCATACCGTTATCGATGCAGGTCACCTCAACGCCGTCAAAACGGTCACGAACCCGGCCGGTCGGCAGCAGCGCCCCGCAGCTGGAGCCCGCCACATCAAGAAAATGGAGCAGGATCGGGCTGGCGCTGCCCGGCACGCCATCGATACGACTCTCGCCGGCGTAGTCGACCCCGTCGGCATCGCAGGGGATCTCTGCCACCGCCAGTTGCCCCGTGTTCTCCATATAAATACGCACCCGAGTGAGCGGCGCATCGTGGCGAACCAGACCACGCTCGATGGCGAAAGGGCCAACGGCGGCGAGAATATTGCCGCAGTTTTGGCCGTAATCCACGGTGGCCGCCGCCACGTTCACCTGGGCAAACAGATAGTCCACATCGGCGTCAGGCCGTGCGGAGCGGCGGATAATCGCCACTTTACTGGTCAGCGGATCGGCGCCGCCGATCCCGTCAATTTGCCGGGGATCAGGCGAGCCCATCACCGCCAGCAGCACCGCATCACGTTGCACCGGATCGGCAGGCAGATCGTCAGCCAGAAAACAGGCTGCCTTCGAGGTGCCGCCGCGCATCCATAGACAGGGGATTCCGCGTTGCGCCATTTATTCCTCCACCTCGTCTGCGCGGTCGTAATACCGCAGCCCCTTTTCCGCCAGACGCGGGCGCATCGCGTAAATATCCAGCCCCAGCTCGCCATGGCGCATCCGCTCACGCTTCGCAAGCTCATTGCTCATACGGGCTTCCGCTTTATCGAGCACATCACGGACCTGCGCGTGAGGCAGCACCACGACGCCATCGTCGTCGGCCACCACGACATCGCCCGGCTGCACAAGCTGACCTGCGCAAATCACCGGGACGTTAACCGAACCGAGGCTCTCTTTCACCGTTCCCTGGGCATAAACCTGACGGGACCAGACGGCGAATCCCATCTCCCGCAAAGTCTGCGAATCACGAATGCCGATATCGCCCACCAGACCGACCACGCCGCGCGATTGGAGAGACGTCGCCAGCAGATCGCCGAAGAAGCCATCGCCGCACGGCGACGTCGGGGCCACCACCAGAATATCGCCGGCGCGGCACTGCTCGACCGCGACATGAAACATCCAGTTGTCGCCTGGCGTCACCAGCACGGTTACCGCGTTGCCCGCCCGGCTGACGCCCTGCTGAATCGGACGGATTGCCGGCCCCATCAGCCCCTGACGATCCCAGGCTTCATGGAGCGTCGCCACCCCGGCCGCCTCACAGCGGCGCAAAACCGCCTCGTCATGGCGCGGCAGATGGCGGATCACAAGGCCTTTTTTATTTAACAGGTTCATGCCAGGTTCTCCGTTACGCGGGGGAAGATGCTCTGGAAGGCTTCGCCGTGAACGATATCGCGCGCGGCCGTGATGCCGATATTGCGTTTGGCCTGCACTCCGCGCTGCAGCGCCACGCGGGTGTAGTATTCCCACAGATGCTCCTGACCCTGCATGCACTGAATGGCCTGATACTTCTTCTCCCAGACGGCGGTGATGTCCAGTAACACATCGGGTTTCCAGTTGCACTGCTCCGGCTGGTGCGGTTCGAAACAGTAAACCGGGGGAGCAGCGACAATTTTCTCGCCGGGGCGATAGCCTTCTGCCTGAGCGATAATCCGAGCCTCCTGCGCCAGATGGGAGGCCAGCGGATGATCGTAGTTATAGGGATCGTGCAGGGAGTGCGTCAGGACAAAGTGGGGCTGGATACGGCGATACACATCCGCCAGACGAAACAGCGTCTCTTTATCGGCGCGCAGCGGATAGTCGCCGATATCAAAGAATTCGACGCTGGCGCCCAGGATCTCAGCGGCGGCCTGCGCCTCTTCGCGACGCACCTGCTTCACCGCCTCCTCGGTCATGTTGCCTTTGCGCCACAGTTTGGCGGACTCGCCGCGCTCGCCAAAGGATAAACAGACCACATGGACCTGATAGCCCTGCAGGGCATGCAGCGCTATCGCACCGCCCGCGCGCCAGACGAAATCGGCTGAGTGGGCGCTGACGACAAGGGCACTTTTTTCGCTAACCGGATGAGACATGATGGCTTCCTCTGTTGTTTTTTTCAGCTTGTCATGTCCCGTCGCAGGGAGGTAATTCGTTAACTTGCGAAGGCTATGATTTTTATTTATGTTGTCGACTCACTCACTGTTTCAGGCCTGACGAACCATGCTGAAGAAAAAGCACGATAAAATCATAAATATCATGCAGCTGCGCTTTTTCTGTCAGGTCGCGCTGCGCGGCAGCGTCTCGCGTGCGGCCGATGACTTATTCCGCACGCAGTCAGCGATAACCCGGGCGATCCGCGACCTTGAATCCGCCTTGAACCTCACGCTGTTCGAACGCCATTACAGCGGCATGGTGCCCACCGAGTATGGCAAGTGCATCCTGCCGCGCGCCCGGCGGGCGATTGACGACCTGCAGGCCATTCCGGCGCTGTTGCAGAAACACCATACCCGCACCAGCGGCCCGCTGGCGGACGCCGGCTGGCTGTTCAATACCCGCCGGTTAGCCATATTTATTCAGCTCTATCACGTCAACCATACCCAAACCGTCGCGCAACAGTTGGGGATCACCCAGCCGGCGGTCAGCGCCGCGCTGAAGGTCCTGGAGAAAGGGGCGGATTCGGCGCTATTTCGCCGGACGCCAGAAGGGGTGCGCCCCACGCCCGCCGCGGAGCTACTCTATCCCCCGGTAAGCAGAGCGCTCAACGAGCTGGAAAACATCTGGAGCGATATCGCCGCCCGTCGCGGGGTGCTGGAGGGCACCGTGCGCATTGGCGCCCTGCCGCTGAGCCGGACCCGGTTACTGCCCTCCGCCATCGCCGCCTTTCTGGCTCAGCACCCGGGCATTACCCTCATGACCAATGAAAGCCCGTATGAGTCGCTGGTCGCCGATATGCGGGCAGGTAATATCGATTTTATTATCGGCGCCCTGCGTCAGGATGAAGATCTTCCGGACCTCTGTAGCGAGGCGTTATTTGAAGAGGATATGTTGATTTTACTGCGTAATAACCACCCGCTGCTGCGCCATCCGGATCCGCGCAGCCAGCTGGCGACCGCGCAATGGGTGCTGCCGCGCGCCAACGCGCCGGCGCGCCATTTGCTGGATAAGGCGTTTATCACCCTGGGGCTGCCGCTGCCCCAACCGACGGTGGAGACCGGGGATGCGGCGATGGTGAGAGGATTGCTGCAGGACTCCGACATGCTGGCGGCGGTCTCCGCCAGCCAGATGCGTTTTGAAACTGACAATGGGCTGCTCAGCGTGTTGCCGGTCCCCCTGCCCGATACCACCCGGCGTATCGGGCTGACGTTTCGCGCCGGCAGCCTGCCCTCCCCGGCGACGCAGGCGCTGTTGCGTTTTATCTATCAGCAGGTTCAGGACGGGACCGTTTAACGTTTACCCGCCACCGAATAGGTTACCTGTTGGTTGCGCGTTTGCTGAAACGCCTCCAGCGTCTGCCCGCGCATCGCGGCGTAAATATGCAGGTTGGATACGCCGACCACCGCGCCCATTTTCTCCAGCAGGAAGAAACTGGCGCCATACTGAATCAATCCCCGCCAGTCGCGTGCGTTGAGCAACTGCTGTTCCTCCTCACTCAGTCCGGCTTCGGCATAAAGCGACTGAGGCGACTGCAGAAAACGTTCGCGCCAGGCAGGCTCAATCAGCCGATGCAGGAAACGGTTAAGCCGCAAGCCATTCAGGCTGCGCTCGTGGGTAAAAGGATAGGTTCCCGGCAGTTTCTCCACCCCGGCCAGCTGCTGCGCCATATGCTGGCGATGGCGCGTCAGGGTATCGACGGGGGGCAGGCGCGCATTGTTCTCAAGGATCAGCGTGGCGATACCGGTCATCGACGGCAGGTAATAGTCGCGCCAGGTTTCGGTGACATTGGCTGATAGCGCGCCGCGCATCACCAGCCACATGATCACTTCGGACCCCTCCATCCCCCCCAGCTCAGCATATTCGCCAAGGGTCATTTCGGTGAGCTTTTCCGGGTCATTAACCAGCATGTCAACAAACTGGGCATCCCAGTCGGGATTATTAAATCCGCAGCGCTCGCCATGAACCTGATGCGAGAGGCCGCCGGTCGCGACAATCGCCACATTGATATCTTCCGGGAAGCTTTCAATTGCCCGGCGCAGCGCCTGGCCGAGTTTGTAACAACGGCGCGCGCTCGGTACCGGAAATTGCAGCACGCCGATCTGTAACGGGATCACCGCCGTCGGCCACCCCTGCGCTTCATCCCAGGGCAGCAGCGCCGAAAGCGGCGAGAAAAGGCCGTGGTCGAGCTTTTTATCCATAAAGAACGACATATCAAACTCATCGGCCATCAGGCTGGCGCCAATGTGCCTTGAGAGCGCCGCATTGCCCTGGACCGGCGGCAGACAGCGTGGTCCGCCGCCTTCATCGGCAACGTCATATTGACTGTCGATTCCCAGCGTAAAAGTCGAATAGTGATCGAAGAAAAAGGCGGTCACATGATCATTAAAGATGTACACCAGCGCATCCGGTTTTTTCTCCTCCAGCCAGCGCTGCAGCGGTTCGAAGCTCTGGAAGATCGGCGACCACGCCGGGTCCTGCTGTTTATGATGATCGACCGCGAAGCCGATAGTCGGGGTATGAGAGACGGCGATACCGCCGAGAATGTTAGCCATCAGATAACTCCACTTATCGGTGTTCCAGGGGGGATGACAAAGCGTCCAGTTCTGCCTCTGTGAGTCGAGGCTTAGCGTGATTCATACGGTGCAACAAAATACAGATCCCCGCCAGGCAGGCCGGCAGCGCAAGCACCAAAAAGATCGACGAGTGTCCCGGCACGGCCAGCATCAGCATCCCACCCAGCGTGGAGCTGAGAATAGCCCCGGTACGGCCGATACCATGCATCCAGCTGACGCCGGTAGCACGGATCTCGGTTTGATAATAGGCTGGCGAATAGGCCTGCAGACCGTTCTGCGCGCCGTTAATGCACATCCCGCTGATAAAAATCAGCACCGACAGCGCCGCCGATCCGAAATCCATCAACCCCTGGGACAACAGGCACAGGCAGCCGAGGAAATAGGTTGCCGCAATCACGGCTTTCGCCGAAGCACGATCCATCAGCATACCGACAAGGATCCCGCCCAGCGGGCCGCCGAGCTGGAACAAGCCGGTCATCATCGCCGCCTGCTGCAGCGACAGCCCGCCGGAGCGGAGAATGGTTGGCAGCCAGCCGTTCAGCAGATATATCACGAACAGCCCCATAAAATAGGTCAGCCACAGCGCTATCGTGCCGCGGGCATAGCCATGCCGAAACAGCTGCGCCACTTTATTGCTGCGCGTGATGGGCGGCGCATTCAACTGAAAAACGGTTTCCGCCGTAAACTGGCCCCCAAGCCGGTTAAGCGCCCTGGCGATCTGCTCGCCCGGTAGCCGGCGCGCCACCATGTTCATCGCCGACTCCGGTAACATCACGATCATAAAGGGGAGCACCACGAGCGGCAGCACGCCGCCAAAAATCAGCGCCGAGTGCCAGCTGTAATGCGATAACAACCCGGCGGCGATAAAGCCGCCGAGGCCAGAGCCCACGTTAAAACCGCTGTACATCAGGGTGATCATCACCCCTTTACGCCGCTCCGGCATATATTCTGCCACCAGCGTGACGCAGTTGGGCATCACCGCGCCAAGGCCAAGGCCAGTAAGAAAACGCATCAGCGCCAGTTGCGATGGGCTTTGCGCCACGGCGCCGGCCAGGCTGAACAGCGCAAACAGCGCCACCGACCAGAGTAAAATGCGTTTTCGGCCGTAGCGGTCAGAAAGCGGGCCCGCCACCAGGGCGCCAATGGCGACGCCGAACATGGCCGCCCCAAGAATCGGCCCCATTTCAGCCCGGCTGATGCCCCAGTCCTCAATGAGCGCCGGGGCGACAAAGCCCATCACCGCGGCGTCATACCCATCCAGCATAATGATGATGAAACAGAGCAGCAGCACGTTCCATTGAAAGCGCGAGACCGGACGGGCATCTATCCACGCTTTCACATCGACAACGTTCATGTGATTCATAGGGTCACTTCCTTAAGCAGGCGGTACGAATGTTCTGGTTAGTGTTTTTTGAGTGGAACTTTCGTACTCAACTTAAGGCAGGTCACGCAGGCTGTCCGGTTCGAAAACCCGGCGTCAGATATGAGTTTTATTTATAATGTGAGGGATACGACAAAAACCAGCCAGCAAAAAACCCGCAGCCAACGGCGGCGGGTCAGGGCAAGAGCGGTGTTCAGTGCTTCGGAATAATTAAATCGCCGCGCAGCGGGCTGCCGCCCGGGTTGTCCGTTTTCTCGGTCAGCCAGTTGACGATCCGCGACGCCATCGCGTCCATGGAATATTCAATGGCCGGAATGGTGGGGATACCGGGCAGCTGTAACGATCCGGCGAGGCTAAACACCATCACATTTTGCGGAACGGCGCGGTTAAACGCCTGCAGCTGCGGCACCACGCGCTGCGCCTGCTGTTCATCGCTCACCAGCAGCGCGTTAAAGTTCAGCGTCGTGGCGTTATTGACCAGCTCCTGCACCGCCACCGACGGCGAGGTGTTATCCAGAAACACCAGGTTGCGATTAAACGGCAAAAAGTTTTTTTCCAGCGCGTGCTTGTAGCCCAGCAGCACCTGGTCGGCAAAGCCGCTGCTCTGCGGATGAATCAGCGCAATCTGCCGTCTCCCCTGGCTAATCAGATAGTGGCAGGCGGTTTCGGCAGCGAAGGCATGATCGAACTGAATGCTGTTGTCGCCCTCGCTGTCGAGGCAGTCCACCAGCACCACGTCCGGGCGGTTAATATTCAGGGGAAAACGCGCGCCGATGATCAGCACGTTATCGCACAACCCGCAGGTCAACTCCTCCAGCGAGCTCATCACGCCGTTGCTGGTGTTGGCGAAGCGCAGCAGCAGGTGCTTCTGGTGCTGGCTGAGCTGTTTTTCCAGGGCGTAGAGATAGCTGGTGGTTTGGTTGATGTTGTCCTGGGCGCAGATGACGCCGATACAGCCGGTGGACTGGCTGAGCAACGACTGGGCTATCATGTTTGGCCGGTAATTGAGCGCTTCCGCCGCCTGCAGCACCGCCTGACGACTGGCTTCCTTCACGCCACGTGAGCCGCTCAACACTCGCGACACCGTGGCTTTGGAAACCCCGGCAAGTCGTGAAACATCATTGATTGTCGACATCATTTTCCCCTGCGCGGGCGCCGCGTCCCGCCAAAATCCTGTAAACCTGAATCGCTTCAATTGTGACCAGCGCAGTATATCCATTTCACCATTTGTTTGGAAACCGATTTTCCATTTCAGCGCAAAACATCGCCAAATCGACAGAATAATGTGAGCGAAATCCAATAAATCCGCCCCATAAGCAGGAGATCTTGACCACTATCACAGTTCTGTTTTTTATGAATGGAAACCGGTTTCCGTCTGATATCAAATCATCCACGCAATAACTTTTTACATTTTGAGGATGGTCGTCGATGTACAAGATTATGCTGTGCTGCTCTGCCGGGATGTCCACCAGTCTGCTGGTCAGAAAGATGGTGGAGGCGGCGAATGAACGTGACCTGCCGGTGCAGATTGATGCCTATGGCGTTTCCGAATTTGACATGCAGTTTCCGCAGTATCAGGTGGTGTTGCTTGGCCCCCAGGTGAAATACATGTTGAAAACCCTGTCTGACAAAGCGGCTTCCCTGAACATTCCCGTTCAGCCCATCGATACGATGGACTACGGTATGCAGCGGGGAGACAACGTCCTGAATTATGCTCTGTCGCTGATCCCAGCGGCGCACTGAGAGGTGTTGAAATGAGTTCTCTGTATCAGTCCATGATTGCCGTGATCGAGCAATCTATTACTCCGCTGGCAGGACGCCTTGGGCAGCAGAAATACGTTATCGCGATCCGCGATGGCTTCACTGCCGCCTTGCCGTTTATGATCATCGGCTCTTTCATGCTGGTATTTATCTTTCCGCCGTTTTCACCCGATACCACCAACGGCTTTGCCCGCGGCTGGCTTGATTTCTCCCAGCACTACCGCGAACAGCTGATGCTGCCGTTTAACCTCAGCATGGGCGTGATGACCTTCTTTATCTCGGTCGGCATTGGCGCCAGCCTCGGTCGTCAGTTTCAGCTCGATCCGGTAATGTCCGGTCTGCTGGCGTTTATGGCCTTCCTGCTGGTCGCCGCGCCCTATGCCGATGGCAAAATTTCCACTCAGTATCTGTCCGGTCAGGGCATTTTCACCGCGCTGATCACCGCCATCTACTCCACCCGCGTTTATGCGTGGCTGAAGCAAAACAACATTACGATTCGTCTGCCGAAAGAGGTCCCCACCGGCGTCGCCCGTTCGTTTGAAATCCTGATCCCGGTGCTGGTGGTCATTGCGACTCTGCATCCGCTGAACCTGTTTATCGAAGCGCAGACCGGGATGATCCTGCCGCAGGCGATCATGCATCTGCTGGAGCCGCTGGTTTCCGCCTCCGACTCGCTGCCGGCGATTTTGCTCTCCGTTCTGATGTGCCAGATTTTCTGGTTCGCCGGGATCCACGGCTCACTGATTGTTACCGGCATTATGAACCCGTTCTGGATGGCCAACCTGTCGGCAAACCAGGCGGCGCTGGCGGCGGGTACGGTGCTGCCGCACGTCTATCTGCAGGGCTTCTGGGATCACTATCTGCTGATTGGCGGTGTCGGTTCGACTCTGCCGCTGGCTTTCCTGCTGCTGCGTAGCCGGGCCACGCATCTGCGCACCATCGGCAAGATGGGCATTGTGCCGAGCTTCTTTAATATCAACGAGCCGATTCTGTTCGGGGCGCCAATCATCATGAACCCGATGATGTTTATCCCCTTCGTCTGCGTGCCGATGGTCAACGCGGTGCTGGCTTACGGCGCGACGCGTCTTGGCTGGCTGAGCCAGGTGGTGTCCCTCACTCCGTGGACCACGCCGGCACCAATTGGCGCGTCATGGGCGGCCAACTGGACCCTGAGTCCGGTGGTGATGTGTCTCATCTGCATGGTGATGTCGGCGGTCATTTACCTGCCGTTCCTGCGCGCCTATGAACGTTCCTTAATGAAAACCGAAGTTGAGAAAGCCAAAAATAGCGTTCCAGTGGCAGAAACCGTTAGCTAATCCCTCCCCTTCCGGAGAGATAATAAGATGACAGCGTAATAATGCAGAAAATGGACTTTCACTGCATTATTAAATAATAAATACCTCAGGAATACACATGATTGAATTAGAAGATGCGGTAATGGAAATTATCGTTAATGCAGGACAGTCACGCTCATTATGTTTTGAAGCGTTGCATGCGGCCCGAACCGGAAATATCGACGAAGCGCGCTTACTCTTAAATGAGGCCGACGGCTACGCCCGCCGGGCGCATCAGATGCAGACCCAGCTCATCGGGCAGGATGCCGGTGAAGCGCGTCAGCCTATGACGCTGATTATGGTACATGCCCAGGATCATCTGATGAATTCGCTGCTGGCCCGCGAGTTCTCAGAAGAATTAATCCATCTGTACCAGCGTTAATTAATATGGAATAACGTCAGCGAGAATATTATTCTCCGGCGTCGCTGTACCCTAAAAAACAAATCAGCTTATTTTGGTTATTTATTTTAGCCAGAATGGGATGGTTATTATCTGAAATATATTAATTATTAAAGCGAGATAACCATGAATACTGTGAAAAAACTGCCTTTAGCCATGGCGGTGGTCGCCGCGCTGTGCCCAATTTCTGTCATGGCGCAAGAATTTACGCAGGAACAGATCGACGCCATCGTTGCCAAAG